>CAZDGZ010000005.1:0-41989 GCA_964505165.1 uncultured Anaerolineaceae bacterium | reverse complement strand
GTCGCGGCGGACGCACGGGATATTTTCGATGCCACGAAGCCTCGCGCACTCGCCGCCGCACCCATCCGCGCACAGGGAAAAGTGATTGGCGTCCTCGAAGCCATCAATCCCGTTTCGGGCACGTTCGACCCGGATGCGCTTCTCGTGATGACCGGAATCGGCAGCATCGCCGGAACAACCATTCAGAACGCGCGCCTCTTCGAACGTCTCGAAACCGCTCATCAACGATACCGTGAACTTTTCGACGAAAGCATTGACCCGATTTTGATTACCGATTGGGAAGGAAATATCATCGAGACCAACCGCCGCGCGGCCGCGTTGTGCGAATACGACAAAGAAACCCTCCACTCGATGAACATCCTGCAAATCCACGAGGGCAACACCGAAAAACTAGGCGCCGAATTTTCCCTGCTTGCCAGCGGCGAAACCGCCCGGTACGAATCCATCGTGCGGACGAAATCGGGCGCCGCGGTCCCCGTGATGGTCTATGTGCGCCGCGTACAATTTGATGAGACCGACGCGCTCCAATGGACTCTCCACGACATCACCGACAGAAAAGAACTCGACGCGCTTCGCAACGACCTGATGGCAATGATTTACCACGACCTGCGTTCCCCGCTGGCAAACGTCGTCTCCAGCCTCGACGTTCTGGATGAAATGCTCGAAGAGGGCAACGACAACCTCCGCTCAATTATCGAAATCGCGAAGAACTCCACCGCGAGGATTCAGCGTCTCATCAGTTCTCTCCTCGATATCAACCGTCTCGAAGCGAATCAACCCATTGCGGAACAACAACGCGTCTCTCCCGAATACCTCGTCAAAGAAGCCATCGCCGCCGTCCACCCGACCATCCGCAGCCATCAGCAAAGCATCGCGGCAAAACTTCCGCAAAATCTCCCCGACATTTGGGTAGATGCGGATATGATTTTGCGCGTCCTCATCAACCTGCTGGAAAACGCCGCGAAATTCTCCCCTCCAAACACCGTCATCGAAATCGGCGCGGAAAAAGACGGCTCCTGGCTGCGTCTCTGGGTTCAGGATCACGGCCCCGGTATCCCGGAAAAAGAGCAAAAACGTATCTTCGATAAATTCATCCGCCTTCAGGATGATGGAGAAAACGAAAGCGAACGACGACCTTCCGGCTTGGGCGTGGGTCTGGCATTTTGCCGGCTCGCGGTACAAGGACACGGAGGCAAAATTTGGGTCGAAAGTGCCCCGGGCAAGGGCGCGCGATTCTCGCTCACCCTCCCGGTAGCGAAATCCACGCAACAGGAATAACTCATGCAAAGCATCGGAAAGTATATCTACATCGAAACCGAATACACCGGCGTCACGTTGGGCGCGATTGCATTGCCGCGCGGGATGATTTATATCGACGCGCCGCCCGCACCGGAAGATGGACGCGCATGGCGCGCCTCGCTCATCGAAGTTTTTTGCGGACCGGAACGGCTGCTCATCAACCTCGATTCTCATCCCGATAGGACATTGGGCGCGCGGGCAATGGATTGCACAATCCTCGCACACGAGAAAACCGCCCAATATTTTCGCGGACGCTCCGCGACATTCCGCACCCAAAGCCTCGACAGCGGCGCGGAATGGGAAACCATCCCCGGATTGGGAAATATCCGCTGGGCGCCGCCGGAAATCTTCTTCACGGAGAAAATGGCGATTCGCTGGGGCGAGACGCCGATTTATCTCGAATACCATCCCGGCTCCGACGAAACCGCCATTTGGGTGATTCTGCCGGAAGAAAAAGTCGTCTTCGTTGGCGATGCCATCGTCAAAAACCAGCCTCCGTTTACCTCGACAGCAGATTTCCCGCTTTGGATAGAATCCCTCGAAACCCTGTTGAGCGACGATTACCGCGGCTACCACATCATCAGCGGACGCGGCGGACGATGCGCGCGCAGCACCATCGAAAAGCAAATCGTACAGATTCAGCGGCTCCACGAAATCATGGAAGAAATGGCGGCGAAAAAAGAACAGCCCGAAGAGGTGGCGCAGTATATCCCCGCGTTCCTTAAAGAATTTCGGTATCCCGCTTCCCGTCGCGAGCAATATACACGCCGTCTGCAATATGGACTTTCCCGTTATTATGTCCGCCGTTACCACACTGACGAAACAGAAGAAGGGAAAAAATAACGCGATGTCCTCTTACGTTCCCATTTTCGAAACAACGCGCGGCGACACAGTCGAATCCATCCATTATGGCGCGGCGGTTGTCGTCGATTCCAACGGGACACTTCTCGCATGGGTGGGAGACCCTCACGCAACGACCTTTCTCCGCTCGACGGCGAAACCATTTCAGGCGCTGCCTTTCATCGAACGAGGCGGCGACAAAGTGTTCGGGCTTTCACCGCGCGAAATCGCGATTTTCTGCGCCTCGCACGCGGGGACGGATTTGCATGTAGATGTCATCCACGCGGCGCAGGAGAAAATCGGCATTCAGGAAAGCGATTTACAATGCGGCGTGCATCCGCCTTTCGACAAAGCCACCGCCGAGCGTCTCATCCGAAACGGCGAAGAACCCACCCCAAATCGTCACAATTGTTCGGGAAAACATACAGGGATGCTCGCACATGCCAAAATGCGCGGATTGCCGCTTCAAACCTATCTCGACCCATCGCATCCTATCCAACAAGATATTTTGAAAACCTTTGCCGAGATGTGTGACCTTTCTGTGGAGGAGGTACACCTCGGCATTGACGGCTGCTCTGCGCCGAATTTCGCCGTCCCGCTCTACAACGCCGCGCTCGCCTACGCGCGCCTCTGTGACCCGAAAGATCTACCGGAAACGCGCGCGGAAGCCTGCAGGACCATCACGAGTGCAATGACCGCGCATCCCGAAATGATTAGCGGCTACGGGCGGTTCGATACCCGCCTGATGGAAGTCGGCAAAGGGAAAATCCTCTCCAAAGGCGGCGCGGAGGGGTATCAGGGCATCGGGTTGATGCCCGGCGCGCTTGCGCCCAATTCTCCCGGAATCGGCATCATGCTCAAAGTCTCGGATGGGGACGCGGCGAAACGCGTCCGTCCGGCAGTGATTCTCGAAATCCTCCGCCGGCTGCGCGTCCTCGACGAAGGGCAGATGCGCGAACTGGCGGAATTCGGGCCTCTCCAATCCATCTACAACTGGCGAAAACTCACGGTCGGGGAAAGCCGTCCGGTCTTCACGTTAAGCCGAGCCTAGCATGGACGATTCGCTTCGTACCCGCGCAATACAAATCCACCGCGCATTGCTGGATTTCTTCGGTCCCGCTGAAGAAGAATCCATGCCGCCGTTGGATATATTGATTCTCACCATCCTTTCGCAAAACACCAACGACCGAAACCGCGACAAAGCCTACGCCGCCTTGCGAAACCGCTACCCCGACTGGGAGGCGGTACGCGACGCGCCGGAAGCGGAGGTCATCGAGGCGATTCGCCCTTCGGGGCTGGCAAATCAAAAAGGGCCGCGCATTCAAGCCGCGCTTCGCCAAATCACCGAAGAACGCGGCACCCTCGACCTTTCGTTCCTCGCGGAGATGCCTCTCGACGAGGCGCGTGCGTGGCTGATGTCCCTCAAAGGCGTGGGACCGAAAACCGCCGCCATTGTGCTGCTCTTTTCGCTCCAACGTCCCGCGTTTCCCGTAGATACGCATATTTACCGCGTCTCCGGCAGGTTAGGACTGCGCCCGCCGAAAATGAACGTGGAAAAAACGCATGAGCATCTTGAAGCCCTTTTTCCTCCCGAAACATATTTCGACGCGCATCTCAACCTGATTCGTCTCGGACGCGAAATCTGCCGCGCCCGCTCGCCGCGCTGCGCGGCATGCCCGCTTCAGGATATCTGTCCTTCTCGCGATGAAACTGCTTAACGGACTCGGCTGTATCTTCTCCGCGCTTTTCGGCGGAATTTTCGCCCTCATCGGGGCGGGAGTTGCGCTCCTTTCAATGCACGCGCTGCCTCCCCAATTTTCTCAAAACGTCGAGGGATTTCCGCCATTCATGGGCGCGCTTTTCGGCGGCGTTTTCTTTCTCGTCGGCGTGAAAATCTTCTCATCCGGTATCATTCAGTTGAATGGCATCGAAACGCCGTTCATCCGCATATCCCAACAATTCATCAATGCGCTGGCGATGTTCCTTTTCGGAGCCTTGTTCTTTTGGGCGGGGCTTCAAGATGCGGAAAACACACCGCTGCTCGTGAGACTGCCTTTTCTGCTCATCGGCGCGGGAATCGCCGCGTGGGGATTGTGGGCATTGAGCGGCGCGCTCGCGTCGGTTTTTCGACGCGGCGGTTCGGAGGACGATGTCTAACTTAAATGTCACACACCTGAGACACGGGCGTATTCACTATGTTTTGGAGGAATTTCCATGCTCGTCATCATCAGCGACCTTCATCTCGGCGACGGCACTTGCGGACGTACCATCTCTGCCGATGCGTTCCGCCTCTTCGTAGATAGACTTCAGGAACTGGCGTATAACGCCTCTTGGCGGCGGACCGGGCAATATCGCCCCATCGAGGAAATTGACATCCTGCTCCTCGGCGATATTTTGGACCCGTTGCATTCTGAACTCTGGCTAGAAACCCCGGAAGGGGAAACGCCCGTCCGCCCCTGGACAGATACGAAAAATCCCCGTTATGCGGAAAAACTCGGCGAAATCACCCGCGCGATTCTCAAGAAAAACGAGGAAGGTCTTTCGTACTTCCGAAAACTCGTTCGGGACGAGAGGATGAGTCTCCCTCCCGCGACTTCCCGCGGCACGCCCGATTTCGAGAGCAAGGAGAGAATCCCCGTCCAAACGAGGATTCACTACATGGTGGGGAATCACGATTGGTATTACTACATCCCCGGGAAGGCATTCGACGCCGTTCGCGAGGAAATCATCGAAGCGCTCGCACTCTCGAACCCGCCTTCGCCTTTCCCGTTTTTCCAAGAAGAAGGGTACATTCAGGATATTTTGGGCCCTTACCGCGTCTACGCGCGCCACGGAGATTATTACGATTCCTTCAACTACAACGCGAAAGCGGGACGTGCGGCATCCACCCTCGGCGATATCTTCGCCGTTGAAATGCTCAACCGTTTCCCATTAGAGGTAGAACGTCAACTTGGCGACGAACTTCCTCCCAACGTCCTCGACGGACTTCGGGAATTGGTCAATGTGCGTCCGGTTCTCGCGATGCCCCTCTGGATTAGCGGACAGATTCGGTATAGCGGGCTTTCGGAAGAGATGCAGACGCGCATCAAGAAAATTTGGGATACCCTCGGAAACGAATTCCTCGGTCTCAACGTGGTTCGCCGCGCGGATGAATGGCTGCGATTCGACCCGGTGGACGCGTTGTCCGCTATTTTGAAAATTTCCAGCCGAACTTCTTTCAACACCGTCAACAGCGTTGTTCTCTGGGTACAAGAAAAATTCCGAAACGGCGAAAATCTTTCATTCGCAGACCATGCACTGAAAGAAAAGGCCTTTCTCGACGGAGAAGCCGATTTCATCGTCTACGGACACACCCATCATCAAGAAGTCGTTGCATTGGACACCACCACGCGGCCTACCCGTGAACCTGCCCACGCGCCCATCTACAGCCAGATATACTTCAACTCCGGCACATGGCATACCTATTACGATTTAGCCATCCACAAGCCGCAGGAACAGAAATTCATTCCCTATCAGGTGATGACGTATCTTACCTTCTACAAAGAAGGAGAACGAAGCAATTACCGCTTCGAAACCTGGTCTGGGACTTTTTCCTAAACCCTCTCGATGAAGGAGAAAACTATGGATGTTTTGCTATCGGGTCAAGGAGAATTAATTCAGCCCTTTGACCTCGACGAATTCCGAGAGTGGAATCGGCGGAAGAAATCGCGAAAACTCACCGACAAGGTGATGAGCGAAGAGGAAGCCATCCGCCAATTCGTGACCGATGGATGCTACCTCGGCACGGAACTCTACGGAACGGTACGCGCGCCGATGTCGCTGATGCGGGAAATCATCCGTCAAGGGAAGAAGGATCTTCGCGTCTGCGGGCAAGGCGTGACGGAGGTAGATATCCTCCTCGCTGCGGGTCTGGTCAAGAAACTCGATATCACCTATATCGGGCTGGAAGTCTACGGCACGTCACAGGCGCTGCGGCGAGCGGTGGAATCCGGGCAGGTGGAAAGTTGCGTGGAATGGTCGAACGGCGCAATCACTTGGCGGATGAAAGCCGCCGCGATGGGCGTCCCGTTTTTACCCACGCGCTCCATGCTAGGGACGGATACGCTGAAATACAGCGCGGCAAAAGTCGTCCGCGACCCCTTTACCGGCATGAAAATCGCGCTGCTCCCCGCGCTCATCCTCGATGTGGCGCTCATTCACGTCCACCGCGCAGATAAATACGGAAACTGCCAAGTAGAAGGCATCAGCGGATTCGCGTTCGAGATGGCGCGCGCGTCGAAGCGGCTTATCGTCAGCGCGGAAGAAATCGTCCCCACGGAGGAAATCCGCAAATATCCCGAACGGACGATGATCCCCTACTATCTGGTGGATGCCGTCGTTCACGCGCCTTTCGGCTCTCACCCCGGCGAAATGGCGTATCTATACGGACGCGACGAAGCACAAATCAAGGAATGGGTGCAAAAAAGTAAAACCCCCGAAGGCGCGAAAGAATATCTGGACAAATACGTCTACGGCGTCAAAAACCATCAGGAATATCTGGACTTGATAGGTCCCGAACGGCTCGAAGAAGCCGTCGCCGCGCGGGAACGGAGGCTAGGATGAGCAGCGAATCCTATTCCAAAAACGAATTGATGATTTGCATTGCCGCACGTCTCTTCGAAGACGGCGCAACCTGCTTTATCGGAACCGGCATCCCCATGCTTGCCGCCATGCTCGCGGCGAAGACCACCGCCCCCAATCTGGTGCCCATCTTCGAATTTGGCGGCATGGGGGCAATTCTCGAAGAACTGCCCCTCGCGGTCGGGGAAGCGCGCACCTTTCACCGCGCGCTTGCCGCGTCCGGCATCTGCGACACAATGGAAACCGCCCAACGTGGTTTTGTGGACTACGGCTTCCTCGGCGGCGCGCAAATTGACCCCTACGGCAACCTGAACAGCATCGTCATCGGCGACCACGACCACCCGAAAGCGCGCCTTCCGGGTTCCGGCGGCGGCAACGATGTGGGAAGTAACTGCTGGCGCACCATCGCCATCATGCAACATCAGAAACGGCGATTCGTCCCCAAAGTGGATTTCATCACCACCCCCGGCTACCTCACCGGTCCCGGAGCACGAGAAGAAGCCGGACTTCCGCGTGATACGGGTCCCGCCTATGTCGTCTCCACCCTCGCGCTGATGGACTACGACCCGGAGACCAAACGCATGAGACTCAAATCACTGCATCCGGGCGTCACGATAGAGGAGGTCGTAGAAAACACGGGCTTCGACCTCATCATCCCGGAACACGTCTCCGTCAGCGAACCCCCCAGCGCGGAAGAACTTCGCCTGCTGCGCGAGGAGATTGACCCCACCGGGCTATACATCTGAGATTTCGAGAGCCTCCCGCGCGGGAGGCTCTATGTCTTCCTATGGACGAAACTCCCTCCACTACCGTATATCGCATCGCCGATTTGCCCGTAGAAGAGCGTCCCCGTGAACGCCTGAAACGTCTGGGCGCGCAGGCGCT
The DNA here is from genome assembly GCA_964505165.1 of uncultured Anaerolineaceae bacterium. GTDB lineage: Bacteria > Chloroflexota > Anaerolineae > Anaerolineales > Villigracilaceae > CAZDGZ01. Next base: position 34,345 of record CAZDGZ010000005.1, on the reverse strand, counting down.
AAACAGCGCGGAACTCCTCGCCATTCTGCTGCGCGTAGGGGTTCGCGGCGAAAATGCCGTTCAGGTGGGGCAGCGTCTTCTTCAGCATTTCGGCGGAATTTCCGGTTTGCACCGCGCCTCCTTCGAGGAACTCCGCGCAGAACACGGCATCGGCAGCGCGAAAGCCGCACAAATCAAAGCCGCCATCGAACTCGGAAGACGACTCGCCCTCGAAGCCCCCGGTGAACGCCCCATCATCCGCTCCCCCGCCGACGCCGCCGCGCTGGTCCAATACGAAATGAGCGGACTGGAAAAAGAGGTGATGCGCGTTCTTCTGCTGGACACCCGAAATCACGTTCTGGGAATCGTGGATGTGGCAAGCGGGTCGCTCAACGCCGCGCATATCCGCGTGGCAGAGGTGTTCACGCCCGCAGTGCGCCGGAACGCCGCCGCGATTCTCCTCGTCCACAATCATCCCAGCGGAGACCCGACTCCCAGCCCGGATGATGTTGCCATTACGCGCGTCATCCTCGAGGCGGGAAAACTCCTCGATATAGACGTGCTCGACCACCTCGTCATCGGACAGGGACGGTACGTCTCGCTCAAAGAGCGGGGACTAGCCTTTACCAAAACCGGACATTGAAGCCGCTGAATTTCCCCTCCGGCGTTTCCCAATTCTCCTGAATTTCATCCACGACTGCCGCGCGGGGACCTACCCGAACCGCCTCGAGGAGGCGGAGGAGGTCTTCGCGCGTGCCCTCGGCGAGGATTTCCACACGGTCATTGCCGACGTTCCGCACCCAGCCGCGAAGCCCAAGCATTTGCGCGGTTCTCGCCGTAAACGCGCGAAACCCCACGCCCTGCACGCGTCCCTTGACCCAGACGTGGAGACGCGCAGGCTCGTTTCGAATCATTTCGTCCGTATTTTTCTCCATGTTTTCACCCCGTTCCAAAGTGGAACCAGTAAAAGAACAAGAAGAATCGCCAGATATGGCGAGAGATTGCGAAGCGCAAATCCGAGGACATTTTCTCCAAGCGTTTCTTCCCGCCACTGCATATCCAATTGGCGTAGTGAAACCCCAAGCGCCCGCGCGGCTCCTTGCTCGCAATCCAACCCGTCCGCATACGCAGAGAGAAGCGCCTCCAGCCCGCTGTCTCCATAAGTTGCCCGCAGATACCGCGTGAAGGATTCCGCCTCCGCATACGCGAGGAACGCGCCGGACGCGTCCCTCGGAAACGCGTCACACAAGGCGGAGATGGGAAAAAGACTCTCGTTTTCCACAGCAAGGTCTAACGCGCGGGGGTAATCGGGATTCGGATATAACTCGACAATCGAGGGAATCCCCTCCTGAAGCCATGTGGGGAGACGATTGTAAGACTCTCCGAGATAGCGATACAACATCACATGCGCCAACTCGTGCGGGATGAGCCGCTTCATCGCGATGCCCTGCTGGGGTCCGGGAGGAATGGCAACCAAGACGACCCCAAGCGCGGGATTCGCCTCTCCCGCCATCCAGGATTCGCCGCCGAGGTAGAGCGTGCTCTGCAAATCCGAAGGGGAATGATAGATATAAATCTCAATCGGTTCTCCTTCGGAAATGGGAAACATGCTTCGTATGGTGTCCATCCCAACCCGCGCGGCATCCAGCGCCTCGCGGACGAAGGCTTCATCGCCATCGTACCAATGGAGGATGAGTTCCTCTTCGGTTTGCGTTTGCCAAGGAAAGCGATTGTCGGCGTAACGAAAACGATAATGGACGCTGGTAAACGTTTCGCCGTTTTCCAATGAAATTTGAAACCAAAAGAGAACAGGGACGAAGGGGGGAAGAATTTGCGCCGAGGTATCGTAGGTATAGCGCAGCAAGCCGGTTTCATCCGGCTGTAAAGATACCGTGTGCGTATTTTCTCCGCTTTCCTGCCGAAAGAAAAGCGTCGCGGAAAGAACGGGAGTCTCAGAGACGACGCGCGCCAAAAAGGTGATTTGCTGCCCAAAACTATATTCTACGCGCACATCTTCCAAATGAGTTGCGCCTTGCGCGTGAACAGGGTTTGCAAAGGTTGAAAACAAAAGGAGAAGCCCGCCAACTGCAAGCAAGACGCGGCGCATCGTTTAAGAGTCCTCCGTTGGGTCTTCCGGGTCGTATGCCATCATCTCGAATTGCTGAATATCTTCGGTGAAATCCAAATTCGCCAGGGCGTCTTCCAAAAATTCCATTTGCGCGTCTTCTTCCGCGAGGTCGAGGATATTTTCGAGATATTCGCGTACATCCTCCCCGCCAATTTGCGAAAGCGACCACACCGCCGCCTCGAAGATTTTTTCATCGGCTTCGGATTCGAGAATATCCAACAAGGGACGGCGCGCGTCGGCAAGAGAAAGTTCCCCTGCCGCGTGAACCGCTGCCAAGCGCACTTCACGATGCGGGCTGGAAAGCATCCGCAAGACCTCCTCGTTCCAACGCGTATCGCTGGAACGTCCCATTGCAAAGAGCGCGCTTGCCGTCCAGAGAGGATCTTCCCGCCAATACGCGGACTCGATGAGGGTTGGGACTTCGGGGCGCGAGGAAAAGCCAAGCGATTCCAATGCGCGGCGGCGCACTTCTTCGGTGTCGTTTCCACGCGCCGCTTCGAGGAGGACATCTTCGATTTCGCGGAGGGTTTCCGCGGCAATTTTATCCAGTTCCCCGTTGAGGACGAAAAGCCCTAACGAAGTCGCGGCTGCCGCGCGGGTATCCGGCGAATCGTCGTGGACAAGCATTTCCATGAAAATCGGGATGAGGGTCGCGTGTTCACATTCCCCGAGGAGACGAATCGCTGCCGAGCGGACTTCCGCGTCCGAATCCCGAAGCAGCGCGACCGCTAGAACGTCAAAGGAGAGGAGGGTGTCCTCCTCCAGCATCACTTCCAATCGCTGCATCATCTCGCGTTTCCGTTCCAGAGGGATTTCCTCCCAAACCTCCATCAACGCGGAAAGTTGCGGAGGTTCGATATCGGAAAAGCGATACAAATGCTCTTCGGGAAAATCTTCTCCCAAATCCAGGAGCGCGCTCAAAATTTTTCGAAAAGGAGTTATCGAAGATGTGTTGTTCATCGTTTTACGGGATAGAAATATGGACTGGTTTAATGAAATCCATGAGATTGACGTAGACCATAAAGGCAATCAAAATCAATAACCCGATGGCGTTAATCGCATTTTGGAATTTCGGAGGGATTCTCCTTCGGATGAAAATTTCCGGCAAGGTAAAGAGAATACGTCCTCCGTCTAGCGCGGGGAAAGGCAGAAGGTTGAAAACGCCCAGCGTGATGGTCAGCGAGGCAATGAGATTGAGCGTGTAGAACGTCGGCAATTCGGCATTGTTTTCAGGCTGAGACGAAAGGATTTGCTCGCGGCTTTCCGCGTCTCTATCCAATGTTTGGCGGAAAACATCGTAAATACCTTTGAAGCCAATCAATCTCCCCTCCTCGGAGGAAAGTGTCCCTCGCAGCAGCCGTGCGGGAAGGAGAAGGATTTGCTTCGCCTGGTCATACGTCGTCAGCGCGCTATAGGGCAGCGTCGCAGCCCAAGAAGAGGGAGGAACCAACACCGGTCCCGGGGAGATGCCGATAGCGCCCTCCTCGACTGTCCGCGAGGAAAGCGGCGTCACCGTGAGAGAAACTTCCTCCCCGCCGCGCAGCACAGTCAGGGGCATGGGCGTGTCGAGATAGGCGTGAATCATATCTCGTAGATGCTTATCACCGGTAATTTCCTCCCCGCCCGCGCGGAGGATGATATCGCCCTTTTGCAAGCCGCCTTTTTCGGCAGGAGAATCCGGCGAAACCTCGTAAACCCGCACATGTGAGAAATCGGGCAATCCGATTTGAGTGAAAATCAAACTATAAATGAAAACCCCTGCGAGGAGATTCATCACAGGTCCCGCGAAGAGAACAGCGAGCCGCGCCCAGGGATTCGCTTCCGAAAATCCGCCGGGCGTATCGGGATCATCTTCCCCTTTGAAGCGGTTGAACCCTCCTAAGGGAATCCAGTTGAGGGTGAATTCCGTCCCCTGCCATCGAAACAGAGTCAGGATGCGCGGCGGCAGCCCGATTCCGAATTCTTCCACTTCGATTCCCATCAGTTTTCCAACGACGAAATGCCCAAGTTCGTGAATGAGAACCACACCAGCAAAAACAGCCACAAGCGTTAGCGCGGCAAGAAAATCTGTGTTCATACGTCTCTTTTATCCATTCCTAAGTTCAAACTCTCTTTCGAGAGGACTACCATTCATTATATCCTACAACCTCTCCTCGAGACGCGCAGGACCGCCCACCGAAGCCAGAAGGACGCGGGAAACGCCCTCGACAGCACGGAGACGGGAAGCAATGTCCTCGGACGATTCGCGCGGGCAAATCACATGGACATTGGGACCCGCGTCAATCGTGTAAAAAGCCGGAATTCCTTCGCTGCGCCAGGCGCGTACTGCCTTCATCACGCGAAGGGTTGCGGGAGTCCAGTAAAACAGCGGCGGCGTAGAGGTCATCATCACCGCGTGCATGAGATTGGAATCTTCTTCGGCAACTTCAGCAAGCATCTCGAAATCGCGTGTCGAAATTGCGCGGCGACAGCGTTCCACGCGACGCGGCGCGTCCGCGAGACGAGCGGATTGAAGAGGCGAGGTGTCCGCGAGGCGGTGTCCCATTGAGGAACCGGTCGGTTTATGCGCGGCATTGATAACGGCGATGCAATCCCTTAATGCCCAATGCGAAGCCGGTGCGAGTGAAAACGCGTACGAATCCGCATCCCCTTTGCCTTTTTGCCAAAACGTAAACCCGCCGGGAACAGAACGACACGCCGACCCGGACCCAAGCCGAGCGAGTCGCGAAAGCGCGGGTTCGGGAAGCGAAAGCCCCGCCGCCGCCGACGCGGCAAGCGCGAGCGCGGCAAACGCGGAGGCGGAAGAGGCAATCCCCGCGCCGGTGGGGAAGTTATTTTCACTCTCCACCCGCGCGAACGCGTCGAGATGAGCGAGTCGGCGCGTTTCGTCCAACAAAGCAGAAACACGCGTCCGCGCCGTTCCCTCCATCTCGATTCCGTTGAGAATCAAAACATCCGACGAGAGAGTCTCGTCGAAGGTCACGCGCGTTCTCGTGACGAGTTCCTCCAAATTCATTGAAATCGAATCATTCCAAGGGAGCCGAAGACGAGAGTCGCGGTTGCCCCAGTATTTGATAAACGCGATATTCGGATGTGCGAGAGCAGTTGCTGTTTTCATCATTCGTACTCGTTTCTGGACGAGTCTACCACGAAGCGGCGTTTCGCTCGCGACGACAGTTCATTTTCTTAAAACGCAATTCCGGTTCATCTATGACGCAAAACGAAAAACGGCGACGCGGTGCGCCGCCGTCATCACGAAGGAAAGAAATCGTCACTTTTCCACAACAACGATATCCACGCACACCACCCCGCCGAAATTCGCGCCTCTATCGTTTTGCATAATCCAGCAACCGACATATTCGCCGGGCGCCAAATGAGCCGTCATGGGGATTCCGATGTCAATGGTCTGTCCCGGGGCAACGAAGTCTTTCTTTTTCTCAATTCTCCAGCCCGGGCCATCCAAAGGATCCCCAAAAGCGAAGACCAGTCCATACCCCTCGTCCCATGTGCAGATACCGGTATTTTTGATTCGCCAAATTTTCGTGAAATCCTCTCCCGGCTCCATTTTCGTTCCGTCTGGGATGGTAATGTCCGCAACGAAGGCGGCGTCATCACATAGCGGGCCCGATTGAGTCGGCGGCGCATTATTGAAAGGAGTTACCGTTGGAAACGGCGTTGCGCCAGGCGTCGTGCCCTGAGCGGCGGTCGCAACCGCCAATGTTGCTACCGGCGTCGGAGGGATAGGCGTCGCCGTTGGCTGAAGGGTCGCCGTTGGCGGCTGTGCCATTGCCGTTTGGGTAATTTGCGCTGCAACGGTTTGTGCTGCCTGCGTAAAAATGAGTACGGGATCCACCGGCGTTTCTTGAGGGGTTTCCGCCGAAGGTTTATTGCACGCCGTCAAGAGGAGAAAGAACAAAAGCACTCCCGCTTTTGCCGCACGCGTAAAGTGTTTCATCGAATGTACCTCCATCAAATTATTCGGAAAACATCAATCGTTACAATCGTAGTTGAAATATATCTTGTTGCTATCGAATTCCTGGTCGTTTGGCGATTCGACATAAATCCACATCGAACGAGGTTTATGCTCCGCGCCTCGATGAATCTGCCATACATAACTGACGGTTTTCGAACCCGCCTCGGTGAACACCAAGGGGTCTGGAGGTTCCTCCTCCGGCTTGCCATTGCTGAAATGCCAGTGGTAAATCACCGTCACAGGACCGTTGACCGTAATGGTCGCGTAATAAGTGTACCAAGTATTTGCCTGTCCGCAACCATATTCCGGTTCGCGAACGATTTTATAGTCCACGGATGTCACCGCGTAAACGGGATTGTCGCTCACCACGACATCCACCCAAAGCGGGTAATTCTGCTCACCCACGCCGAATATCGCGCCGGAGGGAGCCTGTATTTTCCAGTATCCGCGATAGGAACCTTCTTTTGCAGGAGCAAGCAATTGAATCGGGATATCCAGTGTTTCGCCCGGGCGAGCGGCGCCGGGAAGGTCATACACCAATGCGCCGCCCATCAAATCGCCCTGCCAATACACGAATTTATAAGAAGAATCCCATGTGCAAGTGCCGGCATTTCGTATTGTCCACGTCTTCCAAAAGGATTGTCCGGGGGCAACAATCGTCCCATCCGGCACAGTCTCGCTGACGAGTACCGCTTTCAGGCAGGTATCTTGCTCGTTTCCTCCTCCCGACGAGGGAGGGGAGGTTGGAATAGGGGGAATCGTCGCTGTTGCAAAGGGTGTTGGAGAGGGAGACACTGTCGGCGTGGACGCCTGCGTTGGGGGGACAGCCATCGCCGTCTGCGTCAGCCGCGCCTCCACTGTCTGCACCGCATGCGTGGCAATTGCCGAAGGGTCAGGGGTTTCAGCGTTTTTCGATGTGCATGCTCCCAACACCAAAGAACTCACGAACAGGAGAGGAACGATTCTCCGTAAAAACTTAACCATATATCATCCTTCCTAATTCAAGAAAGAAATCATCAAAAACTCACGTCGCGTTTTCGATTTGCGAAGGCTATTATACCGAGATTCTCCCAAAAAAGAAGAAACGCCCGTTTTCTGCGGGCGTCTCTTCCACCGCATTCAGTTAGGGCATTCTGACTTCCGGCCGCACCCACACAGCCCAATCTTGCGAAGAGTCGCCGTTCGCGTGGACTTCCAGTTTGAAGCGCACCGTCTTTCCCGCAATGCTGCTCAAATCCACATCCACGTTCAGCAAATGTCCATCGCAAGATTTCGTCCAACTATCCAGCGTATGAATTGCCCCATTGTCCTCGTATTTCAAGAGGAAGACAACATTTCCGATACCGCAACTTCCATTCGCATCTGTCGCGATAAAGCCAATCGTCGCGAAGAAATGTTCTCCGGGCTGAACAGTGTAGGGTTCATATAAACCGGAGATGTAGCCGTCATTTGTCCATTCGGGATGCGTCTCCAGAATTTTCGCGGGTTGAGAGCCGCCTTCCAAAATCGCATCGTTTTTGTAGCGGACGAATCCATCCGGTCCGGGGTTTCCATCGAAGAACAGCGCGCCCGCGCCGCTGAACCATTCCGCTTGCGGCGCGCGAGTGTAGAGGTCGAAGCCGCTGGAACCGACTTTGATATCTACATAAAACGATTTCTTCTGATAACCATTCGAAACCGGAATCAACACGCCCGCGGTATTGCGAATGCGCCAGTAGCCGCGATAACTGCCGGCTGCATCCGGCGCTTTCAAATCCACAGAGACATCTACCTCCTGCCCCGGGGCAACGCTGCCAATCGCTACGGATGCGGGACCGTTCATCGCATCGCCTGCGTCGAAGACGAGGGAATACCCCGCCCAGGTGCATGTACCGATATTCTTTAGCCGCCAGGTTTTCGTAAACGTTTCTCCCGGATTGAGTACCGTCCCATCGGGAATGGTGACATCTTTAATAAACATCGCCAAATCGCAAATCGGCGTCGGGGATGGCGTTGGAGGCGGCGGAGGTTGTGTCGGCGGAGGCACAGGAGTCGGGGAGGCAGCAGCCTGCGTCGGAGGAATCGAGGTCGGGGAGGCTTGTCCCTGAGGCTGCGTTTGCGCGCCGCCTCCCGCGGATTGCGTCAATTGTGCTTCGACCGTCTGCGCCGCAGCAGTAAAGACCACATTGGGGTCTTCCGTCGCCGCCTGATTCGTGGGCAAGTTACATGCCGAAAGAATCAAGGCAGCGATCATGAACACGAAAAGAAATCGAGCAGATTTAGGCATTTCTCTACTCCTTCATAAGTGGGAATTCCGATTTCATTGTACTCAAATCCAAACGAAAAGTCATCCCGCATTCGTCCTAGACTTTGAGCGAAAGAAAAGAGAGAATGCCAAACGAAAACTCGACATTCTCTCCTAAGGCAAAACGAGCGGTTACGCGTTTTCTACTTGCGCGCCAGCCATCCAAAGCCCCAATTCTTCGCGCACTGCGTCTTTGGCATCCAAAATTTTGACGATTCTCCCCCGATACATGACCGCGATTCTATCGGAAAGAGACAAAATCTCGTCTAACTCTGCCGAGATGAGCAGGACGCCAATTCCTTGGTCACGCATTTTGACGGTTTCCTTGTGGATATATTCTATCGAACCGACATCCAATCCGCGCGTTGGTTGATTGGCAATCAAAATTTTGATAGGACGGCTGAATTCGCGCGCGACGATGAGTTTTTGCTGATTCCCGCCGGAAAGAGTCGCCGCCGCGACCATTGGACCCGGCGCGCGGACGTCAAACTGGTCAATGAGCCGCAGCGCGTTCTCGTACACCACGCGGTTATTCCTTTGCAACTTCGACGCGTACGGCGGCTGATAGTATGTGCAGAGAACCAGATTATCTGCCAACGAATAGGGAAGCACCAACCCGTGTTTGTGTCGGTCTTCTGGAATGTGCGCCATACCTCGCTCGATGAGTCGACGCGGCGCCTCGAAAGGCATGACCTGCCCCGCGAGTTCCATCGTCCCGGACGCCGCGGGGCGAAGCCCCGTCAGCGCCTCGACGAGTTCGGTTTGTCCATTCCCCTGAACGCCCGCGATGCCGAGAATTTCTCCCTCCCGCACCTCGAACGAAACATTGTGAACGATATCCAATCCGCGTTCGTCGCGCACGGTTAGGTTCTTTACACGGAGCGCCACATCGCCGGGTTTGGCAGGGTTCTTTTCCACCTGAAGCAGTACCTCGCGCCCGACCATCATCGCGGCGAGTCCGTTTTCGCTGGTTTCGGCAGGGGTTGTGTGCCCGACTACTTTTCCACGCCGCATCACGGTAATTCTGTCGGCGATTTCGAGGACTTCTTTCAATTTGTGGGTAATGAAGATAATCGAGACCCCTTTTTCGGTCAGGCGGCGCATCACGCGGAAGAGGTCCTCGACCTCTTGAGGGGTCAGGACAGCGGTCGGTTCATCCAGAACGAGGATTTTCGCTTTTCGGTAGAGGGCTTTCAGGATTTCCACGCGCTGCTGCACACCAACGGGCAATTCTTCCACAATGGCATCCGGGTCTACTTCCAGACCGTAGGATTCGGAGAGTTCGGCGATTTCCCGTCGAGCGCGGCGCAGGTCGAGGCTGAGTCCCTTTGTCACTTCCGCGCCGAGAATCATATTTTCCGTCACGGTAAAAACGGGAACAAGCATGAAATGCTGATGCACCATGCCGATTCCGCTGCGAATGGCATCGTGAGGGTCTCGGATGTCTACCGGTTTGCCATCCACGAGGAATTCGCCTTCATCAGGAGAATACAGCCCGTAGACGATATTCATCAAGGTCGTTTTTCCCGCGCCGTTTTCGCCGAGAAGGGCATGGATTTCCCCTTTGCGCAGCGAGAAACTTACGTCGTCGTTCGCAATGACGCCGGGGAATCGTTTGGTCACATGACGGACTTCAAGCGCCAGCGGTTCGTTCATGGCTCACTCCTTCTCATAGGGGATACCGTCCGCAGCAGGCGGTCGGGAGCGTCCCACAAATCCGGCGAGGACGATGATGGTCAAGAGATAAGGCAGCATCCCAATGAATTGATGGGGAATGTTGATGCCGCCGAATTGCAATTGGGTCTGGATAGCGGTTGCCAATCCGAAAAGGAGCGCCGCGCCCAAAGAGCCAAGAGGCGTCCATTTCCCGAAAATCATCACCGCGAGGGCGACAAAGCCGCGTCCATTAGTCATCGCGCGCTCGAACGAGCCAACGGCTTCCAACGAGAGGAACGCGCCTGCAAGTCCGGCAATTGCGCCACCTACAATCACGTTGACGTAGCGCACCATATACACATTGATGCCCAACGTATCTGCCGCGCGAGGGTGTTCGCCAACTGCGCGGGTACGCAAGCCCCATTTGGTATAAAAGAGGACATAATGAGTCAGAATCACCAATACGAGCGCCGCGTAGGTAATGGGTGGATTATCGAAAAGAACCGGTCCAATGAGAGGGATTTTCGTAAGAGGGCCCAGCGGAATGGGCTGCAATTTTCCTTGCGTCGTCAACCCGACCTGATAGAAATATCCCGTCAAGCCAAGTGCGAGGATGTTGATAACCGTTCCGCCGATAATTTGATCCATCTTGAGCGAGACGGACATGAACGCAAGCAGAAATCCCAGGAACGCGCCGGTCAAGATTCCCGCCATCACCGCAAGGAAAAGATTCCCCGTCCAAACGTTGACGAGGAAACCGATGAACGCCGCCATGAGCATCTGCCCCTCGATGCCAATGTTGATGACCGCCGCGCGTTCTCCCAGCAAGCCGCAAAGTGCGCCCAACACCAAGGGGATGGACTGCCGCAGCGTGGAAGAAAGCACCGCTTCCGTAATATGGGCGTTTTTCGCGTATTGCCAGCCGATAATACCGACGACGAGAAGCACCACTACCGTCGTCACTCCCCAACGGCTCAGAAATCGTTTCACAGGAGAAACAGGGAGAGAAGAATTGTTTTGTTGCATGAACGTGCCTCCCTATTGCTGTCCCCAGCCGCTGAGTTTGACTTTTTCTTCCACCGTTTCGGCGCGCGCCCGAATGAGCCATCGGACAATCATATCCGCCGCGACGAAGAAAAGCATCAACGCCTGGATAACATCGGTAATTTCTTTCGCCACATGGGCGTTAAATTGCATTTGACTCGCGCCCGCCTTCATCGCTCCGACCAAAAGTGCGGCGGGGATCACCCCTAAGGGATGGGTTTTGCCTAACAAGGCAATGGTGATTCCGTCGAATCCAAGCCCGACATTGAAGCCCGGCTGGTATCTCCCGACGACGCCTTGCGTTTCCACCGCACCGCCGACGCCCGCGAGAAGGCCGCTCAGCAGCATGGTCAAGATGACGGTATATGCCACCTTCATCCCCGCGTAACGCGCCGCATGGGGGTTCAACCCCACCGTGCGAATCTCGAATCCGAGCGTGGTTTTCCATAGTACCCACCAAATCACGATGGCGAAAATCACCGCGATGACAAACCCCATCGGAATGCCGCCCACACTGGGGATTTTCGCGCTGTCGAGAATTTTCGGCGTCCGAGCGACGATATTCCCGGGAGAGGTATCTTTCAGGGGTCCATCCGCCAGATAATCGGTCAGGTTGATGGCAACGTAGTTCAGCATGATGGTCGTGATGACCTCGTGCGCGCCGGTATAGGCTTTCAACGCGCCCGGAATCGCGCCATAGAGCGCACCTGCCAATGCCCCGCCTGCCAGTGCGAGGGTCGCGTGGGCGACCGGCGGCAATCCATGCACGCTAAACCCGATGGTTGCAGATACCAATGCACCCAAAAGCAACTGCCCCTGCGCACCGATATTGAACAACCCTGCCTTAAAGGCAAACGCGACTGCAAGTCCGCTAAAAACCAGCGGCGTCGCCTTTTCCAATGTGCGGGCAAAGGCTTTCATGCTCCCAAAAGAGCCTTGATACAACGAGAGATAGGCTTTAATCGGCGAAGCCCCCGAGATTCGCAAGATAATCGCCCCAATCAAAAGTGCTAGGAGGACGGCAACCGTTGGCACGCTCACCGCGTTCCACAACGATTTAAGCCAATCCAAGCGGGAGGTAGAAGAAGACGATTCTTTCGAATTGCTCATAAAGGTCCTTTTTCTTCTCAATGGGATAAATGTCCCTGCATTGTACCCTGCTTCACTTCCCCCGTAAAGCAGAACCCCCCGCCGAAGCGAGGGGTTCAGAATTTCTACCGGAGGAAGAAATTATCCGCCGGGGTTGTAGCCGGTTTCGATGGTTCCGTCAAACAAACCGGTCTTGATTTCATCCAGTTTGTCCTTGACTTCTTGCGGAATCTGGCTGTCGAAGTCATGGAAGGGAGCCAAGCCGACAGAGCCGAAGTAGTTGCCGCTGGGGAATTCACCATCTTGCGCTTTCTGGATGAGTTCGAAAACGCCGGGGGTGATGAGTTTCATCGCGCTGGACACCAAGCAGGGATGCGCCTCGGGGACGGTTTCCCACTGGTCGGTGTCTACGCCGATGCAGTAAAGACCTTCGTGCGACGCAACTTCAATCAACGCGCCGTTGCCGGTCTTTCCGCCTGCGCCGAAGACAACATCTGCGCCCTGGTCAATCGCCTGTTTGGCGGTCGCGGCACCCCATTCAGGATCCACAAACGCGACATCCAAGCCGCCGGGGTGATAGGTGGAAATGATGGTGATGTCGGGGTTAATATAGCGTGCGCCCGCTTCGTAGCCTTCTTTGAAGGCAACAACGGGGGGAACAAGGTCGGTGCCGAGGACAGCAGCGATAGTGCCGGTCTTGCTCAACTGCGCCGCAAGCGCGCCCGCCATAAAGCCGGCTTTGTCTTCAGGGAAGAGCAAGCCCGCAACGTTTTCAACGGGTTCGCCCTGGAACTGGTCAACACCGATGAATTTGATGTCAGGATATTTCGCGGCTTCTTCTACCGTCGCCTGACCCAGCGCGAAGCCAACGGTCACGATGACATCATAGCCCTTGTCCGCGAAGAGTTCGATATTCGCAGCGTAGTCTTTCGCGTCTTTGGTCTCAACATATTCCACATGCGCGCCGAGTTCGGATTCCGCCTTCTTGACGCCTTCCCATGCAGACTGGTTGAAGGATTTGTCGTCAATTTCGCCGACATCGGTCACCAGACCAACACAGAAGACCTCTTCCGAAGCACAATCTACTTCTTCCGAAGCAGGGGCTTTCGGACCGCAGGCGGCAAGCGCCATCGCGGCAATCGCCAAAAGCGCAAAAACAACATAGAGTTTCTTCATACGTTCTTTCTCCTTCTTAAAAGGGTTCTAGGGAGTTATTTTTTGTGCAAGTCTTTCGCTCACACCAGCATCAAGTATACAGCCTATCCAACCATTCGACAAGTCTCCTTTTGGGGGAGAGGAATTTTTCAGCGAACCTCTCAAAGCGCGGCGGTATATCGTCGAATTTTTCGCGCCGCACTAATTTCATCCCTCTCTCAGCCCGTTTTGTGATACACTTAATCAGCGTTGCTTCAGGAGTATCTCATGTCTCAACGAGAAACCTATACCATAGAAATCGCAGGACTAACCCGCCATCTTCCCCTGTTCGAAATCAAACCCGGACTTCGGATTGCCGTTCTCAACATTCTAGGCGATACCGAACTCGTGCAAGCCTGCGCAAAAGCCCTGGGAAAAGCCGTCCAAGACATCGAGTACGACGCCATCATCACCGCCGAGGCAAAATCCATCCCGCTTGCGTATGCGATGTCCGTCGTCACGGGGAAACCCTACATCATCCTCCGAAAATCTTACAAGCCCTATATGGGCGAAGTTATCCAAGCCGAAACCCTCTCGATTACCACCGGAAAACCCCAAACGCTTATTCTGGATGAAAAAGACCGCCCTCTCGTAGAAGGGAAGAATCTCCTCATCGTAGACGATGTCATCAGCACCGGCTCCACGCTTCAAGGGATGCGAATGATTATCGAAAAAGCAGGCGGAAAAGTCGCAGCGGAGGCAGCCATCCTGACCGAGGGCGACAGAGCAAAATGGTCGGAAGTCATCGCGCTGGGACATCTTCCTCTCTTCGCCGACGAATAGCACATTTCCCGCCAAAACAAGAACGCCGCGAGTTTCCTCGCGGCTTTTTTTTATTTCTCATCTCTTCAAGAAGCGAGAATCAGTTTTTCTTTTTCCAGATGAGAGAGACGCTTTATCGCGTTTTCCCGCCGCATCGCCGCGCGTTTATCGGAACAGGTTTCCACATAGACCAGCCGCACGGGACGCCGCGAACGCGTATACCGCGCGCCGCGCCCCTCATTGTGTTCCTGCACGCGGCGTTCGGGATTAGTCGTCCAGCCGGTGTAATACGTTCCATCCGCGCATTGCACGATATAACAATACGCCGTCATTTGTCTCCGATATTTTTTCTGGGAGAAATCCCGAAAAGGCGCTCGAAAAGCCGAGGCATCTCCGGCATTGACGCGGGCGTTTCCGGCGCGCCCCATCGCCCTTCCAGGCGTTCTCCCCACCATGATTCGCGGCGGTCAATCGCGTCCTCCAATCGTGCGAGGAACGCGTCGCCCTCTTCTTTGGCAATTTCATCCCGCAAATTATGCAGCGAGGCAATCATCGCATCCACCGCCCGCAGCACATTTTCCCGATTCGTCATCGTTTCGTCTCGCAGCGCGGGGAGAATATCCTGATGGAGCAACGGCGCGGTTGCTTCCGTATAGGCTTTCCCGGCAAGTTTCCGGCTGTCTCTCCATCCGGGCTGTCCCAATGTCGCGTGGATTAAAGCCGCCGCGGTGAGTTGCGGAAGAATGTGAACCGACGCCATCAACCCGTCTACCTCGTCATCGTTGGAAAACACAGGCCGCGCCCCCAACGACTGCACGAAACCGGCTACGAACTGCACCACATCCGAGGAGGTATCCGGCGAGAGAGAAAGAAAAATTACACTATCCTCGAACAAATCCGAGCGCGCCCCGCGTCCTGCCTCCGCCTCATAGAGATAAGAAGAATTAATCGCGGGCATCAACCCCACATAGGCATAACGCTGCGGGAAAAGTTCCTCCACCCACCCGCGCGTCACGCGTTTGACCGGAGCGGTATCCAAAATCAGCGCGGGTTTTCGAAGCAAAGGCGCGGCGGCTTCCATCATCCGGCGCATTTCATGAAAAGGCAAAGCAAATAGGAGAATATCCGCATCACGAACGGCAGCCTCCAGACGAAATTTCACCTCGTCCACCGCG
Source organism: uncultured Anaerolineaceae bacterium (assembly GCA_964505165.1). Lineage (GTDB taxonomy): Bacteria > Chloroflexota > Anaerolineae > Anaerolineales > Villigracilaceae > CAZDGZ01. The sequence continues at coordinate 19,061 of CAZDGZ010000005.1, read as the reverse complement.
TCGTCTCGCTGTGCAACTTTGGCAACAGCCATATCCGCGTCATACCCCACGCGATGCAACCGCTTCCCCTGCGGAGAAAGCGCCATTCCCACCGATGCACCAATTTGTCCGAGACCGATAATCGTAATTTGCAATTGAGACTTTTTCTTTTTCATGCGCCTATTGTACCCCCAAACCCACCTAGAATCGTGAGAGCCAAGGACGCCGACCTTGGCTCTCATTTTGAAAGGAGGAGAAGAGAAATCACCTTACGACTTTATCCTATCATGGAGAAAAAAAACGTACTTGACGCTTTCCCTACGATTACCCTACGACTTTCCATCAACTTTCAAAGTTGTAAACAAAAAAAGCGGTTAAAATACCCCTAAAGCGGCGATTCCTTTCCCGCCGCGAAAAGGGACAACATGACTCTCTACATCGGCAAAACCTCGCCGACCCCTCTGGGACGCCTCTGGGTTGCATACTCCGAAAGCGGACTCGCAGCAGTGCAATGGGACAAACCCGAAAGCGAATTCCGCGACTTTCTCGCGCGCCGATACAAACAAGAAATCCGCCTCTCCGACGCGCGAATCGCAGACGCCGCGAACCAACTCGAAGAATACCTCGCCGGATACCGCCGCGCGTTCCAAATCCCCATCGCGTGGAACTTTCTTTCCTCGTTTCAACGCGAAGTCCTTCGGGCAACCTATCGAATTCCCTATGGAGAAACGCGCACCTATGGCGAAATCGCCGCGGAAATCGGACGCCCGCGTGCAGCCCGCGCCGTCGGACGCGCCGAAGCGACCAACCCCATCCCCCTCATCATCCCGTGTCACCGCGTCCTCGGAGCCGGGAAAAAACTCGTCGGCTACAGCGGAAAAAACGGACTCGAAACAAAAGCCTGGCTCCTCAAACTCGAAGGCGTCACACTCGCCTGACGACCTTTAGACCATTTGTGCTATAATCCCTCCACGCTATGGCATCGAAAAAGAAAAACACTCGCAAGAAAAGCACCCCTGCGCGGCGAAAGAAAACCTCTTCCCGCCGTTCCTCTCCGCCCCCGCGCGTCTCCTGGTGGAAAAGCCTTTCCATAGACAGAAAACTTGACCTCGTAGGGACAGGCATGACCCTCCTGGGACTGCTGACCCTCCTCTCCCTTCTCTCCGCGAATCGCAGCCAACTCACCGGCGGATGGGTACAGTTCCTCAGCCTCCTCTTCGGCTGGGGCGTATACATTCTCCCCCTCGCACTTCTCGTCTTCGGCATCTGGCTTATCCTCCGCAACATCGAAAAAATTCCCGACCTCTCCGCAGAACGGAGCGTCGGCGCATTTCTCCTCTTCCTATGGATGCTCTCCTTCCTGCACATCTTCAGCGGCGACCCGCTCCGCCCCATCACCTTCGACAACGCGTCCGCAGGAGGCGGCTACATCGGCGGGCAAATCCTGAGAATCCTCTGGGTTGCCCTGGGCGGTATCGGCGCGGAAGTCGTCCTCGCAGCATGGCTTCTCGTCGGATTAGCGCTCACGCTCGACCTTTCCATCCCCGAACTCTTCGCCCCTATCGGGAAACTTCTACATTCTCTTTGGGAAATATGGAAGACTCGCCGCGCCGAAAAAGCCGAATCCGCCTCCCCCGATTCTCCCCCGCAAGAAAACGGATTCCAGCCGATTCCACGCGCGGAACCGCAGCCTGATTCCGTTTCGACGCCGCCAGCAAACATCTACACACCCGGCACTTCCGGCGCATCTGCCATCCAGTGGACTCTCCCATCCATCGCAAACATCCTCGAAAGCGGCAGCGCGCCCTCCGTCAACGAAGAATTCGTCGAGCAACGCGCGCGTCTCATCGAAGATACCCTTGCATCCTTCGGCGCGCCCGTGCGCGTGGTCGAAATCAATCGAGGCCCCACCATCACACAATTCGGAGTCGAACCCGGCTTCATCGAGACCCGCAGCGGGCGCACGCGCGTACGCGTCAACAAAATCACCTCCCTTGCAAATGACCTTGCCCTTGCGCTCGCCGCATCCCGAATCCGTATTCAAGCGCCCGTCCCCGGACATAGTTACGTCGGCATCGAAGTCCCCAACGAAGAAATCGCCCTCGTCTCCCTCCGCGACATCCTCGAAAGCGACACCTTCAAGCGGAAAAAAGCGCCGCTTCGTTTCGCGCTGGGACGCGATGTCGCGGGGCATCCCGTCGTCGCCGACCTGAGCGCCATGCCGCATCTTCTCATTGCCGGAACAACCGGCTCAGGGAAATCGGTGTGCATCAACGCCGTATTGACCTCCCTGCTCCTCTTCCACACCCCGGAATCCCTTCGTCTCGTCCTCGTAGACCCGAAACGCGTAGAACTCACCGGCTACAACGGGATTCCGCATCTTCTCGCGCCCGTCGTCGTAGATACGGAACATGTCATCGGCGCGCTTCAGTGGATGACCCGCGAAATGGACAAGCGCTATCACCTCTTCGCGCAACGCGGCGCGCGTAACATCACAGACTACAACGCACGCATGAAACTCGAGGGGAAAAAACCGCTGCCTTACCTCCTCATCGTCATTGACGAACTCGCAGATTTGATGATGATTGCGCCGGACGAAACCGAGCGGACGATTACGCGCCTCGCACAACTCGCGCGGGCGACAGGCATTCACATGATTCTCGCCACGCAGCGTCCCTCGGTAGATGTCGTAACGGGGCTTATCAAAGCCAACTTCCCCGCGCGTATCGCCTTTGCCGTTGCCTCAGGAGTAGACAGCCGCGTCATCCTCGACCAGCCCGGCGCTGAGCAACTGCTTGGGCGCGGCGACATGCTCTACCAAGCCCCCGACGCGCCCGCGCCGGTTCGGCTTCAAGGCGTCTTTGTTTCGGACAAAGAAACCCAGCGTCTCGTCGCCTATTGGCGCGATTTCGCGGGAAATTCCAGCGCGTACACCGTCAGCGGCTCCTCTGCCGCCGCGCCGCCGCCAAACGTCCCCCTCAAACAAAGCGCACTTTGGGAAGATATGACCCCGAAAAAGAAAGAAGACCCTCTTTTGGAAGAAGCGATTGATTTGGTACGCGTGGCAGGGCGCGCCTCGGTTTCGATGCTCCAGCGCAAACTCCGAATCGGCTACACGCGCGCCTCCCGTCTCGTGGACAGAATGGAGGAAATGGGAATCGTCTCCGCGCCGCAGGGAGGCACGGGAGTCCGAGAAATCCTCGACTACGGCTCCGCCGCGCCGCCCGCAGACGAATAGGAACACATCCAAATAAAAAAAGCGCGCCGCAAACGCAGCGCGCTCTTTTTATTTCCGAAACGGCGAGATTAGTGTTCGTGTTCCGCCGTTGCGTGGAAGGGGAGATATCGAGCCGCAAGGCTAAAGCCCATCAGCCAATAAGAAATCACGCCCGTCGCGACTGCCCATTCCTGCCAAGTAGGCGTATAGGAATTCAGCCAAATTATCGGCGTGAAGGGATCGTAACTGACCGATGCGACCAGCCCCGAGAAGTTGTAATCCCATCGCAAGATGACGATGAGAATTGCCGGAAGCAATCCTACCACCGCGAGGAATTTCCAACTCTTGATTTTGTTCGCATAGAGCAAGATGAAGCCGACGACCACGCCCAAAAGGATTTGCCCGTACCAGAACGAAGCGGAGAAGGGGGCAATTTTATCCAACAGGGAGGTTTGCTCTGCAACGGTGTAATTGAAACTATAGTAATTCACCACTGCCCAATCCCACATGCGGATATAAACCCACAGCAGAAGGAGAGAGCCGGCAAGTTTCGCCACCGCGTAGAGAACGTCGTCTTCAACCAAGCCGGGGCGCATCACGCGGAACACGAGAATGCCCAGCCCGAAGAGGAGAGCCGTTCCGCCTGCCATCGCGGAGAGGATGAAGAGAACCGGCGTCGTCGGGTCAAAGGGAATCCCTCGTCCGACCAGCATACCGTATGTAGCACCCAGCGAGGCTTGGTGGAGAATAGAGAGGGTCAACCCTGCAATCGCCCAGAAGGGTCCCAACTTGTGCAGCCAGTGTGCGAATTTCATCAAGAATTCCGACACCGTTCGCAGGATGGGATATTTTTCCATCAAAGGATGGTCGGCGAAAACAGGATGCTCCAAAACGATGGGAATCAACTCCGCAATCAGCACGTTCAGGTAGAGCACCACACACATCGTGATTTCCCAAAGCAGCGAGTGATGCTGCCAGAAAACCACCGGATGCCAAAAGCGGAGCGGTTGACCGAGGTCAAAGAGGAGGACAAGCCCTGCCGTCGAGTAGCCCAGAAAACCGAGCAGCACGGCAAGGCGTCCGATATTTTCGAAGCGTTTGAGTTTGAGCAGGTAGACCATCACGCCGAAGACAAAGGCGCTGCCGCCCAACGCGATGCTGGACAAGTCAACGATGATCCACAGCCCCCAGGTAACGTGATTATTCAAGCCCGTCACTTGCAAGCCATAACGGAGGACTTCGTAGCCTCCAAAGCCGCCGAAAATCAGCCCGCTAATGAGAAGGGCAATCCACAGAGGGAATACGTTGAAGCGGCGGGAGCCGATTCGCAGTTTGGGAACATAGATACTGTCTTGCATATCAGCCCTCCTTCTTATCTTGCGGCGGCACATAGAAGACCTTCGGCTCGGTGCCCAAATCTTCTCGCAGGCGGATGACGTTCTTGTGTTCTTCTCTCGCCTTCGAGATGGGGCTTTCGGGGTCGTTCAAATCGCCAAAGACGCGCGCGCCGGTCGGGCATGCAACGACGCAAGCCGGGGTCGCGGAGGGATCCACGCCTGGAGTCAGCCCGCGTTCCAGCCCCGCGTCAATGCGATGCTGGCAGAAGGTGCATTTTTCCATGACACCGCGAGGACGATGCTCTACTTCGGGGTAGCCAAACGTGGGCACGCGAGGACTCGTTCCGGTATGTGCCTTCCAGTTGAAGACGCGGGCATCGTACGGGCAGGCAACCTGACAATATCGGCAGCCAATGCAGAGGTCGTAATCCATTGTCACGATGCCGTCAGGACGATGATATGTCGCGCCAACGGGGCACACATGAACGCACGGCGCTTCTTCGCAGTGCATACAGTTGCGAGAGAGGAAGTATTCGTCGCCGTTGTCGGTCGTTTCCAGCGTGACGACGTTGTAAATCATGTCGTCATCCAGATTGTTGACCGCCTGACAGGCGTAAGTGCAGTACTTGCAGCCGATGCAGAGGTTGATGTCAATCAACATGCCCCAGCGATGCCCTTCGCCTTCGGGCGTGTCTTCCTTCGCCGCAGATTGTTTGACGCCGATGACACTTGTCAGCGTCGCCGCGCCGAGCATCGCGCCGGTGAGTCCGAGAAAATCACGTCGCGAGAGGGTCTTTTCTTCCTGCGGTTTCTTTTGTTCAGTCATACGATTCTCCTGACTTGATGGGGTGATGACGCTGCATCACGATTCACTGGAGGAATCGTCGGATTCCGCTTCGGAATCTTTCGTGAAGAATACCCAGTAAATTCCTACCAGCAGGATAATCCCAACCACAACGGAGACGGCGACAGGAGGCGTCGCGTGGATTCCTGCGGTCGCGGCTTGCTCTTCCGCGAGTTCTTCCGTCGTCTTCTGAGCAGGCTCCGTCTCCGGTTTCTCGGAGATGTCCGAAGTCAATCCCGCGCCGGTGACGATGGCATCCGCCGTATGAATGGTTTCGCCGTGGCAATTGACGCAGGTATCTTTTTCGATGCTGAAGGTATGACCGGTGTTCTCATGCGTGTTTTTGTGGCAGTCGGTGCAGGTCACGCCCGCAGCAGCGTGGGTGGAATGTTCGGCATCGGAGGCTATTTGATGGTGGCAGTTTTCGCAACTCGTCGCGTTGCCATCCGTGACTTTCTGCTGTTGATTATGCGGGTTATGGCAGGAAACACAGGAGATATTGGCCTCGCCATGTTTGCTGTCTTTCCAGTCCGCATATTCGTCGAGGTGGCAAGCGGCGCAGGTTTCGGAGCCTTTGTCAATGGTATACGCGACGGTCGGGTGTTCGCCCTCGCCTTCCAACGAGTGACAGGCAACACAACCGGTACCGACTTCTCCGTGTTTGCTTTCTGCCCATTGGTTATATTCACTTTCATGGCATTCCGCGCACGCCTGAGGAGATTGAGGCGAAGCGGTTTGGTCGGCGACGATGGGCGGGAAGTGCGTAAGCCGCTGAGTTTCTTCTTCGCTGTATCCCAGCGCGGCGAAGTCCAGGCGGCCGTTTTCGGTATGGCAGTCCTGGCATTGCAGCGCATCTTCCGCAGGGGCGACCATGTGGGTGATGGGCCAGTACATTTCGGTCTTGACGAAACCGTACTCGCCGCTATACGGCAATCCGGCATAGTCCATACCCGACTGAATGGCTTTGCCCCAGTCGAAATTCTTCCAATAAGAGGTATCGTCGTTGCCGAAGAGATGCGGGATGACGAGCGTATTGTTCACGCTGTCATACGGTTGTACACCCGTGAAGTGTTTGACGGGCCAAATCTTGGAATTCGGGTCGTTCCGGTCGCCTTCGAATTTGTTGATGGAAACCACACTCGTCGGGTCAATGGTATCGGTGGCGAGGGTGTACGTCACCGTGCCGTTGAACCAAAGATATTCGGGGACGACATCTTCTTCATCTACGAATTCGCCCTTGAAGGTGTGGTAAATGATGTTGCCGTGTTCATCTTTCACGACTTTGATAGAGCCATCGGCGTTGAATTCACCGGCTTTCGACCAATCCCACGACATCTTGGTCGCGAAACCGCCGCGAGCATATTCGGGAACATGGCAGGTCTGGCAGGCAACCTTTTCCGCGTGCTTGTTGAGAATGCTCAACGAGTGGGGCGCGCTGGTGTGGCAGGATTCGCAGCCTTTCCACTGTTCGGGATCCATGCTGTAGCGGCTGCCTTTGATGTCATGGTGGTCGGTGGTGTGGCAGGTCGTGCAGGTGAAGTTGCCGCCCTCAGGGGACATATGAACATCCAACTCATACGGCGGATTGACCAGCGAACTATCGAGGTCGCCGTGCTTCACTTCGTTTCCGCCGCCGCCATAGAAGTGGCATGCGCCGCAGGTCTGGCGGGAGGTCGCGCCGACGTTCATCGCGACCTGATTCAAATCCACGTCATCTGCCGGATAGCCCGCAGCGGGAGGCGCTTTCTTGTATGTTCCCGTCGTGTCGTGGCAGACGAGGCAGTCTACATTTTCTTGCGCCGAAAAGTCAAAGGTGTTGTCTTTCCAGCCATAGCCAACATGACAACTCGTACAACGCGGTTCGTTGGATTCGGGGCTGATGCAGAAGTCATTGATAACATGCTTCTTGCCCAGAGTCTGTCCGGTCGTTTCGTTGACGAATTCCCACGTCCAGTGCGTGGTATGTTGAATTTCCGTTGCAGCGTCTTCGTGACAACTCAAGCAGGCTTTCGTCACATCTTGGGGAGTCTCGAAATCTTGCTGCAAAATCTCAAATTGACTATGGTCAACGTGAGGAATTGGCGTCGGTGCGACCGGCGTGGGGGAATCGCCTTCCGCCATGCCCAACGCGTTCGACGTCGAGGGTTGCGCGGCTCGCGCCGACGTGCCGCCCAAAGAGAGCAAAGCGACGACGGCGAGGACGATTACGCCCGACAAGCCAAGCGCAAGCCAAACAGGAGTTCGTTTATGGTGCATTTTTGGCATCTCCTCTTTGCAAAGATTTGAAAATATCTTTCTACTTCGCCAACAGTTGTGCGCGTGCTTCCACGCGGTCGCGCAAAACTTCGCGCAACAACTCCAGCGCATCAATAATACGAGGGTCGGCGAGGCGATAAAATACACTCGCGCCCTCGCGCGTGGACTGAACCAAACACTGCTCTCGCAATTTTTTCAAATATCGAGAAACCGCCGGTTGAGGCAATTCCAGCGCAGCCGCCAAATCGCTTACCCTTCGCGGCTGCCGCGCCAACTCGTAGAGAACGAGAAGGCGATTTGCGTCTCCGAGCGCAGCACAGAGATTCGCATGTAGTTGGAAGATTTCTCGACGCGGATGAGTCATCATAAAAAAATTAAGAGAATATGAGTATTCGATTAGACGTATATTAACATACCCCGTCCGCCCTCTTATAGTGAAAAATGTAATACAATCCCACACGAAATGTCATGTGACATTTATCTCAATCTTTTTTCAAAGTGAGTATCTTTCAGCCTACTTTAATATACCTGTGTTAGATTAGATAAACTTCAATGTGCATCTATCTTGCAGGCGTTCCGTTTACGCCTATGCAGGAGCGGTCGAGGTCGAAACGCTCCACCTACCCCTACTCATGGAGGTACGCTCTATGCAGCGCACAAAATTCATCGTTGGCGGGATACTCATCCTCGCCGCAGTCGCTTATCTGATTTTTTCTTCCACCAAAGCCAGCGCGGAATACTTTATGACTGTCGAGGAAGTACAATCGCAAACCGCTTCGCTGACGGGGAAGAACCTCCGCGTCTCCGGCGCGGTCATTGGCGATAGCATTGAATATAATCCTGATACCATGTTGTTGACCTTCGTCGTCGCCAACGTCCCCGGAGACAACAAAGAAATCGAGGCGGAAGGAGGGCTGGCGAAGGTACTTCACGAAGCCGTCGTTGACCCCTCCCGCCCGCGTATGCAAGTGGTCTATAACGGACCTCGTCCCGATTTGCTGAAAGACGAGGCGCAAGCCATTATGACCGGGCATCTGGGAGAAGACGGCATATTCTACGCAGACGAACTTTTGCTCAAATGCCCCACGAAATACGAAGAAGCCGTCCCCGAACAAGTCGAAGGATAGGTTAAAGGAGACCCCATGCTGGCTCATTTTGGATACGGCGTTTTGGCGCTCACCTTTGCGCTTGCGCTTTACAGCATCGCCGCGGCCGCGTACGGGGAGCAAAAACACAACCCCGCGATGATCGAAAGCGCCCGCCGCGCGATGCTGCTCACCTTCCCGCTCATCACCATTTCCGTACTCATCCTCATTTATCTCATCGTCAACGACCATTACGAAATCGAGTACGTTTGGTCCGTGAGTAATCGGGAAATGCCCCTCTATCTTAAAATCACCGCGTTATGGGGCGGACAGGCAGGCTCGCTCGTCTTCTGGTCGTGGCTGATGTCTGCGTTCGCATCCGCCGTTACCCTGAGAAAATGGGATAGAGACAAAGAATTCCTCCCCTGGGTCATCGTTGTTTCATCGGTGACTCTTGCTTTTTTCTTGGGGATGAGTGTTTTCTTCGAGAATCCCTTTAAGTTCATCCCGATAGCCTCCATCCCGCAAAACGGACGCGGGCTGAATCCCCTCTTGCGGCATCCGGGGATGATCGCGCATCCGCCGATGCTCTACCTCGGATTCGTTGCGTTCACCATCCCCTACGCGTTCGCCATCGCCGCCCTCATCACGGGACGCACCGACGACCGATGGATTCGAATCACCCGCCGATGGACTCTGTGGGCTTGGCTCTTCCTCTCCATTGGGCTGGTGCTGGGAATGCGCTGGTCCTATGACGTGCTAGGATGGGGCGGCTACTGGGCATGGGATCCTGTCGAAACCTCCGCGCTGATGCCCTGGCTCACCGGCACCGCGTTCCTCCATTCCGTGATGATTCAGGAACGGCGAAACGTCTTCAAATTCTGGAACATGCTTCTCATCATGCTGACCTACGCGCTCGTCATCTTCGGCACGTTCCTCACGAGGTCCGGCGTTCTCTCTTCGGTACACGCGTTCGCCCAAAGCGCCATCGGACCTTTCTTCTTCGCCTTTATCGGGATGACCTTCATCGTCTCCATTGCGCTTCTACTATATCGGTGGGAAGATTTGAAATCGGATGTGGAAATCAAATCCATGCTCTCGCGCGAAACGCTTTTGCTCTTCGGCGCGCTGCTCTTCCTCGGCATCCTCGTCGTCTCGTTCTGGGGCGTCATCTTCCCCCTCATCTCCGAATTGGCGACGGGACAAAAGGTCACGGTCGGACCTCCGTTTTACGAACGCGCCACCGGGCCTCTTTGGGCGGGATTGATGATTCTCATGGCAATCTCCCCGTTTTCTGCGTGGGTCTATGCGACGGCAAAGAGCATCGGGCGAACATTTTGGAAACCCGCCGCTGCCGCGCTCCTCGTTCCGATTGCCCTCTTCGCGGGCGGGATGCGAAACTGGATTGCCCTCACCGGCTTTACGCTCGCGGCATTAGGCGCGTTCGCGACGCTCTACGACTTTTGGCGCGGCGCACGCGCTCGAAGCCGCCGGTCTGGAGAAAATATCTTCCTCTCTCTCTGGAAACTCATCCTCCGAAATCGCAGACGCTACGGCGGCTACATCATCCACATTAGCATGATGGTCATGGCAGTCGGCATTCTCGGCATCGAACTCTTCCAAACCGAGACGCAGCAAAACCTCGCCGTCGGCGAAACGATGGATATCGCGGGCTACACGCTGAAATTCGACTCGCTGGCGCAATTCCCTCACATAGACGGACGGTACATTACCCGCGCGGCGTTGACCATCTACAAAAACGGACGTGAACTTGGGAAAATCTATCCCCGCTACGATCTCTACCCCAGCGGCGAACCGATGACGATTCCCGGCGTCCGCAGTTCGTGGCTCGATGATGTCTACGCCGTCGTCATCAATTGGGAACATATCTCCCCTCAAAGCACCCCCATCCGCGTTTATCATAATCCCCTCGTCAAATGGATGTGGGTCGGGAGTTATCTCTTCGTAATTGGCATGCTCATCGCCGCGTACCCGGACAAAGACCCCGCCTACGTTCCGGTTCGCGCGTCAACGGTCAAAAGAGGACGAAAATGAAAAAAAACCGCTCTTTCGGATTTCTCCTTTTGCTGCTGCTCATTTTGTCTTTGTTCGCAGTGAAAAACGTTCACGCGCAAGGCTCGGACCCTACGCCCGATGACGTGAACGCGATTGCCAAGCAGTTATATTGTCCCGTATGCGAAAACACCCCCCTCGACGTTTGCGAGACGGAAGCCTGCAAACAATGGCGCGAACTCATCCGTCAGCAACTCGCGGAAGGGTGGACGGAAGAAGAAATCAAGCAATACTTCGTCGAAAATTATGGCGCGCGGGTGCTCTCGGAACCTCCAAAAGAGGGCATCAACTGGTTAGCATATGTCGTTCCGCCTGTCGCCATCTTCGCGGGTGCATTCATCTTATACCGCAGTCTCATGGCATGGCGAGAATCCGCCGTCCCCGTTTCCTCGGAGGACGCGCCCGCGCCGCCCATCCCCGAAACGGAAGAGGATGAATACCTCGCTCGAATCGAAGAAGAACTCCGAAAACGTGATTGAGAGAATCAAGCATGACAAACACAAACGCTAAACCCAAACGCGGCGTTCCTGCATGGGCGCAATTTCTCATCTGGACGGCGCTTGCCATCCTTCTGGTACTCGTCTACCTCGGGCTTCGACGCTCGCAAGAAGGGCATGTGCAAAAAGGGAAAGAAGTCGGCAACTTCACCCTTTCGCTCTTCGAGGGCTACGAATATCAGGGACAATCCGAAGTTTCCCTCGATTCGCTGCGCGGAAAAGTCGTCGTCCTGAACTTTTGGGCTTCGTGGTGTCTCACCTGCAAAGATGAAGCCTACGCGCTGGAATCCGCTTGGCAATTTTACAAACCCGGCGGCGATGTCGTCTTTCTCGGCGTAGACTATGTAGATACCGAACCCGAAGCCCGCGCCTACCTCGAAGAATTTGGCATCACCTATCCTAACGGGCCTGACCTCGGCACGCGCATCTCGCAAGCCTTTCGCATTCAGGGCGTGCCGGAGACCTATTTCATAGACAAAAACGGCGTGGTTGCCTATGTGCAAATCGGTTCGTTTTCCTCCGAATCGCAAATCCACGCCATCATAGACAAATTGCTGGGACAATAACATGGATATTGGTGCATTTCTTCTCCTCCTCGCGCTATTCATCCCGCTGGCGATATACCTCGCCCAGCCGTTTACGAAAAAACGGCGTCCCCGCGCGCTGCCGAAAGAAGACCATACGCGCTCCGCGCTGATGGCAGAACGTGACCGTCTCCTCGACGCGCTCCAAGAACTCGACTTCGACTACACACTCGGCAAAGTGCCGGAAGATGAATACCCTGCCCTCCGCGCGACATTACTCAAACAAGGCGCGGAGATTCTCAAGAAACTGGATGCCATCGGCGAACCCTCCGAAGGAGGCGACGCGGAAAGCCGAATCGAAGCCGCGATTTCGGCGCGCCGCGCGGAAATCCAAGAGACGGCGGCGGAAGAAAACGCGGACGATGACATCGAATCCCTCATCGCCGCGCGCCGCCGCGCCCGAAAAGACAAATCCGGCGGGTTCTGCCCCAATTGCGGGCATCCCGTCCTGCAATCCGACAAATTCTGTCCGCATTGCGGACATCCCCTTCGATAAGGAATCCCCGATGAAATCTCGCATCGTCTTACTCCTCGCGGCGGCGCTTTTGCTCTCCGCGTGTTCCGTTTCCCTCGCGGAAGACATCACCCCGCCGCCCGAATCCATCGTCTCCGCTCCCTCTGCACCACAAAGCGCAGAAACCCCGCCGCCTCCCGTCGAGACCCTTCTTCCTCCCAACGCCGCGCCCGATATCCAAAACGGCAAAACCGTTTACGAGGAAAAGTGTTCCGCGTGTCACGGCGCGCGCGGCATGGGAGACGGGACACAAAGCCAAAACCTTCCGAACCCCGTCTTCCCCTTCGCCATTCCGCAAATGGGACGGCTGTACGCTCCCGCGTTTTGGTACACTGCCGTCACAAACGGCATCCCCGACAAATCCATGCCCTCCTTTGCAGACGAACTCAGCGACGAAGCGCGGTGGGATGCCGTTGCTTACGCATATTCGCTCGCGTTGAAATCCGAAGACACGGCAACAGGCAAAACCATCTACGAAACCCATTGCGCCGCGTGTCACGGCGCGGAAGGCACGGGCGGCAACAACGCAGCCGATTTCACCGACCAGCACTTCATGGCATCCCTCGCCGCCTCCGATATTTTCGGCATTCTCTCCGAGGGAACCCCAAACGGCATGCCGACATTCTCGGATAAATTAGATGAAACGGAACGATGGGCAGTCGCCGCCTATGTGCGCGGATTCACCCTCGGAGGAATCGAACCCGCCGAGGATATCGCGGCGGAACCCTCCCCGACCTCCACTGTGGTTGCCGAGACCCCGGCAGAAGACTCCACCGAAGAGGATACCGCCGAGCCGACCGTGACGCCCACCCCCGAAGGGCTGGGAGAAATCATCGGCACAGTCACGAACGCATCCGGCAGCGAGATACCCAAAGACCTGACAGTGACCCTTCGCGGCTTCGACATGGACGCAGGCGGCGGATTCACCGAAAGCGTCACGCTGGAAACCACCGTAGACGAAGACGGCACGTTCCGCTTCGAAAACGTCCCCATGCCTCCGCAACGAGCGTTCATGGCTGTCGTCTCGTATGATTCGGTCGGCTACACCTCCGAACCCGGATTCGTCGCGGAAGGCGTCACCACGCTCAACCTCCCCGTAACCATCTACGACACCAGCAGCGACGCGAGTCTTCTCTCGATGGACCGATGGCATGTCTTCCTCGATTTCGCCGATTCCGAAGAAGGCTCCTTGCAAATCATCGAAGTCTTCGTCATCTCCAATCCAACGAATACCACCATCGTCGCGGAAAACAAAGGCGACGCGGTGCTCACCTTCTCTCTGCCGGAGGGCGCGGAAAACATCCAATTCCAAGAAGGCGACTTCGGAGACCGATACATCCAAACCGAAAACGGGTTTGGAGATACAATGCCCATCGTCCCCGGCGTGGGGCAGCATCAAATCGTCGTTGGCTTCACCCTCCCCTACACGCGAAAACTCGACTTCTCGCAAACGATGGACATGCCCGTAGACTCCGCCATCATCATGTCCCCGGAGGGCGTCAAGGTCAAAAGCGATATCCTCGAAGACGGCGGAACGAAAGAATTTCAGGGCACAATTTATCATCTCTATTCCTCGCAATCTCTCCCCGCCGGCGCGCAGTTCACGATGAAAATTTCCGGCAAGCCTAAAGCCGCCTCTCCTGCCGGCGTGGATACGCGGAAGAATCTCCTCATCGGTGCGGGCGCATTGGGCGTCGCGCTCATCTTCGCGGGCATCTGGCTCTATCTCCGCGACCGACAAGCAGAGGAAGAATGGGAAGAGGAAGACGAGGAAGAAGAAATCGAATCGGAAGAAGAGGACGCCGATGAATTCGAAGACGCGGAAAGCATCATGGACGCCATCATCGCGCTCGACGACGCGTACCGCGCCGGCAACATCTCGGAAGACTCCTACAAAAGCCGCCGGGCAGCGCTCAAACGCCGTTTGAAAGACTTTCTCTAAAATGATTCACGTTCGCAAACTCGTCAAACGCTTTGGAATGAAAACCGTCCTGCGCGGGCTGGATTTCCACGTGGACAAAGGAGAATTCGTCGCGCTCATCGGACCAAACGGCGCGGGAAAAACAACCTTTCTCCGCATTTTGGCGACTCTTTCACGTCCTACGATGGGAGAAATCACCCTCGCCGGATTCTCGCTGCCGGAGGAAGCCTCCGCCGTACGCCGTATGTTGGGCGTTGTCTCGCATCAGCCGCTGCTCTACGGCGATTTGACCGCCGAAGAAAATCTACGTTTCTACGGCAGAATGTACGGTCTGGACGATTTGGACGCGAGAATCAACGCCGCTCTGGAAATGGTCGGGCTGCGGTCACGTCGAAAAGACCTCGTCCGAGCCTATTCACGCGGGATGCAGCAGCGGCTCGCCATCGGACGCGCGGTGCTCCACGACCCGGAAATCATTCTCTTCGACGAACCCTACACGGGGCTGGACCAAGACGCCTCCGAGATGCTAGACGAGGCGCTCCGCGCAGTCGCGGCGAAGGGACGCACAATTGTAATGACCTCCCATGATTTGGCGAGAACCGAGGCATTAGCCACCCGCTTCGATATTCTCTCCCGAGGAGTCATCGCGGCATCAGCGGAGAAAGACTCTCTCGGCGGCAATCTTTTGGATTTCTACCGAAACGCACTGGCAGGCTCATGAAAAAAGAATCCATCCGCAACTACCTCCGCTCGGTCGGTGCGATTGTGTGGAAAGACCTCGCATCGGAACTTCGTTCGCGTGAATTACTCTCTTCGATGCTGGTCTTCGCGATGCTGGTCATCATCATCTTCAACTTTGCGCTCGAAATCGAACCCTCCACGCGCCGCAGTGTCACCTCCGGCGTCTTGTGGGCGACGTTCGCCTTCGCCGGCACGCTGGGATTGAACCGCTCAATGGCCATCGAAAAAGACCGAGGCTGT
The DNA here is from genome assembly GCA_964505165.1 of uncultured Anaerolineaceae bacterium. GTDB lineage: Bacteria > Chloroflexota > Anaerolineae > Anaerolineales > Villigracilaceae > CAZDGZ01. Next base: position 3,773 of record CAZDGZ010000005.1, on the reverse strand, counting down.
CTCGACGGACTTCTCCTCGCGCCGGTGGATCGCAGCGCGATTTACTTTGGCAAAGCATTGAGCAACCTGGCATTTATGAGTATTGTGGAAGTCATCGTCCTTCCCGTGTATAGCGTGCTCTATAACGTCAACGTGCTGCGAATAGACTTGATAGGCGTTATTCTGCTCGGCTCCATTGGCTACATCGCGGCGGGGACGCTCCTCGCGACGATGAGCGTGCAGACGCGCACGCGGGATATGCTGCTGCCTATTCTCCTCTTCCCTGTTATCCTCCCCACGTTGATTGCCTCGGTCAAAGCCAGCAGTGGAATCCTGCAATCGCTGGGGATAGAGCACATTCTCCCTTGGCTAAATCTTCTCATCGGGTACGATATTATCCTCGTCGCAATCGCATTCATGGTCTTCGATTATGTCGTCGAGGAATAAAGGAGCGTTTTCATCATGAAGAAATCTTCCCCTCTACTGAAATTTCTGGATATATTGTCCGCGCTGCTGCTCATCGCGGCGACATATCTCGCGCTCGTCTACGCGCCAACCGAACGCGTGATGGGCGCGGTACAACGCGTGTTCTACTTCCACGTCGCCGCCGCGTGGATAGGACTTCTCGGCTTCGTTGCGGCAGGCATCGCGGGAATTGCGTACCTCCGCACAAAAAACCTGGATTGGGATATCGTCGAAGAAGCGGCGGTCGAACTTAGCCTTGTCTTCTTCTTTATCTCCATCGTCATGGGTTCGATTTGGGCGCGTCCTATCTGGAATACTTGGTGGACTTGGGACCCGCGCCTGACGACCGCCTCCATCGTCGAGATGATTTACATCGCATATCTTCTCCTCCGTCAAGGATTAGAGGACCCCGAAAAGCGCGCGCGCTTCGGCGCGGTCTACACCATTATCGGGACAGTCAGCGCGCCGCTGACCTTCCTCTCGATTCGCATGTTCCGAACCATCCACCCCGTCGTCATCGGGACAGCGAGCGCGGCGGCGCAGGGCGGGTTCAACATGAGCCCGGCGATGAAAACAGCGTTCTTCTTCGCGCTCTTCTCGTTTACGGTCATCTTCAGCGATTTGCTCTGGCATCGCATTCGGCTGGGATTTTTCCGCCGCGAGATAGAAGAATCGAAATTGAAATTGATGGAAGGATAATCCAATGCTTCTCGACGCCATTCCCAACACGACGCGCTATATGGTCGCCGGATACGCGGTCTTCTTCATTGTGACTTCGCTCTACGTTCTTTCCCTCTTTCTCCGATGGCGCAATCTTCGCCAAGAATCGGAGATGATGGAAGACATCGAACGCGAAGCGAAGCGATAACTCACTGCGCTTTCTCTTCCAGATACGACAGAAAACCATCCATCAATGGCGCGGGAATTCGCGCATACTGCCGGATTCCAAGTTCATCGCGTCTATCGCGTCAAGTTGCGCGGAGGTCATCACGGATTCGATTTGCCGAATCAACGCATCTAACTCTTCCTGTGAGTAGGAGATGTAAAGAAAATGTGAAGAAGGTATAATCGGTGTCAGGAGGCATGGATGAACCGCCTAAAGACACTACCCTTGCTTTTGCAACAGGCTGAGATGGACGCGCTCGTCCTCAATCCCAGCCCAACCCTGATTTATCTCACAGGGCTGCATTTTCACCTGATGGAACGCCCCGTCGTCGGATTTTTCACAGCAGACGGCAAGGCTGCGATAGTGCTCCCGAAACTCGAAATGCAGAAACTCGAAGGAAGCGGTATTTCCGCGTTTCCGTATGGGGAATCCCTCTCCGAGTGGAAACAGGCGTTTCGGGATGCGGCAGAGTTTCTTCATCTGGATGGAAAACGAATCGGCGTCGAGACCCTGCGCCTTCGTCTCCTCGAATTTCGCTATCTCGAAGCCGCCGCGCCGCACGCCGTTTTCCCGGATGCGGGAGAGATCATCGCCGGGCTGCGAATCCGCAAAGACGAGACGGAAATTGCCGCAATGCGCCGAGCCGTCGAGGTCGCTCAAAACGCGCTCCTCGCGACTCTCCCTCTCGTCAAAATCGGCGTCTCGGAAAAAGACATCGCAGCGGAATTGACGATTCAACTTCTCCGTCACGGCTCGGACGGCGACTTCCCCTTTGCGCCGATTGTATCCGGCGGACCCAACGCCGCGAACCCTCACGCGACGCCCTCCGAAAGAAAACTCCGCGAGGGCGATTTACTTGTCATTGATTGGGGCGCGCGGGTAGATGGATACATCTCCGACATTACGCGTACCTTCGGCATCGGCAACGTGGACGAGACGGCGCGGCGAATCCACGAGATTACGCGGCAAGCCAATGAAGCCGGACGCGCCGCCGCGAAAGCGGGACTCCCCGTCCGCGTGGTGGACAATGCCGCGCGTCAGGTCATCGAAGCCGCCGGATACGGAAAATTCTTCACGCACCGCACCGGTCACGGAATCGGTATGGAAGCCCACGAACCGCCCTATATGCGCGGCGACAACGAGCGTATCCTCGAAACCGGCATGGCATTCACCGTAGAACCGGGAATCTACCTTCCGGGTGAGAACGGCGTCCGCATCGAAGACGACATGATACTCACCGAATCGGGCGCGGAGAGCCTCTCAACCCTCCCCAGAGAATTGCAGATATTGACATGATTATCGAAACCGCAGAACCCTTCTTCTTCCCCGGCGACCCGAAGAAACCGGGGTGTCTTCTCGTTCACGGCTTCACCGGTACTCCGAAAGAAATGCGCTGGATGGGAGAATATCTCGTCGAACGCGGATACACGGTTTTGGGAATCCGTCTCACGGGACATGCGACTCGCCCGGAGGATATGATTCGCTCCCGATATACCGATTGGCTCGCCTCGGTAGAAGACGGGTATTCCCTGCTCCGCGGCGCGGTGCGAGAGATCTTCCTCGCAGGTCTTTCGATGGGAGGGACTCTCTCGCTCACCTTCGCGGCAGACTTCCCCGTCGCGGGCGTAATCGCTATGTCCACGCCCTACGCGCTTCCTCCCGACCCGCGCATTCGCCTGACGAAGATTCTCGCTCCCGTCGTCCCCTATCTTGCCAAAACGAAGACTCCCGGCGAAGGCTGGTTCGACAAAGCCGCATGGGAAAGCCATGTCGCGTACCCGAAAAACCCCACGCGCTCCATCGCCGAGTTATTTCCGCTCCTCGAGGAAATGCGCGCGGCGCTGCCGCGCATACGAGTCCCGGTTTTGCTCATGCACTCGAAAGATGATACATACGTTTCCCCGGAAAGCATGCCGAAGATATACAATTCGCTCGGCACGGAGGACAAAACGATGAAATGGCTTTCCGGCGGAGGGCATGTCATCACGCGAGAGCCGACGAAAGAAGAGGTATTTCGGGAATCTGCCGCGTTCATCCGCCGCGTTTCCGGGGAGGCGTCATGACGCCTGCGCTCGTCTCGATTTCCACCGCGCTCTTCCTCTGGGGAATGGGAGAAAGTTTATTTCTCTATTTTCAGCCCATCTACCTCGCACAATTGGGCGCATCACCGCTGCTCATCGGGACTATCATGGGAGGCGCGGGGATATTCATGACCGTCGCGCACATCCCCGCCGGTTATCTGGCGGATAAAATCGGCAGGCGTCCAATGCTGCGCGCCGCGTGGATTTTCGGGCTTCTCGCTACGCTGAGAATGGCAACCGCACATTCCCTTACCGCGTTCGCGGCAGGGATGCTAATGTACAGTTTCACCGTCTTCGTCATAGCGCCGATGAATAGTTACATCACCGTCGCGGCGAAAAAATGGTCTGTCGCCCGCGCGTTG
>CAZDGZ010000004.1:41039-44408 GCA_964505165.1 uncultured Anaerolineaceae bacterium | reverse complement strand
AGGAGAAACCATGAGCGATTCCTTCCATTCTGGATTTGTCGCCGTCATCGGACGCCCCAATGTCGGAAAATCCACTCTCATCAACGCCCTTCTCGGACAAAAAATCGCCGCCGTGTCCCCGCGTCCACAAACGACGCGGCGCGCGCAACTTGGCATTTTCACCACGGAACGTATGCAAATCATCTTCGTGGACACGCCAGGGCTGCACATCCCTCAGCATAAATTAGGGAAGGCGCTTAATCAAATCGCGGAAGACGCTCTGGAAGGCGTGGATGCTGCGCTTTGGCTGGTAGATGCCTCCGTCCCGCCGACAGTGGAGGATACGAGAATCTCGGACATTCTCCTCCTCATGCAAGAGAAGATGCCAATACTTCTGGGATTGAACAAGATAGACAAAATCTCCGAAGACGCCCTCGCCGCCCGAAAAGAGGAATACCGCGCCTTGCTCCCCAAACTTGCCGCGCTCCTCCCGATTTCCGCAACACGCGGCGACGGGCGCGACGCGCTCCTCGACGCGCTCTACGCGCACCTTCCCGAACGCCCGCCGGACTTCCCCGAAGACCAAGTTACCGACCTTTATGAACGCGACATCGCCGCCGACCTGATTCGAGAAGCCTGCCTCATCTATCTTCGGGACGAGGTTCCTCATAGCATCGCCGTCCGCATTGACGAATTCACCGAACGCGGCGACAAAGGCGCGTACATCGCAGCGACTCTTTTCGTGGAACGAGATTCGCAAAAAGGCATCGTCATCGGGCAAAAAGGACGCATGCTCAAGAAAATCGGCTCCGCCGCCCGAATGGAAATCGAAGCCATGAGCGGACGAAAGGTCTTCTTGGATTTACGCGTGAAGGTGCTGAAAGACTGGCGCAACAACGAAGCCTATCTCAAACGTTTCGGATATCGCCTTCGCAAAAAATCGTAAGCGCGCGCAATTTCCCTCGACTTGACCTCCCGCGCGGGGGGTTATACAATTTGTTACAATTCTGCCATTTCACGCGTTCTCGTCCAAGAGACTCTTATGCTATACTGATACCATGAATGCCGTTTCGTCTTCCCGGAAATCTGACGCACAATGGAGCCAATGGGCATCATGGCTTCGCGACAAGGGGTTAACGGGAATAGCGCGTTGGTTTCTCGACGCGGGCGAACCGCTGCGCGTGCTGGGTGTGCAGGCATTATATTTCGGACAGCCTTTTTTAGGCGGCGAGCATATTTCTTCGGTTGTCTCATTCTTAGAAGATGAAGAACGCGTAAAATCCTTCGCTGCCTTTCTGGAGGAAGCAGACTCGTGACTTTGAACCTCGTCGGATTTTCCGCCATGCTGTTTACGGCGCTGAGCGCGGCACTCCTCGCGGGGCTTACGCTGTGGCGTCGAAAAAAGCCTGCTGTTTTTCGGCGCATTTCCTCGTTGGAACGCTTGCGCGAATCGGTAGGGTTGGCGGTCGAAAAAGGACTTCGCCTCCATTTCGCACTTGGGCGCGCGGGGATGGTTTCTCAACACAGCGCCGCCTCTTTTTCAGCCCTCAGCATGACGCGGGAAATCGCAGAAAAAGTCTCCGCAAGCGATTATCCTCCAATCGCGACCAGCGGCGACCCTGCGCTCACAATCCTTTCTCAAGACATTTTGTATACCGCCTACGAACGCGCAGGGGCGTTGAATCGCTATTCCGTTTCGTCAGGACGACTGGGAGGCTTAACGCCCTTCTCGTACGCATCGGCGGAATTTCCCGTCATACGCGATGAACGCGTGCTGGTCAATATCGCCGCCGGAAATTTCGGTGTCGAAGCCTCGTTGATTAGCGACGCGGCAAACCGCGAACAGACCCTGGGGCTCGCCGCTGCCGACACCTTACCGGCACAAGCGATATTCTTCGCCAGCGCGGCAGATCCCCTCATCGGGGAGGAGATTTTTGCATTAGGCGCGTACTCCGACGCGGGCGCAGCGCACGAGGCAAGTTTGCAAGCGCAAGATATTCTTCGATGGCTGCTCATCTTCCTCATGGTGGGCGGTGCAGTTCTGAAAGCGATGGGACTCCTGTGAACAAGATTCTTTCTCCCGCGATTGCCATTGCTGTCGGAATTCTGGTCTTATTAGGGTATTTCTTTCCGGCTCCCCTTCTCGTTAATCTTCGAAGGGTTCTAGTCCAATGGGCAGTGATTCTCTCCGGCATCGCTGTCTTCATCGGGATATTCAATTTATTCATCGTCCACATCGGCAAACTTCGCTCGCGAGAAAAAAATAGAGGATACAGCCTCGTCTTGGTTCTCTCTCTCTTCCTGACCTTCGCATTAGGCATTTTGCTGGGAACAGACCACCCGATACTCAAAGGTCTTTTCGACGGGATTATCCTCCCTGCCGAAAAAAGTTTAATGGCATTATTAGCCGTGACTCTCCTCTACGCCGCCGTTCGTTTGCTTCGTCAGCGGCGAGATTTGATGTCCATCGTATTCCTCGCAACGGCGCTGATTCTCTTCCTAGGCAGCGCGCCGATGCCTTTCTTCGAAATTCCCATGATGAGAGATGTCGTGCGTCCAATGATTGTCAATTTCCTCGCAGTGGGCGGCGCGCGGGGCATTCTCATCGGCGTCGGTTTGGGGACACTGCTCACCGGACTGCGAATCCTCTTCGGCGTAGATAGACCGTATGGGGGCAAATAAATGAGCGAAATTCTCTGCCCCAACTGCGGATACGCCAATCCCGAAGGCGCGGCGGTTTGCGAAAAATGCGGCACGCCGCTCCCCTCGACGACGAACGAGACCATCCTTCCCGGACAAGAGCCTGTAAAAAAGAATACGGCAGAACTGGAACGCGCGCTCCCCACATGGCTGCGCGGCGCTCGCGAAGCCGCGAAACAAGAACCCGAAGAAACAGAAGAAAAACTGGACTCTCCCGTCGAAAAAGCGGCGCCTCCCAAAGAGGAAGAAGAAAAGAAAGACGACCTCCCCGCATGGCTGGATGGGCTGGAATCTCCCGACGAGGAAGAGGAGGAAATCCCCGAATGGCTTTCCGCGCTTCAAGCGGAATCCAGCCCGAAATCCACGCCGGACACGGAGGAGGATACCGCCTCCGAACCTATCCTCGAAGAAAACGCCTCCCCCGGCTCTGCATCCTCGGCGCAAGAGGGACTTCCCGATTGGCTTTCGACGTTACAGGCGGAAGGCGAAGGCTCTTCAGCGGATGACCTTCCGCTGCAAACCTCTTCCGAACCCGATTCCGAAGAAAAAGCGGAAGAACCCGAAGATTGGCGTTCCGCGCTAGGTGTGGGAGAAGATTCTTTCTCGGAGATTCCCGAAACCGAAAACGCGGACTCCATCGAAAGCGGCGGGCTCCCCGATTGGTTCGCTGACATGGGCGGCGCAGAAGAA
>CAZDGZ010000004.1:19695-40939 GCA_964505165.1 uncultured Anaerolineaceae bacterium | reverse complement strand
GGCGGCGCAGAAGAAACGCCCGCCGCCGAGATTCCCGCAAGCGAAGAACCCGCGGAGGAAGCAAAAACGCCTGCCTGGCTGGATTCGCTTCCCGCAATCGAGGAAACTACCCTTCCAGAATCCGGAACGCCGGCGTTGCTGCCGGAGGAGGACACCTCTCTCGCATCCGAAGAAGTAGACGAAATGCTCTTCGGCGAAATGCCGGATTGGCTCTCCATGCTGGCGCCCGAAGAGAAACCCTCTGCCACATCGGAAGGACAACCTTCCGCCGAAACCGAAGCCGAAAATACCGAACCTGAAAATCTGGAAGCCGCTGCTCTCCCGGACTGGATTCAAACCATGCGTCCGATTGAAGCCGTCGTCCCCGAAACGCCACTGGACGAGGCAGAGGACTCATACAGCCCTGTCGAAGAGGGTCCATTGGCAGGGTTGAGCGGAATCCTTCCGGCAGGCCCCGGAATCGGACAATTATCCAAGCCAAAGCCTCAAACCGTCAAACTGGATATTAGCGACACACAGCAAACTCAGGCTGCCCTCTTGGAACAAATACTCGCCGCGGAAACCACGCCGAAAGCCATTCCCTCACCAAAAGAGAAGCCTCTCTCCCGCCTAATCCTGCGCTGGAGCATCGCCGCCGTGCTGCTTCTGGTTGTCGGCATCGCAACCCTGCTGAACACACGACTCGCGCCTACTCCCTCGATGTATCCCATTTCGGTGATGGATACGCTAAACATCATCAACGCCCTGCCGGAGAATGCGCCGATTTTGGTTCTCGTCGAATATGAACCGGGAGTATCCGGGGAAATAGAAAGCGCCGCCGCTCCGGTCATCGGACACACGATGCTTCACGGCGCGCGTATTGCCCTTCTCTCGACGCAGCCGACCGGTCCCGCACTCGGAGAACGCCTCATCGCCAACTGGCAAGGGATATACGACTATCACAGCGGCGAACAATACATCAACCTCGGATATCTTCCCGGCTACGCGTCCGGCGTCCAAGCCTTCGCAGCAAATCCTCCGCTAAGTGTCCCGGAGACCATGAACGGGATTCCCGCGTGGACGACCCCCGCGCTGGAAGGAGTTCACGCGCTGGACGATTTCGCGCTCATCCTGCTCCTGACAGGTCGTCCCGAAACCGCCCAAATGTGGATTGAACAAACCCATGACGCGTTGAACGGAACGCCTCTTCTCGTTGTCTCCAGCGCACAGGCAGCGCCGGTGTTAGAACCTTACTACGTCTCCGGGCAGGTACGCGGCATCGTCTCCGGCATAGACGGCGGCTTGGCATACGAATCCCTCAACGGACGCGACGGGACCAACCACGCGTATTGGGACGCGTATAGTTTCGGGTTCCTCGTGGCTGAAATTTTCATTCTTCTCGGCGCGGTATGGGGACTTCTTGCCTCCAGAGGCTCGAATTCCACCGGAGAGGAGGCGTAAAGATGACAATGGCATTCTCTCCTGACCTGCTGACCGGTATCCTCGCGTTCATTATGACGCTTCTCATCTTCAGTTACTGGCTCGGAGATACCCCTCTATTCCGCTCGGCAATTTATCTCTTCATCGGCGTATCGGCGGGATATGTTGCGGCGGTTATCTGGCGAGAAGTAATGCTCCTGCGCCTCATCAAACCGATTCTCATCGGCACTCCCTCCGAGCGGCTGTTCGCCCTCATCCCTTTCGTGCTGGGATTGCTGCTCTTGACGAAGATGCTGCCTCCCCTCTCGAAAATCGGCACGCCCTCTATGGCATTTCTTACCGGGGTCGCGGCTGCCGTTGCCATCGGCGGCGCGGTGCTGGGAACGATTTTCCCGCAAACGCGGTCGGCGATAGACGCCTTCGACCTCCGAAACGCGGCGGCATCCAGCGCGGGAGAACAACTTTTCACGGGATTGACCCTCCTCATCGGCACGGTGACCACGCTGGCATATTTCCAATTCACTGCGAAACAGCACGGCAAACAAGGCAGCCGCCGCTCCCGCATCGTGGAAAGCATGGCATTTCTCGGACGAATCTTCATCGCGGTTACCTTCGGCGTCATCTTCGCGGGCGTATACGCTTCCGCGTTGACCGCCCTGATAGAACGTCTCTCTTTCATCTGGCAATTCATCTTCTCACTCTAAACAGGACACGATGGCATCTCACCTTTTTGAAGGCGATTCTCTTCTAGCCGTAGACGTAGGCGCAGCCACAACCCGCGCCGTCCTCTTCGATGTGGTCGAAGGACGGTATCGATTCATCGCGGCAGGGCGCGCGACGACAACCGCCGAAGCGCCCCTCAACGACATCGGCGAAAGCGTGCGTCAGGCAATCGAACATCTTCAATTCCTCACCGGAAAAACATTTCTGGACGAGGAGCGGCGGCTCATCTCCCCGATGCAAGCCGACGGTTCCGGCGTAGATGCCTTCGTAGCGACTCTTTCGGCAGGGGCGCCTCTAAACGCCATCATCATCGGTCTTTTGGAAGATGTCTCTTTGAAGAGCGCGCGTCACCTCGCAGAATCCACCTACGTCCATATTGCGGATGCCATCGGGCTGAACGACAGGCGCCCCGCGCAAGAAAAACTGGACAACATCCTCCATGCGCGCCCCGCCCTCATCGTCATCGCCGGAGGGACGAATCATGGAGCGACCCACTCCCTCCAAAAACTCATTGAACCCGTAGGGCTGGCGTGTTACCTCCTCCCCAAAGAAACTCGACCGGCGATACTTTTCGCGGGGAATCAAACCATGCAACAAGAGACCCGAGATTCTCTCGAAGCATACGCAAGCGCCTTCCGCACCGCGCCGAATATCCGCCCTTCGATAGAAGTAGAAGACCTCGAACCCGCTAAAAAAGCCCTCGCCCGCCTCTTCGTCGAGATTCGCAAACGAGAGTTGAAGAGCGTGGACGAATTGGATATGTGGACGGGCGGACACCTCCTGCCTTCCGCGTTCGCCGAAGGCAGGATCGCGCGTTTCCTCGGACGTTTGTACGGCGAGGAGAATCCCATCCTCTTCGTCAACCTCGGCATGTCCGCCGCATCGCTTCATGCCTCCTTTGGAAGCGAAACCATCTCCACTGTCTACCCGCAATTCGGACTCGGCGAAACCCTGACGGAACTCCTCCGCTACACCTCGCTAGAGAAGATAGAACGCTGGCTGCCCATTGACACGGAGAAACTTACCCTTCAGGCATACCTCCATCAAAAATCCTTGTACCCGATGTCCATTCCGGCGACAAAAGAGGATTTATACCTAGAACAAGCCATTGCCCGCGAGGCGCTCCGCCTTGCCCTTCAAACGGCGAAGCCCCGCTACCCCGCTTACTCGACGGGGAAAGATTCCTCTCTCACGCCGCCATTCGAGCGGATTTTCGCGGGAGGCAGCGTACTCGCCAACGCGCCCACATTAGGGCAAAGTTTGCTCATGCTCCTCGATTCGATACAACCGACGGGAATCACAACGATTATTCTGGATACCAATCATCTCATGCCTCTCCTCGGCGCGGCATCCGACAAAACCAGCATTTTGCCCATCCAAGTTTTGGATTCGGGCGCGTTCACCCCGCTCGCAACCGTCGTATCGCCCGTCAGTTCCGCGCGATACGGGACGCCTATTCTCAAAGCCCATCTGATTCGCAAAGACGGCGTAGAACGAAAAGCCGAACTCAAACAAGGCGGATTCGAAGTTCTCCAACTGCCGGAAGGTCAAAGCGCTCGTCTCATCCTTCAGCCCTCGCGCCGCACAGACATCGGCGCGGGAGCCGGACGGCACCTCTCGCGCAAGGTAACGGGCAGCGCCATCGGCATCGTCTTGGATGGACGCGGGCGTCCATTGACCCTGACGGAAGACCCCGTCCGCCGAAGGGAATTTCTCAAGAAATGGCATTGGACGGTGGGAGGCTAATACGATGCTTGCACCTGTGACTCATATTTCCGCGTTGACCGCCATCATCCGAAAGCGAATGCTTCCGGTCCCCGGCGAAGTCCTCGTCCGTAAGACCCAAAAACTCTCTGCAACCGAGCTCATCGCAGTCGCCGATTTTTCCGAAGAACACGTCTTGCTCGATGTCGCGCGGATTTTAGGCATCTCACCCGCCGCGGCAGACAAATTGATTACCTGCAAAGTCGGCGACAAACTTCCCAAAGACGCCGTCATCGCCGAGGGCGGCGGGCTGATTCCCCGCCTCGTGAAAACGCCCTGCGAGGGACAAGTTATCGCTGCCGGCGGCGGTCAGGTACTCATGAACGTGAGCGATTCTCAACTGGAACTCAAAGCCGGGATCCCCGGGGAAGTGGTCGAACTCATTCCCCGGCGCGGCGTTACCCTCCAAAACATCGGCGTGCTGGTTCAAGGCATTTGGGGAAACGGGAAAATTGACACGGGATTGCTCCTCTCGCTGCTGGATTCTCCCGATGAGCCGATGAAAGCCAGCCGCCTGGATGTCAGTCTACGCGGCTCGATACTTTTAGGCGGATACTGCGGCAGCGCGGAAATTCTCAAAGCCGCCGCAGAACTCCCTGTCCGAGGGCTGATTCTCTCCAGTATCCACCCCGCGCTCCTCCCTCTGGCACAGCAGATGAAATACCCCATCGTGGTCACGGATGGATTCGGGAAAAAGGCGATGAACCAAGCCGCCTACAAAGCCCTTTCCACCAACATACAACGAGAATCCACCCTCTGCGCCGAACCGTACGACCGACACAGCGGCGCGCGTCCTGAAATCATCATCCCTCTTGCAGGCGCGCAAGCCTCCGAACCGAGAGAGATAGAAACCTTTGCTCCCGGGCAACTCGTCCGTCTTCGCCGAAACCCCCACGCCGGAGAAATCGGAACGCTGGTGAGCCTCCGCCCTGGACTGACAGCGCTTCCCAGTGGACTCCGAGCCCCCGCCGGAAACATTCGTCTCGAAAACGGCGAGGAGATAATTGCCCCTTTGATAAATTTGGAAGTCGTGGGATAATGAAGACACCACCCGTTGAGGAGAAATACCATGAGTGAACCATTTGCAGAAGATCCGTTTGATGGTAACGATTTCGCGGTAGAAGAAACAGAGGAGATGCCCTCCGAAGAGGCAAGCAACAAGACCTTCATCATCATAGCCAGCGTACTCGGCGGTTTGGTCTTGCTGACGATTCTCTGTATGGCAATCTACGTTCTTGTCATTTTGCCGCGTCAAAAGCAAACGCAACTTGCGCAGCAGGCAACTGCCGTCGCGCAAAGCACGCAAATCGCGCAGGCGCTGACGGGGACGGCAATCGTGAACAATCAGGCTCTCACCCCCCTCCCAAGCCCCGTACCGACAGAAACGCCCACCCCAACACAGACTCCCGTTATCGCGATGCCAACCGACACATTGACGCCAACGCCGAATTTTGCAGTGACCAGTACCATCGCCGCCGCGCTGACTCAAGCCGCCATCGCGGTACAAACCGTTGTCCCGACTTCCTCCGCGCTGCCCAATAACGGTTTCGCAGACGACGTAGGGATTCCGGGGTTAGCCCTCCTCGCGGTGGTTTTCGTCGTGATTATTTTCGTCGCCCGCCGTCTCCGTTCCTCTACAGCGAGTTGACGTTCTCCAACATAGAAAAAGCCGACGAGAAATCGTCGGCTTTTTTTGTTTCTGTGACAAAGAGTCAATACTCTTGCTGGATTTTGGCGAGAAGGCGTTGATATTCTTCCACGTTGGGCGGTGAAAGAGAAATAATCTTCGCGATGGCTTCCAATGCGCCGTCTTTGTCGCCGACTTCGAGGAGGGATTCGCCGACGGCATCGAGTTCGGCAATGGCTTCCTCGTTTTTCCCGATTCGGATATACGCGTCCGCGAGGAAGCGACGAAGTTCTATCGTATCGGAATGTTCTTCAATGACGCTCTCGATAAATTTCACGGCATCTTCATTTTTGCCGCTTCCCGCCAAATAGGAGACATAATTCTCCAGTTCGGAAAAAGCCTGCTCCTTGCGTCCGAGGCGAAGATTCAAATCCACGAGACGCGCGCGGACTTCTTCGTCATCCGGGCGAAGGGTGCGAATCTGCTCGAAGACGCGCACCGCGCGCCGCCAATCGAGACGCTGCAAATCAATATCCGCCATGCGCTGAAGGATGCGGATATTCCACGTCCTGTCGGCGTTGCTTTGCTGTGCCTGCCGAAGCGCGGTCGCATAGGTCTTGCGCGCCATATCCAATTCCGCGAGACGGTAATAAATATCCGCCAGTTCGAGATATTCGTTGATTGCCTCGTCCACTTTTCCTCGCGCAATCAACTGGTCAATGAGGTTGGTGCGCGCGGAAAGATCCATCGGCGCGAGTTTGATGACGCGGCGGAGGAAATTCGTCGCCTGTTCCGCTTCGCCGCGCACGCTATACGCCTGAGCAATCACGTTGTATTTCGAGATTGCCTCTTCCGTGCGCCCCTCACGGATAAGCAAATCGCCAATAAGCGTATGTAACGGAAGATAGGTCGGCGCGTAATTCAATGCCTGAAATGCCTCGTCCATCGCGGAACGCATCTTCCCCATCCGCGCGAGTTCGTGGACTCTGCCAATTGCCTCGAGGGCTTTGCTGCTCTCGGTTTGGATAAGGATCTCCGCGAGCGGCACGGCGAAATCCCCTTTTTCACTTTGAGGAAGTTGTTTCCTCGCCTCGCGGATTCTCTCCCGCCAATTAGGGCGGAGGAGCAAATCGGCGATATTGTTGCAAAGTTTGAGGCTGGCGTCCGTATCGGTTTCGGAGGAGGCGGCTTCGATGAGGGGTTCGTAAAGTTGACGAATTGAATCCACCTGCTCCTGAGGGACGACAGCGGAATCCGCTTCTTTGAGGGCTTCGAGGTAGGAGACCACTGCATCCGAGTATCGTCCCAAATGCTTCAGAATATCCCCGATGATGAGACGCGCGGCGAGTCCGAAATCCTTATGCTGCACAGCGTGCTGCAAATGCCGCAACGCACTTTCGAGCCTGTCGCTCTTGGAACGGAGCGCGCCCAAAAGGAAATAAACGGCGGGATGGGAGAATCCGGTTTCCATCGCGCGTTCCAACGCGACCGCAGCCTCTTCGTCCTGATGATGAGTCTGCGCATCAATGGCTTGTCCCAAATACGAAACGATTTTCGCCTGCTCGATTTTCTGAAGAGAAAGTTCCCCTGTTCCCCGCACAATGGCTTGAAGCCCGCGTCGGGTTTTGGCTTCTTCGCTATCATCGGTATAGTCGAAGAGAATTTCCGCCAGAATGGTCAAGGCTTTTTGACGGGCTTCCTCGATAGGGTCTGCGCCAGATTGTTCGCGCTTCTTCGGCGCGTTCAACTGTTTCACCTTCGCGATTCGAATTGGTCCCGTGCCGCCTTTGGGACGAAGCGGTTTCGGGAGCAAACGTCCCGTTTTGAGGAGGGCTTTTGCCTCGCGAATATCTTTGTTTTCAGGAGCGAGTTTCTCCGCGCGCTCGATTATTTCCATCGCCTTATCGAGTTTGCCCGCGCGCTGCAACAGGCTGGCGACGGCGAGATATTCCGTAACCGCTCGCTGTTTGTGCCCCATCCGTTCATGCGCCAACGCGAGACGGGAATGCGCCAAAAGATGTTCCGGGTTCAACTGAATGACCCGCGCCCAGTTCTCGATGGCTTTTTCTACATCTCGTTGATTGAGATAAAGGTCTGCGGCTTTCATCGCGGCGGCGACTGCGGCTTTGAGATTGCCAAGCCGCTTATTCAATTGCGCGATTTTTTCATAGGGGATAGGGTCGTTTGGAGAAATCTTCGCGGCACGTTCGTACACCGTGAGGGCTTCGTTGAAATCTTGAAGTTGGTAAAGCGCCAATCCCAAACTGGATAAGGCTTTCGGGTTATCGGGGAATTCTTCCAGCGCGGCGCGGTACGACGCGGCGGCTTTGTCCCACATTTGATCCCAGGCAGCCGAATGCCCTTCGTTCATCGCTTTGCGGAAAATGTCTTCTCGTCCAGTCATCTTTTCTCGTTTCCGTTTGCAGGTTCAAATGGCTGCATCGTACCCCAATTTCGTCCCCATTTGGCATCGGTCGAAAGGGGGATGCTCAAAGTATACGCGGATTCCATCGTTTGTTGAACCAAACGCGCGGTTTCCTCCAATTCGTCTTCGGGACATTCCATAACGACTTCATCATGTACCTGAATCAGCATCTTACCATGCAGTCCCGCTTTCTGCAACGCGGGAGGAATTTTCAGCATGGCAAGTTTCATAATATCCGCCGCTGTGCCCTGAACAGGCGCGTTGATGGCTTCTCGTTCTTCACGGCTGCGCTGGTTACGATTCAACTGGCTTCGCAAGGAGGGGAAATAGCGCCGCCGTCCAAGAAGGGTTTCCACATAGCCGCGCTGCGCCGCCTCGCGGCGGATTCCGTCCAGATATCGCTTGATGCCCGGAAACTGCCGAAAATACGCGGCGACGAAATCTTCTGCCTCCGCGAGGGTGAGTTCCGTCGAGCGGGTCAAGCCGAAAGGAGACATTCCGTAAATCAACCCGAAGTTGACGGCTTTCGCGCGGCGGCGCATTTCGCGCGTCACCGCGTCGAGAGGGACGCCGTATATCGCGGCGGCAGTCGCGGCGTGAATATCCTGTCCCGCACGGAAGGCGGCGAGCATTGCCTCGTCCTGCGCCATGTGCGCGACAATTCGCAACTCGATTTGCGAATAATCCACCGAGAGCAAAACATGATTCTCTGCCGCGACGAACCCCTCGCGGACTCGTCGTCCCAGTTCCGTGCGGATGGGGATATTTTGCAAATTCGGCGAAGAGGAGGCGAGCCGCCCCGTCACCGAGCCGGTTTGGTTGAAGGAGGTATGCACCCGTCCCGTGTGAGGGTTCAACGCGGCGGGGAGGGCATCCACATAAGTGGACTTGAGTTTCGCGAGTTCGCGGTGCTCCAAAATCAAATCTACGACGGGATGCGCGCCGCGCAGTCCCTCAAGCACACTGGCGGAGGTGGAATAATAGCCGCTTTTGGTTTTCCGTGTACGGTCGGGAGGCGAAAGACGAAGCCTCTCGAAAAGGATTTTCGACAATTGCTGCGTAGAATTCAAATTGAACCGCCCGCCCACCATATCGTAGACCTGTGTTTCGAGTTCCGCGAGGCGGCGTTCCAATTCGCGAGACATCGTCTCGAAGAAAGGCACATCGAGAAGGATTCCCGTCATTTCCATTTCAGCAAGGACGCTAACCAGCGGCATTTCCATCTCATCGAGAAGCGCCTCCGCCCCTACACGGCGTAAATCCTCCGAAAGCGAGGGCTTCAACCGCAAGCAAATTTCCGCATCGGCAGCGGCATAAGGCGCGGCGGCTTCGACGGGAACTTCCGCCATGCTGCGCTGATTCTTCCCTTTGCCAATCAACGACTCGATATGCGTCATCTCCTCGCCAAGCCGCGCAAACGCGAGATTTTTCAATCCCAAATTATGCGAGGCGGGATTGACGAGCCACTCGGCAATCATCGTATCGAAAGCGAGCGGAGCAACGCGAATCCCGTTGCGGGCGAGGAGGATGAAATCGTATTTGACGTTATGCCCGATTTTGGGGATACGCGGATTCGTCAGGGCAGGGCGAATCGCGTCGAGAACGCGCGCGAGGGGAAGTTGGATTCCGTTTCGATGCCCTACCGGCAAGTAATAGCCCTCCCCCTCTTCGACGGCTAGGGAAATGCCGACCAGTTCCGCCGTCATCGCGTGCGTGGAGGTCGTCTCGGTATCGAAGGCGATTTCTTTTGCCGATTCGAGACGTTTTGCCAACGCGCGGAGGGCATCCTCGTCCGCAACGATGTGGGTTCGGATTGAAGAGGAGGAAATCACATGCAGCGGTTCGGAATCGCCAAAGAGGGACATCTGCGTCCCCGGAGAGGGCGCGGCGGAAACGGAATCAGGCTGAAGTCTGGAAAGGCGGCGCAAGAGCGTGTTGAATTCGAGGGCGCGGAAAAGGGTTTTCACCGCGTCGAAATCCAGCGCATCGGTTTTCGCCTGTTCCAAATTCAATTCCAACGGCAAATCTACCCGAATCCTCGCGAGGTCGCGGCTCATGTAGGCGGATTCACGTCCCGCTTCGAGTTTGGTTCGGTAGCGCGTGGGGATGTCATCCAAATGAGCATAGATGTCATCGAGGGTGGGGTATTGACTGAGAAGAAGCCGAGCGGTTTTTTCGCCAATGCCGCGCACGCCGGGGATATTGTCAGAGGAATCGCCCATAAGGGCTTTGTAATCTACCACCTGTTCCGGGCGGACGCCGAGTTTGGCAACCACATCTTCGGGCGCGTAGTCTTTCGCATCGCTGAGAGACCTGCCGGGGAGGTTGACGAGGATTCGGTCCGTGACGAGTTGGAGCAAATCTCGGTCGCCGGTGAAAATTTTGACGCCCGCGCCTTCTTTCGCGGTTTTGGTTGCGATTGTGCCCAACACATCGTCCGCTTCGTAGCCTTCCATTTCGAGGCGCGGGATGCCAAACGCGTCAATCATCTCCCGAATCCGCTCGATTTGCGGACGGAGGTCATCGGGCATTTTGTTGCGGGTGGCTTTGTATTCGCTGAAAATTTCGTTGCGGAAAGTTTTCCCCGTATCGAATGCAACGGCGAGGTAATCGGGTCTTTCCTGTTCCAAAATGCGGAGGAGGACGCTCGCGAACCCGTAGATTCCCGCGGTCGGCTCTCCGCCGGAGGTTTTCCACCGGTCGGGAGCGGAGGCGCTGAGCGCAAAATAGGCTCGATATGCCAGCGCGTGTCCGTCAATGAGATAGAGAGTCGGCGGCATGGAGGCTCTTTCGGTGTGAATGTGAATTATCGGGGAAACGCGAGGCTATTTCCGCGGGATTCCCTGTCTTTTGCGGGTACGCTGAATATAATCCTGCACGAGTTTCGAGGGGTGAGGCTGTGCGCTTCCCATGATGAGGTACCCCGGCGCCCAAAAATCGCCGGAGGGGTTGTCTTTTTTCAATCGAGGGAAGTCTTCAAAAATCCGCTTCGAGGTCTGCTGGCGCATAATCCGCATGAGATACCCCGGCGAGGTGTTGGGCGGGACATTGACCACCCATTGCAAATAATCCGGTCGGACCGCAAGGTATTCGAGACGCCATCCGAATGCGAGGCAAATTTGCGGCATCCAGCGCGAGAGGCTCTCGGCAATATCTCCTGCAAGATGATGCGAATCGAAACGCGGCACCAGCAAACAGGCATAGGTCAAATTATAGAGGCTCGGAGATTCCGGTTCCAGGATGACGCGGCTCGCCACCTCCGTGATGGAGTGTGGGACGGTTTCATCCAACTCACCGGCGGCAGGAGGGCGAACCGGCGTCGGCGGGCGCTGCGATTTCACCGGAACGGTGGCTTCCAGAGGATAGGCAACGGCGGTTTCTTCCAGCGCATCTTTTTCTTCTTCCGCTGCCACCTGATTGACCGCTTTCAATTTATCCGTAGAGATGAAATCCCGAATAGGGATTGCCGGAGAGGATTCTTTGCTAAATCTCGATTCATTCGATGCCGATGCGGAGACCTGCGTCTCGACGACGGAGGGAGTTTGAGAGGATGCGCCGCGTCCCTTCAACGGGGTGGCGGGGTCCGGCGTGGGAAGGTCGGAAAGGATTTCTTCGATAGGCGGCAAATCCAAATCTTCGTATTCGCCTTCTTCCGCCGGCTCTTTCGACTCTTTTTCGACCGAGAGAGAATCGGCGAGACGGGTCGCCTGACTGCGAATTGTGCTGAAAGGCGTTTCCGCATCGAAGACCATCGCAAGCACAACCTGACTCGCCAGATGGGTAGCGTAAAGCATATGGTCGGCTTGAGTCGCCTCGAGACGGACAAAGCGGAGCAAATCGCCTTCTTTTTTCTGTATGGCAACAGTTGCCGCGAGTTCTTCCGCCGCAGGTTGTGAAAGTTGCCCCGCGTAGGCCCATAATTTTCCTTCGCGGACAATGAGCGTGGCTTGAGCGGAGGATTCGAGGGTGAGCCGCGTGAGATGCTGTGCCGCGCGAGTTGCGTCGTCAATCCAAGGAGGCGCGACCTCCGCTTCTGCGGTTTCGGGAAGCGGCTCTTGCCGGGGTCCGCGTTCGCGGGATTTCTTTTGAGGGCAAACCTCCGCAACGGCGCGGAGAAGGGCATCTGTCGTGACCGGCTGCCGCAGGAAAATCCAGGGGCGGAGGTCGTCCAGATTTTCAGGTTCTTTTCCGGGGGAAAGGATGACCAATTTCAAGCGAGGGTTCAGCACCCGCAGCATCTTGCCAATTTCCAAAAGCACTTCTTCGGAAAGCGCCATGTCCAGCAAGGCAATCGAGGCGTGATTTTCCTTGAGAGAGACAATAGCAGAATCCGCGTCCCCTGCAATATGGACGCGGCAAGAAGAAGTTTCCAAACTCTGCCGAAGCGAAGCGCCAAAGGCAGAATGGGGTGTGACAATAAGCAACGAATCGGTCATTTCGATTAAAAGTGTATCACGTCCAAAGAACGGAAGCAAGCCGAAGGGCAATCACGACATGGGATTTTTCGTTACAAGCGCCTTGCAGTTTTCAGGAGCGTAAGGTTCTTTCCATCCAGAAAAAGCGTTCATCGCCGAAAAATCGAAATCGTCTCGATATGATAAGTTTGCGGGAAAAGGTCGAAGAATGCAAGGCTTTCCAAGCGATAGCCGCCTTTCGAGAGCCGCGCGGCATCGCGCGCCAGCGTCGAAGGGTCGCACGAAACGTAGGCGAGAATCGAAGGGGCAAGTCGAATCAAAGCATCGAGCGCGCGGCGGTCGAGTCCGGCACGGGGAGGGTCTACCACCGCCACATCAGGATTCGCCTCTAGGGCAGGAAGCGCAATTTCCGCGGGCGCCTCGTAGAGTTCTACAGAATCGAATTCGTCCAGATTCGCGGCAAAATCCTCGCACGCGGCGGCGGAGGATTCGATTCCAATCAATCTCCCCACACGCGGCGCGAAAAACGCGCTGAACAATCCCACACCACAATACACATCGAGGAGCGTGGTCTCTGGCGACAAGGGAAGAGTTTCCAGAAGATACGAAACCATCTTCTCCGCCATCGCGGTATTCACCTGAAAAAACGAGGGAGCGGAGACACGGAACACGCGTCCGTTGACATCCATCGGAAGAAAGGTCTCGCCCGCCATGACCACCGCGTCGCCGCCGCTCACATGGACGACGGAGATTCCCGCTTCGAGAGTCATCTCCGGCAACGCGCCATCCGCCGTTTCGAGAATCAGCATCAACGAATCCGCCGCGCCTTTCCGAAGAGAGACACGCGTCACGCCGCTTTCCGGCTCGAAATGAAGATTTTCCCGAAACGCCTCGATAGGCTCTTCAGAAAGGAAGCAGCGGGGAACCGGCAAAACTTCCTCGGAGCGGTGCGCCACAAATCCGAGCGCGCCCGAATCGTCCACATGATATTGGACGTGATTCCGGTACGCCCACGCGTTCGGCGCGGGAAAAACGCGCACCTCCGGCGGCGAGGGGATTTTCCCAATGCGCGCCAACTGGTCGCGAAGCAACTCCGCTTTCAGGCGCGTTTGCGCGTCATACGGGAGATGCTGATAGTGGCATCCGCCGCACCTCCCGAAAAGCGGACATTTCGGCTCGATGCGCGCCGGGGAGGCTTCGAGGAGTTCCAGGAGCGCGGCGCGCGCGTAACGCCGTTTTTCCTCCGTCACCCGAATGCGGACCCGCTCTCCGGGCAGCGTAAACGGGACGAAGACCGCACGTCCGTCGTCCAACCGTCCCATTCCCTCGCCGCCGTAGACCAGCCGTTCGATTTCGATTACAGGAGTCTTCATCTTTTCTGCCTTAAGCAAAAACGGGGCTTTGTCTCGCCGCAGAATGCAGCGTTCACGCAGCCGCCGTTTTCGTCCGATGCGCCGAAGCGCGGATTACATTTCGTCCAACGCGGCGAGGAGCATCTCGATATCACTCATTTGCGTCTCGCCCATGTGTGCGATTCGGAATGTCTTGTTTTTCAACGGACCATATCCGTTGGCAATTCTCATCCCGCGCTGCATCAAGAACGCGTTCACCTCGCCAATATCCCAATTCAGGGTGTTCTTGATGGTCGTCACCGTATGCGAGCGGTAGGGTGCGGGCGCGAAAATCTCCATGCCGCGGCCTTCCGCCCACGTTTGCACGCGAGCCGCCATCGCTGCATGACGCGCAAACCGCGCCTCGATACCTTCCGCCAAAATCCTGTCTAACTGGAAATCCAACGCGTAGACGAGGGAAACGGCAGGCGTCGCGGGAGTCGAATCTTTCAAGCGATGTTTCTCCAAGCGAAGGAAATCGAAATACCAGCCTCGATGGTCCACCGTTTCGGCTTTTTTCATCGCCCTGTCGGAAACGGCAGCAAGCGCCAATCCGGGCGGCAGTGCGAGGCATTTTTGAGAGGAGGTCAACACCACATCCAGTCCCCACGCGTCGACTTCGATTTTCGCACCGCTAAAGGAGGAGACGGCATCCACCAAAACGAGGGTATCGGGATTCGCTTCGCGGACGGCTGCCGCGATGTCGCGAACCGGATTCATCATCCCCGTCGAAGTTTCGTTGTGGACGACAGTGACGACCTCCGGGCGGTGAGTCTTCACCGCCTCCGCGACCGCCTCCGGGGAAACCGGTTCGCTCCAATCGAATTCGAGTTTCACGGCATCTTTGCCATTCGTCGTCGCCACATCGAACCACCGCGCGCCGAATGCGCCGTTGACGCACGAAAGCACCTTCGACTGCGCCAGATTCCGTACCGACGCCTCTTGAAGTCCCGTGCCGGAGGACGCGGTGATAAACACCCGCCCCTCGGTGAAGAAAATCTTCGCCGCTTTTGCCGACGCGCTGCGGAAAATCTCCTCGAATTCCGCGCTGCGATGCGGAATCATCGGCTTCGTCTGCGCTTGAAGCACCTCGTCCGCGACATCTACGGGACCAGGAACAAACATGTGGGACATTTTTTGCCTCTTTTTAGTTCAAGAAGAAAGCCAAGACAATCAAAATCGCCAAAAACGACGCGCTGAGTATGCCAATGCGCTGCAAATCGGTTTTGATGTAGGAATAATCAGGGTTGAATTCCTGCGCGCTGCGGCGGCGCGGCGCAGTCGTCGCGCGAACTGCCGCCGGAGATGCCGTCCGCTTTACACGGCGGGATTGTCGTTTACGTTTTTTAGCCATAAAGGATCCTCCTAGGGATTTTCAAGTAATTTTGCAAACACAACAATACGTTGCTTGTCTTTCATGTAGGGGTAACATGAGATGAGCGTCAACGTCGGGTCGGGGGTATCTGCCATCACTTCCACTTGAGTCGGCTCGACGATTTGCGTAGAGGTCACGATATACACATATTGCTTCTGCTGCGTGTACAAGTAAATCGGGTCGCCGGGTTTCAGTTGGTCTAAATACCGAAACAACTCGCCGTAGACATCGTTGTGCGCCGAAAGCACCACATTCCCCGGTTCCCCGGGATTTGCCGAACCGATATGCTGCCCGACGCCTTTTTTCAACTGTTCCCAACCGTCCCCTTGAACAATCGGCGCATCCACATGGAGGGCGGGAATCTGGATTCGGACGGCTTGCTCCACGCTCGGCGTCGGGACGGGGACATCGGCGAGGGATTGCACCATCGGGCGAAGATGTTCGGGAATCTCCGCGTCGTTGGGACGCGTGTTCCCGTTTTCATCCGGCGGGATATGTCCCGAAGGCAGAACCACCGCCATGATGAGGGGCGTGGGCGTCAACGTCGGCTGTTCGATTGCCGCCGCGACCTCCTGATTCAACTCACGCAGGATTCCCAAGCCGTTCAACATGACCGCAATCAGCCCCAAAACCGCCATCACCTCCACCGCGAGGAGGAGACGGTCCATCCAGCGGCGATTTTTCTCCTCGGGAGATTCCGGCGGGGCGTCCGAGGTCTCGACAACGGGATTCACATCGAGGAAATCATCGTTTTCTTCCGGCGGCGAATCCGACGCGAAACGAAGCACGCGTCCCGTCCGCCGAAACAATTCCAGGCGTTCCTGACGCGCACTCCGCCGTTTTTCCATCAAAAGACGGCGCAATTCCGTAATCGAGAGGTCTTCGGGCGATTTTTGTTTTCTGCTCATGTCACTGAGGGAGGATTATACCGCGTTTAGGGCGCGCAATCTTCGCCGTACCCCAAAGAGTCGATATTCCAAAACGCGCCCGCTGTCGCGTCCAAAGAGAGATGGCAGAAATCTGGACGAGCAACCGCCAACTGCACCTGCACGAAAAGCGGCAGCGCGGGAATATCCTCGGTGAAGATTTCCTGCGTCTTCAAAGAATAGGAAATATCATCCGGCGCGGCGCGCGCATGTTCGCACGCCTCGTCGAATGCAGGATTTCGATACCCGCTGACGTTGAGTCCCTCCCAGCCATTTACCTCTTGCGGAATTTCTTCACTCGTAAACCATTCACAAGGAGGAAGAAACGACTCCGCGTAAAGAGAAAATTCCGCCAAATCGAAATTTCTCCCGAATAAAACGCCCTCTTTTCCCGATGTGAAAAATTCCTCCGGGGAAAGGAAATGCAAGGTCACACCGACTCCGCATGACCGCAGCGATTGTGCGAGAAGTTCGCTCACCTGACGGCGCTGCGGCGAATCCGTCGTGACGTATTCCAGCGTCAACAACGTGCCGTCGGGAACCCCCGCGACGCCCTGCGAGATACGCGGCGTTGCCGGGTCGCCGTCTACGTCGCGCCAGCCCAAATTTTCCAGTTGCTGCGCGCCGGCAGAGGGGGCATACGCGTATACGGTCGAATCGGCATTGTAAAACGGGCTTTCAGGGAGGACGAATGAATCCGGAATCTGCGCCCACCCCAGCAAAACGGAAGCGGCTGCCCCCTCTCTATCCAGACAAGAGGCAAGCGCGCGGCGGGTACGCGCGTCGCCGAGAATATCGGGTCTGTCATGTCCGCCGGGGATGCCGTCATCATAAGCGGAAGGGCGAATCCCAAAGAAGAGGTATTCTATCGCCGGTGCGGAAGCCGATGCCACCTGAATCTCCCCTTTCGCCTCCAGCGAACGAA
Source organism: uncultured Anaerolineaceae bacterium (assembly GCA_964505165.1). GTDB lineage: Bacteria > Chloroflexota > Anaerolineae > Anaerolineales > Villigracilaceae > CAZDGZ01. The sequence goes on along the minus strand of CAZDGZ010000004.1, from coordinate 23,949 downwards.
GGAGCGACGCGTAGGATCCCAAAGGAATATCGGGAGCGAGGAAATCGCATTCCCCGGAAAGGAGCGCGGCGAGGGCTTCATCCGCACGGGGATAAAACCGGAAGGTCAACGCGTCCATCTGCGGAAGATTTTCCTCGGCTCGATAATACAAAGGATTCCGCACGAGACGAATTTCCTCGCCGTCAACCCATTCCTTCAACACATACGCGCCCCATCCTACGGGATACCGCGCTGCCGTCTCCGCATTGACCAGCGACGCGGCGGAAAATTTTCCCCAAAGGTGCATTGGCATCGGCGCGAAAAAATGAGTCGCGTAGAGCGCATCTACAAATCCCGGTTTTCCCCGCCATTGCACGGTCAGCGGATCTATCGCCTCGTAGGCTGCCGTGCGCTCGACGAGGTATTTCGAAGCGGGAGTATCTTTCGAGGCAAGAAGGTCGAATGCGTAAATCGAATCGTCCGAGGTCAACGGTTCGCCGTCCGACCAGCGAAGATTCTCCCGAAGCCGAAAGGTGACGACCATCTGCTCCATCTCGACAGAGGTCTTCCCGTCATAAGTGATTTCGCAATCTTTGCTGCGACATCCGGCGGGACGAATGCGCGTGCCGCGCGCCAATACGACAGGATTTCCATCCGAGTTGAGCACCTCGTCGCCGGTACTCACGCGTACCCGCTCGATGACCGCGTCCCCATCTTCGAGAGAGGGAATTTTCTGCAAAATCCCCGGCTCCAGATGATACCCATGCACGAGAACGGGAGGAGGAAAAATCACCGCGAGGACGCTCCGCGCCGCGTCATTAGGGTCCCCGTAAGGATAAAGGGTATTCGGTTCGCCCCCGAGACAAATCGTCATCTCTCGCAGCGGCGATGAAGACGCGGAAGGACTGGGCGTCGCGGTGCGCGCCGGCTTCGGCGCGGGAGTCCGAGTCGCGGGAGGCGTTTCAGGCGTACAAGCGGCAAAAATCCAGAAGACAAGCAGAAGGATCCTCTTCTTCATCGTTTCTTCCCTCGTTTTCTTGTATTATACGAAGGAATAGCCAAAAAATGGAAAGGTTTATTTTTCATAATGAAAAACTTTTCCCCGAAAAAGAGTGTTACAATTTCGGGGTTCCGTTTTGGCAATGAAACACTCGAACGGAAAATCTCTCAAATTTTCAACGAATCAGGGAAATGATGACAAGTACAGGAGAACGAATCCTACTCGTCGAAAGCGATCCGGATATCAGCGATTTGATTGCGCGCCAGGCCCTTGCGCCGATGGGGTATCAGGTTGCGTTGGCAACCGACGCGAACGCGGCAATTCGTCAAGCCGTCCAAGCGCCGCCTGATTTACTCATTGCGGACCTCAATCTCCCCGGCTTGAGCGGCAAAGATTTGCTTGTCGCGCTTAATTCTCAAGGAATTCGCGTACCTGTCATTGTCCTCGCGGAAAAAGGACAAGAGCAGGAAGTCATCCATGCGTTTCGTCTTGGCGCGACCGACTATCTCTTATGGCAGTTTCGAGAAGCGGAGGTCGTTTCCGCAGTCGAACGCGCGTTGCGTCAGGTGCGCGAGGCAAAGGAACGCGAACGCCTGGAACAGCAACTCAAAACGATGAACCGCGCGCTGAAGCAAAAGGTCAGCGAATTGACAACGCTGATGAGCCTCGGCAAAGCCGTCGTTTCGATTACAGACCATCGCGTCCTCTTCACCCAAATCGTGGACGGCGCGGTGCGTATCGTCGGCGCGGATAAAGGATGGTTCCTTCTCCGCGACGACGAGAACAAGAAACTCTATCGCCTCGTCGCGCATCGCGGACTTCCGCCCGCGTGGGCAAAAAAGATGGGACAACCCCTCGACGACGGAATCAGTTCCCTCGTCACCCTTTCGGGAGAGGGATTATCCATTCACGGCGAAGCGCTCAAACGGTTTCGCCTCTCGCAACTCGGAAAATCCGCGCTCGTCATCCCCGTCAAAGCGCAGCAAGAAGTCATCGGCGTGTTGGTCGTCGTCCGCGAAGCGGACCGCGCGTTCAATCGGGATGAGCAAAATCTACTGGAGACAGTCAGCGATTACGCCTCGATTTCCCTCGTCAATGCCCGATTGTTCCGCGCGCTCAGCCTCACCGCCGAGACGGCTCGTAACGGCGAAAAGCGGCAGAACGCGCTCTTGCAGAAGTTACGCGAAAATATCCAAGAAAGCCTGCAAACCGCGACGTTTTCCATAGACCTTTTGCTCGCAGAAAAAGCAGGAAAACTCCACCCCGAACAGCGTCAGGCGCTAGAAACTGCACAAGCCGCGCTCAAACGTCTTTCCGACGCAGCAAACCAAACCATTCCCCCGACTTCCTGACCGCTCTATGGCTCACTCTGACTTGATACTCCTCGCGCTGGAAAATGCAACCCTTCTCGAAAAGGCGCTCCATGCCACCGGTTATGAAACCGTCACCGTCCATCATCGAGATGCGCTCGAAAAACTTCTCCAAGAAAGCACGCCGGCGTTGGTGCTTCTAGGGGAAACGCTGGGGGAGGAGGACGGAATCGAAATTTCCAAAGCCCTGGTCGAACGATTTCCGACATTGCCAATTCTTTTCTTCCCGCTCGTGCCTTCGCAAACCCAGATGAGAAAAGCCTTCCTCGCAGGCGTTTCAGGATATTTGCAGCCGCCGCTTCGAATCCAAGAAATCGTCGAGATGATTCAAAGCAGCGTCGAGAGAGCACATCGCATGGGCGACTGGGTACGGCGGGAAATCAAGCGAACCACCGCCTCTCTGGAAAAACGCGTCAGCGAGTTGGAAATGCTCGTCAAACTCGGACGCGACATCACCGGCAGCCTCGACCTAGAAACCGTCCTCGCGAACGTCGTGGAAGCCGCCGTCGAGACCACCGGCGCGGAAGAGGGGCTGCTCCTGATGCTCGACGAGGCAAGCGGCGACCTTTATCTCCGCGCGGAAGAGAATTTCGAAGAATCCCTCGCCCACGCCTTTCGTCTTCCGGTGCAGGATACTCTCGCGGGCGAAGTCATCCGAAGCGGAAAACCGCTCCTCATCAATTCCTCCGAATCGAAGAAAATCAAAACGGCGTACTTCGTCCAATCGCTCATCTACGTCCCAATCCGCAAACAGGAGGAAGTCATCGGCATCCTCGGCATAGACAACCGCCGTGAACGAAGACCCTTTACCAACCGCGACCTTCTCCTCATGAGCGTCCTCGCCGATTACGCCGCTATCGCCATCGAAAACGCGCGTCTTTATCAGGTCTCGGAGACCATGCGCCTGAAATTCGAAGCGGTCTTCAACAACATCGAAGACGGCGTCATCCTGCTGGATAAGGAGGAAAAGATACTCCTCATCAACCCCGCAATGGCGACGTTATTTGGATTGAGCGAAACCGCCGTCTTGGGAAAATCACTTACCGAGGCCATCACCCACCCCGACATCCGCAACCTGCTGCAACGAAGCGAAAACCAGCCGCTGCGATACCACGAAATCAACTTCGACGACGGGCGAGTCTTCAGCGCGCAATACACCCCTGTCCCGAATATGGGCGCGGCGATAACCATGCAAGACATTACCTACCTCAAAGAACTCGACAGAATGAAAAGCGGGTTCGTCTACACCGTCTCCCACGATTTACGCTCTCCCCTCACCGCCGTTTTGGGATACGCGGAACTCCTTGAACGAATTGGACCTCTCAACGACAAACAAAGCGAATTCGTCAAGAGAATCCGCGAAAGCGTGAAAGACATCACCGAACTCATCAACGACCTCCTCGACTTGGGACGAATCGAAGCCGGATTCGACACGCGCCGGGAAGTCGTTCGACTCGACGGCGTGCTGCGATATACGCTCGATAACCTCATGCAGCAAGCCAAAGAGAAAAATCTCGATATCCAACTCAGCATCTCCCCCGACCTTCCGCCTTTGCGAGGCAACCCGATACGTCTGCGCCAAATGCTCGATAACCTCATCGGGAACGCCATCAAATACACCCCCGAAAGAAAACGCATCTCTATTGAACTCAACGCCGAAGACGACCAAATCATCCTCAAAGTCGCGGATGAAGGTCCCGGCATCCCTCCGCAGGATCAACCCCACATTTTCGACAAATTCTATCGGGCCAGCAATATCTCCGAAGAGACCTCCGGCACAGGGCTGGGACTCGCCATCGTCAAAACCATCGTCGAAGGACATCAAGGCAGAATTTGGGTGGACTCATCGCTTGGCAAAGGCTCGACCTTCTTCGTTGTCCTCCCTACCTACACCCCCGAAAGCAA
>CAZDGZ010000004.1:14336-19595 GCA_964505165.1 uncultured Anaerolineaceae bacterium | reverse complement strand
TTAAACGCAACGCCTCCGCCTTTCAGCGGAGGCTTTCGCCAAAGGAGGAGACAGAGGGAAATCATCTTGCGGAGATGAGGCATGTCTCCGGCAGTTATCTTACCAAACTGCACCACGTTTCTCAAAGCCAAACGTCACGCGGACGCGGTGATATTTCTCATAAGGTTCATTGCGCGAGCATCCTCGCCATTTTGTAGTATTCCAAATTCGCGGGGCGTTCGCGCGAAACAACCTCGCTTAACGGGACAAGGCGAATCTCCCGCCCTTGCAGCCCAACCATCGAGTCCGTCTCCCCGTCCAACAACGCTTCTACTGCCTTCACGCCCATCCTCGCCGCGAGGAGACGGTCGAAAGCCGTCGGCGAGCCGCCGCGCTGAATATGTCCCAAAATCGTGACCCGCGTCTTGAAGCCGACATCCATCTCATCCAGCGCGCGGGCAAGTTCCGTCGTGCGAAGACTCGCGCCCTCCGCGACGATGATGATGGCATGCGTTTTCCCACGCCGATAGGCATCCTCGATAGCACTCGCCACCTCGTCCACCGTAATCGGCACTTCGGGACACAACACAATCTCCGCGCCGCAGATAATCCCCGCGAGAACCGCCAGATAGCCGCTGCTTCGTCCCATCGTTTCGACGAGGAACGCGCGGTTATGCGAAGACGCGGTATCACGCAATTTATCCACCGCGTCCATAATCGTGTTCAGCGCGGTATCCACGCCAATGGACATATTCGTTCCCCAAATATCGTTGTCAATACTCGCAGGAATGCCAACGACATGGATTCCCTGCTGTGCGAGGGCATGTGCGCCGGTCAACGTGCCATCGCCGCCGATGACAATCAACCCGTCTATCTCTGCCTCGTTCAAACGGCGAACGGCCTCCCGTTGTCCGCGTAGCGTGCGAAAACGCTCACTGCGCCGCGCCTGCAAAATCGTCCCTCCGCGCCGCAGCGTGCCGCCCACGTCCCGCGCGCCCATACGGCGGAACTCGCCATTGATCAACCCCTCATAGCCATTCTGAATCCCCAATACCTCCGCATTTCGGCTCAATGCTGTCCGCACGACCGCGCGGATTGCCGCGTTCATCCCCGGCGCGTCGCCGCCCGAAGTCAAAACGCCCAAAGTGAAAAAACGCTTCTCTCTCATGCGCCTTCCCGTTTCACTGTAAATACATCGAAATCCCGCGCCACCACCGCATTCGGGAAATACGCCTGCGCCTCCGCGAGGACATCCCGCTCACGATAGCGACGCGAAAGATGAGTCAAAATCAGACGCTTCACCCCTGCGCTCGAAGCCAATTCTGCCGCCTGCCGCGCCGTGATATGAGAAAACTGCTTCGCCATCTCCGCTTCCGATTCAAGATAGGTGGATTCGATGACCAGCGTATCCACCTCGCGGCAAACCTCGAGGAGATTATCCGTCCGTCCCGTATCGCCAACGAGGACCAGCCGCGCGCCGCGTTCCTCGGGACCAAGAACCTCCTCCGGCGAGATGACCCGCCCATCCGCGAGGGTCACGCGCCGCCCCTCGACCAGATGCCTTCGTTCCGGTCCGGCAGGGATTCCGAGCGCCTCGGCTTTTTCCGCCAAAAACGGACGACGAGGCTTTTCCTCGAAACGGTATCCGAGACAATCCGGGCCTCGATGAGTTACCGGAAACGCGGTAATCGTAAAATCTTCCGCCTCGAAGAAAACGCCGGGCTTGATTTCACGTAGATATAATTTCGTCCGAGGCTTTGCCCCTCGAAGTACGACTCCATACAACAAATCGTGGACTCTGTCGAGGGTAGAGCGTCCGCCGAAAATTTCGAGTTCGTCCAATGCCTCCCAGCGCATCAACGTCGAAAGCAGCCCTCCCAACCCCAAAATATGGTCTAAATGCCCATGCGTCAAGAGAACGCGGGTCAAACGCTTGAACCCCGCGCCCGATTGCAGAATCTGACGCTGCGTCCCCTCGCCGCAATCTACGAGAAAACGATACTCGTTATGTTGAACGATTTGCGCCGAAAGTCCGCGACGCGCAGAAGGGGCGGATGCCGATGTGCCGAGAAAAAGAAGTTCAAACAATGGAAAATCCTACATGCGAAGAATATGCGGACGAAACCGCGCTTTATTGTACCTCGATACCTGCGAAAGAAGAGCAAAAATGGAGAAAATACGCCTCTCTCTGTTACAATTACCTCCCTATTTTCACATCAGGAGAAAGCCATGCGCGCAGTAGATATCATCATCAAAAAACGTGAAAAACAAGAACTCACCCGCGAGGAAATCGAGTTCTTCATTCAGGGATTTTCCAGCGGAGAAATCCCCGATTACCAAGCCTCCGCGTGGGCAATGGCTGTCTTGCTCAACGGGATGACCCCGCGCGAAACCGCCGATTTGACCCTCGCAATGGCGCGCTCCGGCGAGACCCTCGACCTTTCAGACACCGTAGATATTGCAGTGGACAAACATTCTTCCGGCGGCGTCGGCGACAAGACAACGCTCGTCGTACTCCCTGTGGTAGCGGCATGCGGGCTTCCCGTCGGAAAGATGTCCGGGCGCGGACTCGGTTTCAGCGGCGGCACACTCGACAAGATGGAATCCATCCCCGGCTACCGCGTGAACCTGACTACGGAAGAATTCAAACGCCAACTTGCAGCCATTGGCATCGTCCTCACCGGTCAAAGCGCCGACCTCGCTCCCGCAGACGGCAAACTTTACGCGCTCCGCGATGTCACGGGGACAGTGCCCTCTATCCCGCTCATCGCGTCATCCATTATGAGCAAGAAAATCGCCGCAGGCGCTCAAGCCATTGTGCTGGATGTGAAACTTGGGCTGGGCGCGTTTATGCAAACCCTCGACGATGCCCGCGAACTCGCCTCGCTCATGGTCTCAATCGGGAAAATGGCAGGACGCGAGGTCGTCGCGCTGCTCTCGGACATGAATCAGCCGCTGGGGTACGCGGTCGGCAACGCGCTGGAGGTACGCGAAGCCATCGAAACACTGCACGGCAAAGGACCAAAAGATTTTCGCGAGCATTGCCTCCACGTCAGCGCGCAAATGCTGATTCTCGGTCACCGCGCGGAAAACGAGGCTGCCGCGCGGCAAATGGCGGAAGCCGCGCTCTCGGATGAACGAGCATTCCAGAAATTCCGCGAATTGGTGGAGGCGCAAGGCGGCGATGTCTCTTATATAGACCATCCCGAAAAACTGCCGCGCGCGAAACTCATCGAAACCGTTCCAGCGCCGCGAAACGGATTCATCGCGGAAATCCACGCGCGCATCGTCGGCGAAACGGCGGTACTCCTCGGCGCGGGGCGCGCGCGGAAGGGAGATCCTATCAATCACGCGGTCGGCATCCTCATCCATCACAAAGTCGGCGAAAAAATCGAAAAAGGCGAACCGCTCTTCACCCTCCACGCGGAAAATTCCTCCTCTCTCGAAGAGGCAAAACGCCGCCTTCTCGCCGCGCATCGCATCGAAGACACGCCCGCGAAGCCGCTTCCGCTCTTTTATTCTTAAGGTACAAGGGAACTGCTTGCGAAAATGAACGGAATAAGGCATACTAATACGGAAGCAGGAGTGTGCGGCTATGGCAAAAATTTCTCTACGACTTTATAACCGGGAAATCGAAACAATGATTGACGAAGGGCGAATCGAGGAAGCCATCGCCCATTGTCATCACATTCTCAAAACCTTTCCCAAACATCTCGAAACCTACCGCCTTCTCGGAAAAGCCTATCTGGAAGCCAAACGGTATCACGACGCGGCAGATATTTTCCAGCGTGTACTCATGTCCGTTCCCGATGATTTCATCGCGCACGCGGGGATGAGCCTCGTCAACGACGAGCAAGGAAATCTGGACGCGGCAATCTGGCACATGGAACGCGCATTCGAGGCACAGCCCGCCAACGCCGCCGTGCAAAGCGAGTTGCAGCGTCTCTACGGGCGACGCGATGGAGTCGAACCGCCGAAAATCCGCATGACGCGCGGCGCGCTCGCGCATATGTACGTTCAAGGGGAGTTATATCCCCAAGCCATCGGCGAAATCCGCGGCGTCCTCGCGGAAGAACCCGATAGAGCCGATATGCAAACCCTCCTTGCGAAAACCTACTTCCTCGCCGGACAATCCACCGAAGCCCTCGAAATTGCCTCCACCCTGCTCAAAAAATATCCCTACTCTTTCGACGCCAATCGAATTCTCGTGGAAATTCTTCCACAAACCAGCCGCGCGGAAAGCACACAAGCCTATCGTCACCGCGTCAACTCCCTCGACCCCTACGCAGCCTTCGCCAAATCTTCCGTTTTCCACACCGAAGAAGTCCCCGATGCCGCAATCAGTCTGGAACGGCTGGAATGGGACGGTTCGCCCATCGGCGGACTAGGAACGGACTGGGGCCGCACGATGGGAATTCGCCGCGAGGATGAATTCGCCTCTGCCGCGCCCGCACAGCCGGAGCCAAGCGAATTCAGTCCAAAGAGCGAAGGAGGCGGCGAGGAAATCCCCGAATGGATGAAAGCCGCCGGCTGGACGGAATCCAGCGGGGCAGCGGAGGAGCCGCCTCCCGCATTCGATACCTTCGACGATTTGGACGAGGCGGAAGGGGCAGAAGGCGAAATTTCCCAAGCCGATTTGCCCGACTGGATAAAATCTATGGCGCCTCCCGAAGCGGAAGTCGCAGAACAAGAAGCAGGATTGGACGACAGCACGCCTCCCGATTCCGAACTCGAAAAACTTCTCGGCGCGCTCCCCCAAGAGAACGCCGCTTCGCCTATCGAGGACGAATCTCTGCCGGACTGGCTGCAAGGCTCCGCGCCGGAAGAGGAAACACCCGGTGAACCTGTTCCCACCGCACCCGCCGATGACTTGGGCACGAAACCCGAAGAGCAAGACGAAGCCCTCGCATGGCTCGAATCCCTCGCGGCGAAACAAGGCGCGAAATCCGAAGAATTGCTCACCACCCCCGAAGAGCGCAGCGAAGATGTCCCCGAATGGGTGCAGGAAGCCGCACGTCAAGAAGACTCCGCTCCCAAAGCGGAGGAACCCGCACAGCCCGAACCGCCGACTGCCGAATCTGTCGTCGAGAGCCAAGCGGAGGCGGAAATTCCCGAATGGCTTCAGAGCGAATCCGAACCTGCCGCACAAGTTGAAATCCCGCCTGCCGAATCTCCCGTCGAGAAAGCAGCGGAGGAGACAATCCCCGATTGGATGCGGGAAAACACCGAACCTGCCGCACAAGTTGAAATCCCGCCTGCCGAATCTCCCGTCGAGAAAGC
>CAZDGZ010000004.1:0-14236 GCA_964505165.1 uncultured Anaerolineaceae bacterium | reverse complement strand
CGCACAAGTTGAAATCCCGCCTGCCGAATCTCCCGTCGAGAAAGCAGCGGAGGAGGATATCCCCAACTGGCTGAAAGACATCGAAAAACCGGCGCCCGCTGTCCCCTCCGAAGGAGAGGAACTCCCCGCGTGGCTTCGGGAAGAATCCGAAACGCCTGTCACGCCTCCCAAACCAACCCATCCCTCCGACTGGAAACCCGTCGCGCAGACCTCGGAGGCGGCGTCTCCTGAAGCCGAACGCATCCCCGCGCAAGAGGTAACGCCTCCGCCGGAGGAGAAAAAGCCCGCGCCGAAACCGAAACCGCCCGTGCGCCGCGCCTCCAAACGGATGAACACCACCATGCTTCGCGACATCACGCTCTCCAGCGCGCGAGCCGCGCTTCGGGAAGGAAACATCCCCGCCGCGCTCAAAGAATACAAGAAACTCATCAAACGCAACAAACTTCTCGAAGAAGTCATTTACGATTTGCGCGAGGCGCTGTACCAATATCCCGTAGATGTCACGATTTGGGAAACCCTCGGACAAGCCTACACGCGCAGCAATCGTCTTCAAGACGCTCTAGACGCCTATACCAAAGCAGAAGAACTCCTTCGCTAGGAGAAACTGTATCTTTCATGGAGGATTATATTTAATGGAACAAACGCTCGTACTCGTCAAACCGGACGGCGTGCAACGCGGTCTCATCGGCGAAATCATTTCTCGTCTCGAAAAACGCGGGCTTCGTCTCGTCGCCGCGAAATTCATGGCAGTCAGTCAGGAATTAGCAGAAACGCATTACGCCATTCACAAGGGAAAACCTTTTTACGAGGGATTGATTCGCTACATCACCTCCTCGCCCGTCATGGCAATGGTTTGGGAAGGACCCAACGCGGTCGCAGCCGTGCGGCAGACAATGGGCGCAACCCGCCCCCTCGAAGCCGCCCCCGGAACCATCCGTCACGATTTCGGGCTGGAAGTCGGACGAAATCTCACGCACGCGTCGGACAGCGTGGAAAACGGGAAAAAGGAAATTGCCCTCTGGTTCCAAGAAGATGAAATCGTCTCGTGGACGCGGAATGTGGATGAATGGATTTTCGAATAAATGCTTAAGCCTCGATAGGCTCGGCTCCCGTCTCGACAGACTCTGACTCCCCATCCAAAGCACATTTCCTTAAATTACTCAAAAAGCGGCGTCACAAACGCCGCTTTTTGCTTTTCCTCGTTCAATCGGAAGACCGGAGAAAATCCTCCATTTCACCCTCTCCCGCGTGATGGTATCGTCTCGAAAACGCTCCCTGAAGCAAATCGGACACGCGCGGAAAATGATTGTCGAGAAAGATGACCATGCCAAACCACCAGGGGAGAATCAACGTCCGCCGGGGATGCTCCGCGAGGCGGACGACGCGCTGCGCGACATAGTCGGAAGACATCCACACCCACGAGGGGAGAGAGATATCCTTTTTGTATTTCTCCGACCCGGTATGTTTCCCAAATTCCGTCGTCGCGGGTCCCGGATAAATGCCGGAAACGCGAATTCCCAGAGGGCGAACCTCGCGGCGCAACGCGTCCGTAAACCCTCGGACGCCGAATTTCGTCGCCGCGTATACGCTATACAACGGCGCGGCAGTCCATCCCGCGACCGAAGACATATTGATAATGTGCCCCTCGCCACGCGCTATCATATATGGCAGCACCGCGCGGGTCACTTGAATCAAGCCGGTGAGATTGACAGCAATTTGCGTTTCGATATCCCGTTCCGGCGAAAGGGCTTCAAGCCAATCGAGCCGCCCAAACCCCGCGTTGTTGAAAAGAATATCCACGCGCTCGTAAATCTCCAAAACGCTCTGCACCATGATTTCGATATCCGCTCGATTGGCGACATCCACCGGAACGGCGAGGGCTTCGCCGCCCTCTTCGTGAATCTGCGCCGCCAGCCGCTGCAACTTCTCGATTCGCCTCGCGGCGAGAACGACTCTCGCACCTTTCTGCGCGAAGCGGCGCGCGGAATCCGCACCAAAACCGGACGACGCGCCGGTGATGAGAACGACCTTTCCTTCGAGAGACATAGACGACTCCTTTTCTCGCGCTACCCTTCTTCTTTGATGCGCGGACGCGGCGGGTCGGCAATGCGATTCGGAGAAATCGCGGTTTCGATGACCTCGTCCATGTGTTCGACGAGGACGATATTCAGCGCGGCGCGCGCGGACCGGGGAATATCTACAAGGTCTTTCTGATTCTTCTTCGGAAGAATGACCGTTCGGATTCCGGCGCGGTGCGCCGCGAGGACTTTTTCGCGCACGCCGCCAACCGGCAGCACGCGTCCGCGCAAAGTAATTTCTCCCGTCATCGCGACATCGTGGAAAACAGGATGTCCCGTAAACGCAGAAATCATCGCGGTAGTGAGGGTAATTCCCGCGCTGGGCCCATCTTTCGGGATTCCGCCTTCGGGCAGATGAATATGAATATCCATCCGCTCGAAAATCTCTATGGGGATGCCGAAACTCTCCGCGCGGGATTTCATGTAAGTCAACCCCGCCTGCGCGGATTCCTGCATCACCTCGCCGACTTGTCCCGTGATTTGCAGCCCGCCTTTCCCATCCAAAACGGCAACCTCGACAGCCATAATTTCGCCGCCGTTGACCGTCCACGCAAGCCCCGTCGCGACCCCCACTTCGCCCTTCTTTTCAGATTCGGGCATGAAGTATTGCGGAGGGCCCAAGAATTTCTCGACCACGCGCGGGGTGATTTGCAGCGGATAGCGTTTTCCCTCTGCCTTTAGGCGCGCGGTCTTCCGGCATATCTTGCCGATTTCACGTTCCAAATTGCGGACCCCCGCCTCGTAAGTATATTCTCGGATAATTTTCTGAAGGGCTTTCGGCGTAAATTTCAAGCCAATGTCGTCAATCCCGTTTTCTTCCAGTTGACGCGGGATGAGAAAACGCTCCGCGATGATGATTTTCTCTTCCTCGATATAGCCGGAAAATTCGATAACCTCCATCCTATCCAGCAGCGCGGAAGGAATGGTCGAGAGCGTGTTCGCGGTAGTGACGAACATCACCCTCGATAAATCAAAAGGAATTTCAAGATAGTGGTCGCTGAACGCGTAATTTTGTTCGGGATCCAACGCCTCGAGGAGCGCGGAGGAGGGATCTCCCCGAAAATCGGAACCGAGTTTATCTATCTCGTCCAGCATGAAAAGGGGATTCGCCGTCCCCGCGCGCTTCATCGTCTGGATAATTCGCCCCGGCATCGCGCCGATATACGTCCGCCGATGTCCGCGAATCTCCGCCTCGTCGCGCACCCCGCCTAACGAAACGCGGACGAATTTCCGTCCGAGCGCCTCGGCGATGGATTTTCCCAGCGAGGTCTTTCCCGTGCCGGGAGGCCCAACGAAGCAAAGAATCGGCTGCCTATCCTTCTTCGGCTTCAGGCTCCGCACCGCGATATATTCCAAAATACGGTCTTTGGCTTTTTGAAGCCCGTAATGGTCCCGGTCGAGGATATGCGCGGCATCGCCGACATTCAAATTATCTTTGGTCGTCTTCTTCCAAGGAAGCGAAAGAATCCAATCCACATAGGTACGAATAATACCGACTTCGGGCGCCATCGGCGGCATTTGCGAGAGACGCTCCAGTTCTTTCAGCGCGGTCTCCTTCGCCTCTTTGGGCAGCGACGCCTTTTCGATTTTTTCCTTCAACTCCGCGATATCACGCGTCCACACATCCCCCTCTCCCAATTCGGTCTGAATGGCTTTCATCTGCTCGCGGAGATAAAATTCCCGCTGGCTTTTGTCCACCTCCGACTGCACGCGGCTTTGGATTTCATCCTCCAACACCAGCACATCCAGTTCCTGCGCAAGAAGCGCGTTCAGGCGGTGCAACCGTTCCGCCGGATTAGGCATAAGAAGAAGAGCCTGTTTCTCCTCCGAGGGAAAAGAAATCGAGGTCGTAATCATATCCGCCAGCCATCCGGGTTCGGCAATGTTGAGCGCGTAGAGATAGGCTTCCTCCGGCAACGAACGGTCCAGTTGAACACACTGCTCGAAAAGGGCAAGCGTAGAACGCATCAGCGCCTTCATTTGCCGGTCGGCTTCGGTCGGCTCGTAAATGGGACGCGCCCGCACGCGGAGAACCGGTTCGACCTCCAGAAACTCCACGATTTCCACGCGGCGGCGTCCCTGAACGAGTGCGGAACTCGCGCCATCGGGCATACTGAGGAGGCGTCCGACCGCCATCTCGACGCCGACGGGGAGAAAATCCCCCGGTTCCGGCGCGTCGATTTCCGGGTTCCGCTGCGTCAATCCGATGACCGTCTGATTGCGAAAATGCGCCTCGTTAATGGCAAGAATAGACATCTCGCGTCCCACGAAAATCGGCGAGACCATGCGCGGAAAAATCACCACATCGCGCAAAGGAAGCGCGTAGGCTTCAATCAAACCCTCTTCATCCGGCTTCAAATTCGGGATTTGATAGAGTTCCTCCGTGCGCTGCGAAAGCGATGCGCTGAAGGATTCATCATCCTCATCTCGAAGAGTCCAATCGGGGTGACTCATACAACTCCTTTGGTTTGCAAAATATGACGAACAGCAGCGGTGACGAAAATACTGCCTGCGGAAAGGAGAATCATCCCTCCCTCTGCCTCCTCCAATGCCCTTTCGACAGCATCCTCGACGGAATCGGTCGCTTCGCTCTGGACTTCGGCTTGATTCGCCGCCTTCAGCAGAGTCTCCACGTCAAGCGCGCGCGGATGGGTAGATTGCGTCAGGAATACGCGCTGCACTCGCGGCGCAAGCGAGCGGAGCATCTCCACAGCGTTCTTATCTTCCGAAACGCCGAAAATCAACACAACCGGCAAATTCGGGAAATACGCATCCAGCGCCTGCCGCAGCCGTTTTGCAGATTCTACGGTATGCGCAGAGTCTAACACAATCGGCGGGTCTCGGCGAAAAATCTCGAACCTCCCGGGCCAGGTCACCTGAGCAAATCCATCGGTAATTGCCTCCTCGGAAAGCGGCAATGCGCGCTCCGAAAAAAGACGCAGCGCGCCATAAGCAGCCGCCGCGTTTTCGACTTGGTACGCGCCCAAAAGCGGAATCCGATACTCGCGCGGCGATTCATCTTTCCACTGAAGCGTAAACGTCTGAAAGTCCAACGTATGGGTACGCGGAGAAAAACGGATATCTTCCCCGACGAGGAAAAACGGCGCGTCCTTCTCCGAAGCGATGTCTTTCAACGTCGCGAGCGCCTCTTCCTTCTGCGGCGAGGAAACAAGAGGAACCTTCGGCTTGATGATTCCTCCCTTTTCGCGCGCAATCTTCGAGAGGGTATTTCCCAATACCGCCGTATGTTCCATCCCCAACGCAGTAATGACCGTTACCGCAGGCGTGACGATATTCGTCGCGTCGAGGCGTCCACCCAGCCCTACTTCGACGACCGCCGCATCCACGCGCTGACGCTCGAAATACAAAAACGCGAGCGCGGTAGCAAGTTCGAAGGTCGTGATGAAAGGGAGAGATTCAGCGGCGGGCTTCAATTCCTCGACGAGGGCGGCAAATTCACGATGTGCAATTGGCACGCCGTTGACCTGAATCCGCTCGGCGAAATCCTGCAAATGGGGAGAGGTATACAGCCCAACGCGGTATCCGGCAGCCCTGAGCGCGGCAGCGCACATCGCGGCAGTAGAGCCTTTCCCCTTTGTTCCGGCAATGTGGAGGACGGGGTACGCCTCCTGCGGATTCCCCAACGCGGCGGCGAGGTCACGCATTCGTCCCAAATCGAAATGCGCTTTGGCTAAATCGGAGGCATGTTTCAGGCTATAGTTGACGAAAGAATAGAGGTAATCCAGCGCACGCTGGTATTCGAGTTCGAAATCCATGCAAAGATTCTAATCGCGGGAGAAAAGATGGGCAAGCGGAATTTATGGATTATTTATGTTTTTTCTGTATGATAGGCAATAGGCAAAGAAACGATTTTTTCTTCAATGTGTTTTTTCTCGTGAAGCAAGGTTCGTTCCTATCGAGACCTCAAGAATGTATTTTCGGAGCGAGTTCCCCCCCTTTTGCAAAATCTATCGAAGCGGAAAATTTTCCGCCCCGAGGAATTCGGTTTTTCCTAAAGTACGAAGTTATTCGTTGCCCGCGCGGCGCTGACGTCGGCGTTTAAGCGCGGCTTCCGCCCGACGGGCATATTCGGAGGTCGGGAAGATATCCAGCACGGCATTGAACGCAACGACGGATTGAGAATCCATTTCTTTGCGTTCGTAGGCAACGCCCAAATTGTAATAGGCAGCCGATTCGTATTTGACGCCGAGGTATCCATCCGATTCATCGAGAACGCTCTTTAACAAATCAATCGCAGCATCGGTTTTTCCGTTTTGGAGGAAGGCTGCCGCGCGGTTAATCTGAACGATGAGAAAACTCGTCTTGTCAGGATAGAGACGGAGCGCGGCTCGGTAGATTTTTTCCGCGAGGTCGAATTGTCTCCTTCGGGCGAAGAGATTTCCTACATCCGTTAGAAGACGCGCCCGCATGGTAAGCAGATACAAGCCAAAGAGAAAGAGCGCAGGATGAACGGAAATCTGCCCGAAGTATGCCCATCCGCTTATCAGAAGCGTGATGAGGATAGATTCGACGGCAAAACGCAGCGAAAGCCCTTCACGGCGAAACCAGGAATAGCCGCCGAAGAAAACGACGTATGAAAAGCCAATGAGCATCAGCATGATAGGTAAACTCATTTTTTCCTCCAAAAACAGGTTGAAGATAGTATAACGCTTTTTATTTCAATTTTGCGGTTGTCCTCTCCTCTGGACGAGAGGCATTTCTCGAATTTCATGAAAGGAGGCTGTACGGAGAGAGAGAAAAGGAACACACGAACAGGTACATTGTTTTATTCACTTTTTTTCTGTTTCTGTAAGGAGGAACCATGAACGCTGTACTTACTATTTTGCTCAGCCTTGCGGGAATTGCCGTAGGCTACGGTGTATACGCCAAAAGCCTCGACAAAAACGTCATTCAACCTGACGACAGCAAGGCGACCCCCGCCAAGATGTATATGGACGGCGTGGACTTTACGCCCGCGAACCGCAACGTCTTGTTCGGGTATCAATTCAAATCAGTGGCTGCGCTGGGTCCGATTGTCGGTCCAATTGTGGCAATTCGATGGGGCTGGCTTCCCGCACTGATTTGGATTATCTTCGGCACGTTCTTCATCGGCTGGGTACAGGACTACACCAGCATCGTCATCGGCGTGCGCGAAGACGGGCAGTCCTTTGGCGCTCTGAGTTATCGTTTCATTTCACCCCGCGCCCGCACCCTGCTGCTGACATTCATTTATTTCTACCTTTTGCTCATCATGGGTGCATTCGGCAAAATCGTAGGCTATGACCTGATGACCAACCCCGGCGTTCCGCTTGGTGTTTTGCTCGTCATCATCATTGGTCTGATTGCCGGACAGATGACCTACAAGTGGAAGATGGACATTATCGTCACCAGCATCATTACGGTTGTGCTGGCGTTTGTGGGCATTTGGCTTGGAACGCTTCCGGGCGTCCAGAGTTTCTTCGCGACCATCAACGGCGGCGAAAGTTCCCCGGTTCTGTTCGGAACGGTGACACAGGCGCAATTCATCTGGAGCCTCATCGTCCTGATTATCTGCTACTTCGGCGCGACGCTCCCCATTTGGCGATGGGCACAGCCGATTAACTATGTGGCGTTCTGGATTGTCTTCCTGGGCATCTTGGGCGGCACAATCGGCTTGCTGCTGTGGCATCCCGCTTTCCCCGCCGACTTCCCCGCGTTCACGAATTGGTCCGGCGACCTCTGCGCGGCGACCGACTGCTCCGGCATCGAGAAGATTCCGGGCGCGATTGGTCCGCTTTGGCCTCTCCTCTTCGTGACTATCGCGTGCGGCGCGATTTCTGGATGGCATAGCCTCGTCTCCTCCTCCGGCACCGCGCGGCAATTGGAGAAAGAATCCGATGCGCTGTATGTAGGCGGCGGCGCGATGTTCCTCGAAATGTTCCTCGCCACGCTTTCGCTGCTCACCGCCGTTGTCGGCGTCGGCGCGACCAAAGGCTTCGCCGGATATGTCAGCTTGGTGGCAAAAGGGAAGAACGCAGGCGTCTTCGCCGTCGGCTTGAGCGAGATGATGAGTCATATTGGCGTGCCGACTTCCTTCGGGCTTCCGTATGGCTCCGTTTTCCTGACGCTGATGGCGCTGACGATTATGTACCTCGTCGTCCGCTTCATGCGCGTTGCCTCGGCGGAATTCTTGGGTGAAACATACCCCATCTTCAAGAACACGACCTTCGGCACAATTGTGGCGCTGGTGCTATCCGCCATCGTCATCTGGACGGGCTTCTGGGTTCGCGTGTGGGTGCTCTTCGGAGCGGCGAACCAATTAATGGCATCGCTCGCCCTCCTGCTCGTGAGCGTGTGGCTTGCCTCGAAAGGGAAGAATTACCTCTGGACCTTCATCCCCTTCATCTTCATGTTCTTGACCACGCTGGCGGCATTGAGCATGACGGCGTACAAAGTCTTCTCGCAGGTCTTCGAGGGCGGACTGGCGGCAGATAAACTGGTCGGCAATGTAATTGCCGGATTGATTGCCATTTATCTAATTATCGCCGCGTTGGTTTTGGGTTGGGACGCGATGGAGGCGTTCCAGCGCGCGAAAGCCAACGCCCAATCGGAGGCGTAATCGAACGAAGAACGACGGCGCGCGGCGCTTAGAAGTCGCGCGCCGTCTTCCTCGCAGCAAACGGGTATTCATGGCAAAATCTCTTTTATCTTCCACTTCTCAACGATGGTTGACTCGCGGCAAAAAATTTGCGCGAGCCATTGGTGATTTCATCTACGGCGCAACCATCTACGAGATGGTTCGAGACTTGAAGAAAGAACGCGCAAGTCTGGAGCATTTATTCATCCTCATCGTCTTCGGCGATATTTTAGGCATTCCCGTTTTGCCGCCCTATTACACGCTGCGCTTGCTGCCCTATGTCGTCCCAAATATGTCCACATGGCGGCGCAGTATGCTGCGAGAACGCGATTTGACCGATTTGTGTGACCAGGATATTACCTGACGGGATACACCCGCTTCAGGATGCACCAAAATTTCAGAACGAGGAGTAAAACATGAGCGATAAAGAAAAGGGTCCAAGCCTGCTCGATAAATTCAAGAGCGTGCTGTACGGGATGGCGGGGCATGATATGGCTCGCTACGCCCTCAAGACGCGCGGCAGTATGGAGCATTTGTTCATCTTGATTACGATGGGAGACCTCCTCGGGATCCCCATTTTGCCGCCGTATTACAGCCTTCGCTTGCTGCCGTATGTCGTCCCGCAAATCAGCACCTGGAAGCGCCGAATGCTGCGGGAAAAAGACCTCACCGACGCGCTCGCCTAGGAGGCTGCCATGTCTTTGCGTGAAGTTTTTGAAGCGAACCCCAATCGAAGATACATCATGTTCGGCGGAAAAGGCGGTCTAGGGAAAACCACCTTCAGCGCCGCAACCGCCTATTGGCTGGCAAAGCAGGGACACAAAGTCCTCGTCTTCTCCGTAGACCCGCAAGCCAGTTTATCCGACATTTTCGAGAAAGACATTTTCGGAAAAGGCGCGGTCGAAATCATGCCCAATCTCTACGCACAAGAAATTGACGCCGACCAGCGCATTCGGGAATATCAGGATGAGATTCGCCAAAAAATCCTCGATATGTACGGCTTGGAAGAAGTTCCCGAAGAAATCGAAAATTACATCCAAGCAGCCGCCGCAGAACCGGCAATGGAAGAAAGCGCCATCTTCGACGAGGTCGTCGATATCGTCGTCAGCGGCGACTACGATTATTATATTTACGACCTTGTGCCGCTTGGACATGCCCTCTACTATCTGAGCATGGCATCCGTCTACGACCAGTGGATTGACAAAATCACTGCCCTCCGCGCAGAAATGGCGGAATACGAGCAAGTCGCGGCGGTCATGCAGCGGGATAAAGAATCGCAAGAAGACCAAATCCTAAAAGAACTTCAATACATCAAACACCGCATCAACGCGTCTTCGAGCATCCTCACCGACAAAGAAAAAACCGCCTTCTTCTTCGTCCTCGTACCGGAAGAAATGATTTTGCTCGATACCCAAAAAGCGGCAGGGCTTTTTGCGAAATTCGATGTGCCGCTTTCGGGCTACATCGTCAACCGCGTCATTCCACCCGAACTCGCCCAGCGCGACATTCCCGAATATCTGCGAAACCGCATGGAAATGCAGAAGAAATACCTCGGCAAAATTGACGAAATGTTCGGGGACGAGGTGCTGACCAGCGTTCCAGAATTCGAACGCGACATCACCGGACTGCCCATGATTGAGCGTGTAGCAAATGCGCTCTTCGAGAATGGAGGATGAGCCATGCTTGAAAAACCCATGAAACAATACATGGCTGAAAATCCCAGCCTGAAATACATCTTCTTCGGCGGAAAAGGCGGCGTGGGCAAAACCGTGATGGCGGGAACTGCCGCGCTGTGGGCAGCACAGCAAGGGAAGAAAACCCTCCTCGCCTCGACGAACCCCGTCCACTCCCTCAGCAGCCTTTTGGACCAAAACGTCTTCGGCAAACCCACTCCCGTCGAAGGCGCGCCGAACCTCTGGGCGTATGAAATTGACACCCACGACACCATCGAAAAATCCAAACAAGAAATCCGCGAAAAAATCGAATGGTTCTTGAAATTCGCGGAAATCAAAACCAAAGCCGAAGAATTCGTCGAATCTGCGACGATGAACCCCGCGTTCGAAGAATCCGCGATGTTCGAGAACATGATTGACTTGATGTTCGAGGACGAATACGAAGTCTACGTCTTCGACACCGCGCCCACCGCGAACGCGCGGCGGCTTCTTGGCATGTCGAGCGTGTATTCCATGTGGGTCAACAAAATGGTGCAAAGCCGCGAAGAGGCAATGAGCCTGAAAGAGATCCTCTCATACAGCAAGCACAAAGAAGAAAAAGACCCTCTGATGGAATATCTGCTCAACCTTCGAGAACGGATGACCCGCGCGAAGGAACTGCTCACCGATGATGCACTCACCTCCTTCTTCTTCGTGACACTGCCCGAAGCCCTCCCCATCGCAGTGATTACCCGCTTCATCGGCTGGTTCCACGAATTCAACATCCCCGTCGGCGGTGTGATTGTCAACATGCAAATTGACAAAAACAGCATCAAAGATGATACCCCCGACTTCGTCAAGAACCGCGTCAAGATGCAAGATGCCTACATGGACGACATCGAAGAAAAATTCGACGGCATGGTGCGCGCGGTACTTCCCCTCTTCGAAACCGAGGTACGCGGCGTAGACATGCTCGAACGCGCCGCGGCGCTGCTCTTCGCCTGAAATATCCCCCCTCTCGCGAAAAATCCCGACGGCTTCCCGTCGGGATTTTTTTCACTGAAGAGACTGCAATCTTTCGAAAAATTCCTTGAATCCTTCCCGGCTCTCCCCGCCGAGTTTGCGTTGAAGCGAAAGATGCGGGCGTTTTTTCCGAATCGAGAGGCGCAGCAGCATCCTCTCCTCCTGATGAACGAAGGACCGAAGCGCATCCAGCGCCGCCGCATCTTTCTCCCCGCGCCGCGCAAACAAAAACGCGCCCTCCGACGGGAGAGTCTCATACGGGGATTGAAGATTCATCGAAAGCGCGGCAGAAAACTGCCTATCCTCGCGCCGACCGACTTCAACCTCCTGACGCGGCGGAGCGGCGAAATCCGCGCGGAGATACAGCGAATCCGTCTTCCGTTGTATCCGGCGAAAGAGCCAAAGCGGCAAATTTTCGCGAGGCAGCAACGCAAAAAAGACCTCCAGATTTCGCAGCGAGCCGACGGGCTTCTTCCACGAAAGACGCGCGGCGGAACGCAGAAAACCGTTCCAGCGAACCTCGTCCGGCTTCCGCGGAAGGCTTCGTAAAATCCGCCAATACACCTCTTCCCCGCGTCGGCGGTTATAAAGTGCGCCGCCCACGAACCACAGCAGCAAAATCCCGCTGAGAGACAAGACAATCCATTGACCGGTATCCATGCCACCTCCTGATTTTCCACAGTTTAGCCCAGATGTGGCATAATGTCAAAAATTCGCGTTTCGGAGGAAAAAATGGATTTGCGACTGAACGGAAAGCGCGCCTTCGTCGCGGGCGCGTCAAGGGGATTAGGATTTGCCCTCGCGCGCGGACTTGCGGCAGAGGGCTGCCGCGTCGTCATCAACAGCCGCGATGCAGAACGGCTGAACGCCGCCGCGCGTGACATCGAGTCTGCAACCGCTTCGCAAGCGATTCCCATCCCCGGCGATGTCGCCGCAGCCGGATCCGCCGCGACGCTCATCGAAAAAGCCGCGAGCGCCCTCGGCGGGCTGGATATCCTCGTCACCAACGCGGGAGGACCTCCCTCCGGCGCGTTCGAATCGCTAAAAGACGAAGATTGGGCGCAAGCGGTAGAAACCTCCTTTCTCGCGCACATGCGATTGATTCGCGCCGCGCTGCCTTATCTTCGAGAATCGGACGCGGCAAGTATCCTCACCGTGACCTCCGTTTCCGTCAAACAACCGATTCCAAATCTGGCGCTCTCGAACAGCGTCCGAGCCGCAACCGTCGGTCTGACGAAGACTCTCGCACTCGAACTCGCACCGGATGGAATCCGCGTCAATTCCATCCTCCCCGGCTGGACGAAAACCGAACGCGTCATCGAACTCATGCGTTTCCGCGCGGAACAAAACCATTCCACCATCGAAGAAGAAACCGCCAAACAAGCGCAAGCCATTCCGCTGGGACGCATGGCTTCCCCGGAAGAATTTGCGGCTGCGGCGGTCTTCCTCCTTTCGCCTGCCGCGTCGTACATCACCGGCGTCATGTTGACCGTAGACGGAGGCTTGTATCGGGGAACGCTCTAACGCGATGAAAAAACTTTCTTTTCTCACCCGCACATCTTTTCTTCTCGCGTTTTTCTTTGGGCTGGATAAGGCACTCGCCTTTTTGCGCGCCATGCTCATCGCGAGGCAATTCAGCCTTTCTTTCGAGTTGGACGCGTTCAACGTCGCGAACAACCTCCCCGATATGCTTTTCGCGCTCATTTCCGGCGGCGCGATGTCTATGGCGCTCATCCCCGTTCTCAGCGAATACCTAACGACACGCGGGCGTCCCGCCCTCTGGGATCTCTTTTCACGCATGCTCAATCTGGCTTTCGTCGCGACCGCATCCCTCGCCGCATTGATTGCGATTTTCGCGGAACCAATTGTCCGCTCCGAAATCGGGATTGCGCCGGGATTCACCTTCGCGCAACAGGAGGTCATCATCCGCTTGATGCGGTTGAACTTGATTGCAACCGTGATTTTCTCTCTCAGCGGGCTGGTGATGGGCGCATTACAAGCAAATCAACATTTTCTCCTCCCTGCAATGGCACCGCTTTTCTACAACGTGGGACAAATCTTCGGCGTCCTCGTACTTTCGCCGAAAACACCCTATCATCTCGGAGGGATTTCCCTCCCCGCAAAAGGCTTGGGCGTGGAAGGTCTGGTTTACGGGGTAATTTTGGGCGCGGTCTTCCATCTCGCGATTCAAATTCCGGGATTGGTGAAATACCGCTTCCGATGGATTCCCTCGCTCGATGTAAACGACGAAGGCGTCCGCAAAACGCTGCGGATTATGGCTCCCCGCCTCCTCACGATGCTTGGAATCCAGTTGATTTTCATTGCACGAGATAATTTCGCCTCGCGGCTGGAAATCGGCGCGGTGACCTCGCTCACCTATGGCTGGATGATTATGCAAGTCCCCGAAACGCTTTTGGGCACAGCCATCGCGACCGCCTTGCTGCCGACTCTGTCGGAATATGCCGCGCAGCAAGATTGGGCGCGTTTCCGAGAGACGCTAGAACGCGCGCTCCGCGTTCTTCTCGCGTTGACCTTGCCGGTTGCAGCGGTGCTGGCGGCAGGATTGCGTCCCCTCCTCGCGCGCGTATTCGGATTTGATCCCGCCGGGACTGCGCTGCTAACGTGGACCTCCCGCGCGTTTCTGCTGACCCTCGCGGGCTACGCGCTTCAAGAAACGCTGACCCGCGCGTTCTACGCGCGTCAAGAACCGATGACGCCCCTTTGGACGATTTTCGTCCGTTTGTCGCTGTATCTGCTAAACGGCGCGGCGCTGCTCACGTTTTTCCGCTTTTTGAGCGCGCCGGGGCTGGCGCTGGGAGAATTCGCCGCAACGGTAGAAGCCGCGTTGATGCTTTATCTGCTCAACC
>CAZDGZ010000003.1:0-47940 GCA_964505165.1 uncultured Anaerolineaceae bacterium | reverse complement strand
CGCAGCGGCTTTTTCGATGAGCGATTTTTGCTCTTCGGTCAAATTTTTGGGGATTTTGACCTTGACGCGCACATAGAGATTGCCTTTCTTTTCCGGCGTGCGGAGGTGCGGCATCCCGCGTCCCGCAAGGCGGAAGACCTGCTCCGGCTGTGTGCCGGGCGGAATTTTCAGAGTCACGCTGCCATCGGGGGTGGGAACCTTTGCCTCTCCGCCGAGGAGCGCGGTAAATACATCAATAGTCGTTTGGGTATGGAGGTCTTTGCCTTTTCGTTTGAATCGCTTATCTTCCGCGACCTGAATTTTGAGATACAAATCTCCGCCGTTGGGCGCAGCGCCTTTGACGCGGACTTTCGTGCCGGTGCGCGCTCCTGCGGGAATTTTGACCTGAAGACGTTTCCCGTTGATTTCGAAAAGGCGCGTCGCGCCTCGATAGGCTTCCGCGAGAGAAATCGTGACCGGCTGTTCGTATTTGGGAGGGGACGAACGCCGCTCTCTCGGTCGAGCGGATTCCGTTCCCCGGTTGAATCCTCCAAGTCCGCCGAAAATCGCCTCGAAGAAGTCGGAGAATCCGCCTCCGCTGAAGATGTCGTTCAAATCGCCGTAGAAACTTCTGCCGCCTCCGCCGGGATGCCCTGTAAACCATTGACTCCAGTCGAAATCTCCGGGAGCGCCGCGCTGCTGCCATTGCGCGTACGATGCGCCAAGTTGGTCGTAGCGGGCGCGTTTTTCCGAATCGCTCAAAACCTGATAGGCTTCGTTGATGTCCTTAAAGCGTTCTTCTGCGGATGTATCGTTTGGATTTCGGTCAGGATGGTACTGCATCGCCAGTTTTCGGTATGCTTTGCGAATGTCTTCTTGCGATGCATTTCGTTCAACCCCAAGGATTTTGTAATAGTCTTTGTATTCCATAGTTCACCTTTTGGCGCTTATGCGGTATTCTGAAACGAGGATGCGAAACGTTCCGCGCAAGCCCCATAATGTATTCTATGCACAGCAGCGCCTTCGAGTCAAGCGGTTTGAGAAAACTCTAACGGAATGCTAACGTGAATATAAAGAAAAGGCACCCTCTGTGGAGAGGATGCCTTTTTTTCCGCATGAGCCTTGGATTACGGAGATTCGATTTCCCCGTGTTCGATGCGGTAGTTGTAAATGTCTTGCATGCGGTAGAGATCCTGCTGCAAGATGAAGAAGCCGTGCCAATGCGCCCAATCCGGTGCGCCCATCAGGGCACCTTGACGCGCGCGGCGTCCTTCGTGATGCCAGAGGTGATAGTAGAGAATCTGGAATTCGTCATCCCAGGGGTTGTCTTTCAGCAGCCCTTTTTCGCTGAGGTCATCCAGCATCTCTTTCGCGGGGTCGTAGTAGCCTTCGTTGTAGAGTTGTACCGCGTCGTCGGCGTGCGTGAAGTACGAATCAACCATTGTGGAGGCATGGCATTCCGCGCAGACTTGCTTCATCTCCGCGCGCCCCTCTTCGGCATGTCCTGTTAGCGCCGACATCGGGTCATCGGAATCGCGGGGGTTGGATTTCTTTGCCCACGCGTTCCAGTAGAGCCTCTGCGAAACATTATGCGTGACGGGCAAATCGCCGATTCCGCTCATGTGACAGGTGGCGCAGGTGGGCGCGCGGTAATCGCCGGGTTCCCAGTCGCCCGCGTCGCTGTCCCATGTCCAGGTTTCGCCTTCGGTCGCGTAAATCTGTCCGTGTTTGGTGTTTTCGTAAATCTCGATATCCGGATGATCGGGTCCCAAATGGCAGGAGGCGCAGGCTTCGGGTTTCCGCGATTCTTCGACCGTGAATTTATGCCGCGTGTGGCAGACGGTGCAGTTGCCTACTTCGCCGTTCGGGTAGACGTTGCCGATTCCAGAAGAAGGATAGGTATCCGAGGTCGGGATTCCGTTTTCGTCCACCTCGATTCGGTTGCCGTGACATTGCGCGCAGCCGGTATCTTCCGAGGCGTCGTCGAATTCGGGATGGTTGCGCCCCTCATGAACATGGATGAGAGTCTGCATTCCGTCTTTGGCTTCGACCTGAAGCGCGGCGCGATGATGCCCGCTGGCATTGAATTCCGCGACCTCGTCTTTATGGCATTCCGCGCATTTCGAGGGAGGTACCAGCGCCGAAACCGCGACGTCGAGATCCTCATGCCCTTTGATGTTCTTCAACGCCATCGGGGAATCGGCTTCCGTTTTGTGGCAGTCCAGACAGGTAACGCCTTCTTCCGCGTGGCGGCTGGAATCCCAGTCTTCGACGATGCCGTGGGTTTCCTCCGCATGGCATTCGATGCACGCGCGGGCTTCATCGGTGATTCCCTGTGCATGGGGTGCGACGCTGGATTCCGGTGCGGGCGCGGCGGATTTCCCGCCTCCGCAGGCTGCCAACGTGAGCGCGGCAAATGCCAAAATAAAAATTATTGCCGTAAGTCGTTTCTTGTGGTTCATACACTCTCCTTTATTGCGGATGTCCTTCAGGGAAAATTATTTGTCGAAATGGTAGCGGTATTTCGCTGAGAGAAGGTATTTGTTGAGATTTTCATGTCCGACGCCCTCGTGACAGTCCACGCATTGGCTGTCTACCAATCCGGCGAAGTATTTCGCGTGTTCCCCCTTGCCGGCTGTGACTTCTTCCAAATTGCGGTGGCAACTCAAACATCCGGAGTCGTAGACATATTCGTTGTGCTGCTCTCGCTTGGCTTGCCAATCCAATGTGGATTCGTCGCGTGTCACCGTGACCCAGATATCGTGCGTGCCGGAGCGGGCTTTGGTATAAAGTTGAGAGACGACGTTGGTATGCGAGGTGTGGCAATCAGTGCAGGCTGCCATGATGCCGCGTGGGTTATTCCCGCCGTGTACGGAATCGTGATAGGACTTTACCATCGGTTCCATCGCGTGGCACACAATGCAGAAATCGGCATGAGAACTGACCTCGATGCTGGTTTCTACGACCATCCATGATAACGTTGCCAAAATGAAAAAACCGACGAGACCGCCTAGCCAATAGAAAGTCTTTTTGCGTTTGCTCATCTCACCTCCGACGATATGATGTTTCACCCGTTTGTTCTTGCAAGAACATGTAGATTAAGGGAACCTTAATTTATAGCCTATTATAAGTCGAAAATTATGGGCTGACTATGACTTTTATCACAGAATAGAGGGAGGAGGACGAGAAAACGAAAGGCGCGCCCTCTTTTTGGTGGAGGACGCGCCTTTTCGCGGGCGAATCTGGAGGTCAGGATAATGCGCCGATTCGTTCTTCGACTTTTTGGAGGATTTCTCCCGAACGCGTCAACGAGCGCATGAGATTATGGTCTTTGTACAGCGGTCTATCTTCATCCAGATGCGGAAGGTGCGCGCGGATTGCCGCGTGGGCCGCCGCGACGCCTTTCCCGTGTTCGAAGTCGCGGAAATCAAGTCCCTGCGCCGCTGCCATCATCTCGATTCCGAGGATTCCCCACGCGTTTTCGAGGATTTGCGCGTTCTTCAGCGCGGTATTCATTCCCATCGAGACGAAATCTTCCTGGTCCGCTGCTGCGGGGATGGAGAGGATGCTCGCGGGCGCGGAGAGAATCCGTTGCTCGGTGATGAGCATATCCGCTGCGTATTGACTGAGCATCAAACCGGAGAACATTCCCGCGCCTTGGGTGAGGAAGGGCGGCAATCCCTGACTCAATGCGGGATTGGTGAGGCGATTCAAGCGGCGTTCCGAGAGGACGCAGACCATCGTTACCGCCGCGCCTGCCATATCCATCGGGAGAGAGACCGGCGTTCCCTGAAAATTCGCGCCCGTGAGCGAAACCTCGTCTTCCGGGATGAAGATGGGGTTATCGCCCACGCCATTAAGTTCGATTTCCACCTGCTCTCGCGCGTAGGCGATTGCGTCCCGCGCTGCGCCGATGACTTGCGGCGTAGAACGCATGGAGTACGCGTCTTGCACGCGCGTTTTGATTTCGCCGCGTTCCAATGCGGAGCCTGCTAGCAGGCGGCGGAGGTTTTCCGCGGAAATTTGCGCGCCGCGGAACCCGCGTAAGGTGTGTATTCGCGCGTCGTAAGGCGTGAAGTTCGCGAGAAGCGCTTCGAGAGACATCGCCGCCGCGATTTCCGCTTGTTTCAGGAAACTTTCCATCTCGTGGAGATGTATCGCGCTCATCGCGGTCAAGAAATTCGAGCCGTTGATGGTCGCCAAGCCGTCTCGTTCGCGAAGTCCCGGAATGGGGATTCCTGCGCGGCGCATCGCCTCGCCGCCGGGGAGACGTTTGCCCTGATACCATGCTTCGCCCTCGCCCATCAGCAGGAGGGCAATTTGCGCCATCGGCGCGAGGTCGCCGGAGGCTCCGACGGAGCCTTTTTGCATGACGACGGGCGTCACGCCTTTGTTCAACATTTCGACCAGCGTCAATGTGATTTCGGGGCGTACACCCGAATTGCCGTGCGCGTGAACGTTGATGCGCCCTGCCATTGCCGCGCGGACGTATTCTATCGGTGCAGGTTCTCCGATTCCGGCGGAGTGGTTGTATATCAGGAATTTCTGAAATTCTTTGACCTGTTCCTCCGAGAGGATGACTTCTGAGAATTCGCCGATTCCGGTGTTGACGCCGTACATAATCTCGCGCGCGGCGATTTTCTTTTCCAGCATCGCGCGGCAGGCGCGGATGCGCGCGAGCGCGTCTTCCGCGAGGGCGACGGTTTCCCCCTCGCGGGCAATGCGGACCACTTTTTCAATCGTGAGTGAATGTCCATCTAAAACGATGGTCATGGAAAAACCTCCTTTTGATAGGTGAGAAAAACATCCTTCCCTGTGTCTTGCGGGGAGCAGCCTCGCGCGTGTGGGGCTGTATTCCCGTTTTTAGAATTTTACCGCGAGAAGGAGGGAAGCCGCGATACAATGGGGTGATGTCACGTTTCGACCGTACCGCGCTGTTGTTGAGTTTTTTCGCCGTCCTTGCTGCGTTTTGGGTTTCGCAGCATATCTTCGAGGGAATTCCCCATCTCGAAGACGAGATGGCGTATCTTTGGCAGGCGCGCGTATACGCGCAGGGGAAACTTTCCATCGAAACCCCGCCGCAGCCGAAGAGTATGCTCATCCCGTTTGTGGTGGATTATCGGGGGCGGCGGTTTTCCAAATACCCTCCCGGATGGGCAACGGTACTTTCGTTTGGGGTTCGTGCGGATGCGGCGGAATGGGTGAATCCGCTTTTGGCAGGATTTTCCGTTTGGCTGATGTATCTTTTGGGGAAAAAGGTTTTCGATGCGCGCGTAGGGCTGCTTGCCGCGTTCTTGGCAGTATGTTCTCCCTTTTTCCTGCTCAATGCGGGCTCTCTCCTTTCTCATCTTTGGTCCCTTGTGTTGAGCGAAGCGTTCGCGCTCTCTTGGCTGGATTCGTTTGCCATAACGGGAGGAAACTTGCCCTCCCGCGCGCGGCGTCTCGCTCCGCTGACGGCGGGGATTTCGCTGGGGGCGTTGGCGTTGTCTCGTCCGTTGACGGCTGTCGGGGTCGCAAGTCCGTTTTTCTTGCATGGGCTTATTTTGCTGATTCGCGGCGATTGGCTCACGCGGCGGCGCGTCCTTCTCATTGGAATCCTCGCCGCAGGCGTTGCTTCGCTGCTTTTCGTCTGGCAATATGCGCTTACCGGAGATTTTTTCAAAAATCCCTATACGTTGTGGTGGGCATACGATAAAGTGGGGTTCGGCGAGGGCGTAGGGAGGAAGCCGGGCGGACATTCGCTTTATTGGGCAATGGTGAATTTGCATGCGGATTTACGCGTGGGGTGGAGTGACCTTTTCGGCTGGCGGCATGTGTCGTGGATTTTCCTTCCTTTTGGCATTTGGGCATCGCGGCGGAATGTTGCCGCGCGGCTGGTCGGCGGGGTGGTGCTTGGGCTGGTGACGGTGTATCTCGCGTATTGGATTGGCGCGCGGCTTTTCGGTCCGCGCTATTATTTCGAAGGGTTGTACAGTCTTACGCTTTTGACCTCCGCCGGGGTGTTTTGGCTCGCAGATGAGACGCCGCGGCGCGCTCGCCGCTTTTTCCGCGCGGGGACGGCGGCGCTGGTCGCGCTGCTCGTCGGGTATACCCTCGCGGGGTATCTC
Source organism: uncultured Anaerolineaceae bacterium (assembly GCA_964505165.1). Lineage (GTDB taxonomy): Bacteria > Chloroflexota > Anaerolineae > Anaerolineales > Villigracilaceae > CAZDGZ01. Next base: position 41,854 of record CAZDGZ010000003.1, on the reverse strand, counting down.
CCGGCTCGGCTGGAGGGGATGAAGCATCTTTATGGAATTTCGCGCGCACAGACCCTGCCTTTTTTGACAGAAGAGGCGCTCGCGAAGACGCCCGCGCTCGTTGTCGTTCATCCGCAGAAAACTTGGACGGAATATGGCGGGCTGCTTATTTTGGAAGACCCGAACTTGACGACGCCGTTCATTTTTGCGCTCAGTCGGGGACGCGCGGCGGACGAGGCGTTGAGAGAGGCCTATCCCTCTCGGCATCTTTATCATTATTACGCCGATACCCCGGGGGTTTTCTATGATGCGCCGCGATAGGAAAATTGTAAAGAAGGTGCAAGTTCGCTAGAGGGACTTTTTCTTTATAATAAGAGTGTAGCGGTACATTATTTGAGGTTCTTTTACATTTCAGAAATGATACCGATAAGGGCAAACCTGCCGAAAGGCAGGGACGCAAAGCCATGGGTCTACGTCCGCTGTTGCGGATAGGATCGCCAGGTTGCCGAAAATCACCGAGGCAATTTTGTAGTCTCATCCTTCCTAAGCGGACCTGGCATGCGTCGTCAGGTCTGTTTTTTTTGTGGAGGGGGTTTCGGCAGTCGTGGCAGAAGGAGTATGTGTCATGAAGAAGTACCTTCTCGTTGCCACGCTGTTTTTGATGATGACTTCGCCCGCGCTTGCATCGAGAGAATCAGGCGCGGTGGAAGGGGCTCATCTTCGAATCGAAAAAGCGAAGGAGAATCTTCCTTCTTCGCTGTCGTTTCAAGCGCTTCCCCGCGCGTTTTCTTCGACGACGCGAGAGGGCGCTTCCTCTTCTCTTTCCTCCGAAGTGAATACGGAGCGGAAATACGCGTTCGGCGAACCCGCCGGATGCCCCGCGTCGCCGCCGGATTTCTCGAATCCCGAGGCGGTCTTGTCTACGGTGCAGGCGGAGATTGGGTCTCAGTGGGATCTCGCGGCGCGGCGTCAGACGTATATCTGGAATGGCGTTTTGGGCAAAATGGTGGACGTGCGCGAGGATCCTTTCGTATACGAATATGCGTTCAATGAATTTCAGCCGCCGTTCACTTACAAAGCCGACCAGATTGTGACGATTTTCGTCGAGAACGGATTTGCGGTGTGGCTGCGTTCGTATGGCGGTGCGTTCCGCTTGACGGCAATCCCAATGACGGAGGACGCGGCGAATTCGATTTGGGGCGCGTATCTTTCGGCATATTGGCAGAAAGATGGACTTCCGCCGGATGATACGATTTATCCCGTTGCGAAGAAATTGCCCTGCCATTGGATGATTGACGCGGGATGGGTCTCCAACGAAACGGCGCGTGCCATGTTTTCGCTGGATTGGCATCTTCCCGATTTTACGAGTGCAGGACGGGCGTATCTCGCGGATACATGCTCGAAGGCGTATTGCATCTCCCGCGAGAAAATCGGATATTGGGACGCGACCTCGATGTGCGGTCCGCTGACGTGGAAGATTCTCTCCGATGCGAACGCGTTCCCCTACCGAATCGGGAGTTACGATGCCAATGCGGATCTCTTCATCAATGCGAATCCGCGTTATTGGTACGGGCGTCCGTGGAATGGATTCGATCCGGAGACATATGATTTGGTCGTCCAGACCAATGAGCCGATGCCGGGGTATGATTTTGCTTCGAAGGGGAATCTCTATCCCGGCGACGTTATTTTCTCTTATGGCTCTTCAGGAAAATATCTGAAAAACAACGGGAGTTTCTCTCATATCTTTCTGGTGACGAAGATTGACGAGAACGGCAGTCGGTTTTCTATTACGAATATGGTTCAGAACAAAGGCGGCGTGAAAGATTGTTCCATCCGCGAGGTTCGTCTCTACACGCCCGGCGATACGGAAACCGGCGTCATCAACTACGAATGGAATAATCACGGGTTTGGCATCACGGGGCATCATGGATTTGATGTGTTTCGCTGGAAATGGGAGACGTACCATATCGAAGGGAAAGCGCGCTCGTATACCGTGCGATGGGGAGAAACGCTGGAGACTATCGGCTTCGACTGGAAAATATCTCCCGAATCTATCGCGGCGGCGAATCAACTCCCCCTGGATGCCGTCTTGACGCCGGGGCAGCAGATACTCCTCCCTGCACCTGACCCCGTCTGGAATTGAGAAGTTTCTCTCCCCTTGCGCGAAAAACCCGCCTCATCGGCGGGTTTTTTCGCGTTGGAATGGTTAGGGAGTTGGCGTCGGTGCGGCTTCGAGGGTGGGGGTCGGAGTCGGCGTTGGAGGATAGCAGCGTTCGTGTGCCTCTTTCGCGTTTTTCGCGGAGGGCTGGTCGAGTGCGCCCATCGTTTGCGCGTGGGCGTATTGCTCATCGGCTTTGCAGTATTTCCCTGCGTCGAAGAGTTCGTCGCCGTAGCGCATGGAGGCGATTCGGTAGCGTTCCGCGGCGTTCATGTTGGAGGCACTGTCCCACATGCTGGGCCACCCGGCGGCAAGTTGCCCGAAATAGTACACGGCTTGTTCCCAGTTGATTTCCCAATACGTCGCGCCGGTGATATACATTCGTGCGCCCTCGCGAAGTCCGCTCGCAGTCGAGTCGAGAGGTCCAAAACGTTCTGCGAGGGTCAAATCGTAAATGCCGCCTTCGAGGTTGCCCTCTTTGAGAATTTTGTCTACGCCGCTGTTGCGGAGGGCGAAGTAATACATGCTGTCCACTTCGGCGGTGTGAAAATCGGGATTGTCGCGGCGGAGTTGGTCGAGGGCTTGTAATGCGCCTGCCCAATCTCCGGCGGCGATGAGGGCTTTCGCGTTGCCGAAGATGGCTTCCGCGCCGCGCAGGTCTGGCGTCGGCGTAAGGGTCGGGGTTGGGGTGAGAGTCGGCGTAGGGGTGAAACTCATCCTCAGAATGGCTTCTGCGAGTCCCTCCGCCGCGCCGGGATAGTTCGGATCGTTTTCGATAATGTACTCGAAGCGCTGCCGCGCCATCTCGTAGCGTCCTTCCGCAAGATCCATCGCGGCGAGTTGGAATTGTTCGCTCAATTGACGCGCTACGAGGGTCGCCTGCGCGCTTTTCCTCGCGCGGATGCCGGAGCCGTATCCTCCGAACCCGCCTAATGCGATGAGGATGAGGAGTATCATCGCGGCGAGTCCGATGGTGCGTCCTTTACGAGAGGGTTTTTTCGCCCGAATGGGCTGTGTACTTTCAGGAGTTCGTTCAGACATGGGGGGTATTATACCTGTTTTCAGGGAGTTTCTGCCGTAGGAATTGCACCGTATGTCGGCGCGCAAACGATGTCGTAATAGAGGAGTTCCGTTTCTTTGTTTTGTTCTGCATAGGCGGCGGCTTCTTTGCCGATTCGGCGGACCTCGTCAATATGCGCGCGGGCATCCGTATCCCAGTATCGCGGGAGGAGGAGGAGCGGATCCTTTATCCAGCCTTCCGGCATGTAACTGGGGCGCATGGGGTCGGCTTCGTCCGCGAGGGGAATCCAGTTGAACATGACGGGGCCGCGCGGGTTGACGGTAAATCCGAGTTGGTAGCCGAGTTCTCGCGCCATCTGAACGGGACGCGCTCCGAACCCGCCGCCGGGCCATACGATGGCAATGGGCGTTTTGCCGAAATGTTCTTGAATTGCTTCGATAGACCCTTGCAATTCTCCGCGAATGTACTCATCGGTGGATTCGTCGCTCATGGGGATATTGTGGATGACGCCGTGCGCCTGATGGTCTACCCAGCCCTCGGCTTCGAGTTCTGCGTTTTCTTCCCAGAGGGATTCGAGGGTGTCGGGGTGGCTGATGAATCCGTTGACGACTTTCCATCCGTATTTTTCCCAGAAGGGACGGAAGTTGTTGTTGAAATACTGCGCGTGATGCCGGTCGTCTACGACGAGGAGGACGGAACGCGGCGGAATCTTCGCGTTGTGGTAGAGAAAATCTGCCAGTTGCTGCGTGTCAATGGCAACGAAACCTTGTTCGTGGAGATCCTCGAGGAGATGCCGCGCGTCCTCCGCGCTGATTTGGTTGGCGTCTTTCGCTTCGCCGTTGATGATGGAGTGGAACATCACAATCAGGACGACGGTTCCGGGGGCGGCGTTGTTCGGGTCCCATTTGGCTTTGAGATATTCGCAGGTGTCTTGGATGTAGGCGTGCGGAGTATCTTTCGGGTTGAGGGCGGCAGAAACGTAGCGGGGCGGAAGCGCGGGCGGCGTGCGGACTGCTGTTGGCGAGGGGAGCGGAGTTGCAGAGGGCGCGGCAGTTGGCGGAACTGCCTGCGCCGTCTGCGTGAACGCGGCTTGCGCGGTGAGCAAGGCTTGTTGTGCGAGCGCATCCATATCCGGCGTGGGCGAGGGGGCAGGCGCACCGCACGCCGCCAGAACGGCGAGGAGGAACGCGAAAGTCCACGCGCGAAGCGTTTTTCGTTTTCTCATTACTCGTTGAGTTCGCCTTGAATGAAGGCTTCGGTCATCTCTTTGCAGACGCTGTCGCGGAATTGTTTCGGCGGGGTCTTGAAGAAGTAGGACGAGGGGGCGATGATGGGACCGGAAAGTCCTCTGTCGAGCGCGATTTTCGCGCAGCGGATGGCGTCAATCATGACACCGGCGGAGTTGGGGCTGTCCCAGACTTCCAGTTTGGCTTCGAGGTTGAGAGGCACTTCGCCGAAGGTTGTTCCTTCCATGCGGATGTAGCACCACTTGCGATCCGTGAGCCAGGGAACATGGTCGCTGGGCCCGACGTGGACGTCGCCTTTGGGCATCTCGTAGGGGAGCATGGAGGTTACCGCGCCGGTTTTGGAAATCTTCTTGGATTCCAGGCGTTCGCGTTCGAGCATGTTGAGGAAGTCGGTGTTGCCGCCGAAGTTGAGTTGGTAGGTATGGTCGAGGCGGACTCCTCTATCTACGAAGAGGGTGGCGAGGACGCGGTGGAGGATAGTCGCGCCGACCTGAGATTTTATGTCGTCCCCGAGGACGGGAAGCCCGCGCTCGCGGAAGCGGTTGCCCCAGTATTCGGTGGAGGCGATGAAGACGGGAATCCCGTTGACGAATGCACAGCCGGCTTCGAGGACTTGTTCCACATACCATTTGGTCGCCATTTCAGAGCCGACGGGGAGGAAGTTGATGACCACATCGGTTTTCGTTTCTTTCAAGAGCGAAGCGATGTCAGCGGTGGGCCCTGGGGCTTTGGTGATGACTTCCTTGAGATACTTTCCCAAGCCGTCGTGGGTCATGCCGCGTACAACAGGGACGTTCATCTTCGGCACGTCGGCGAACCGGTAGGTGTTGTTAGGGTCGGCGTAAATCGCTTCGGACAGGTCTTTGCCGACTTTGGTGGCATTGATGTCAATCGCGAAGGTGAACTCGATATCGCGGACATGATAGCCGCCCAGATTGACGTGCATCAATCCCGGCACGGTTGCATCGTCAGGCGTATCTTTGTAGAAATGAACGCCTTGAACGAGAGAGGACGCGCAATTGCCAACACCGATAATTGCGACTCGAACTTTGTCTTTGCTCATAACTGAATATCTCCTTGCAAAATTTGTGGTGGAGCGGGTTTGCGGATGAATTCATCCGAATCTTCCCCAAATTTTGGGGGTTGCTCACAATGCGGGTATAATCTTACTACCGTATCCGATAATTTCAATGGGCGAAACATGCAGCAACTGAATCCGTTACTCCGTCTCCTTCAGGATTTGACCGCCGAACTGGATTATGACCATTTCCTTCAGGCGGTGGCTTCGGCTGCCGGAGAATTGACCGATAGCGAAGCCGCCTCGCTTCTCGAATATGACGAGGCGAGCGATCAACTTCGATTCGTCGCCGCGCCTTGGTTCCACTGGGACGCGCTTCAAGATGTTCAAGTTCCCGTCGAAGAAAGCGTGGCAGGGTGGGTGTGCCGAAACAAGGTGCATCGTATCATTCAGGATATGACGGCGGAAAACCTGCCGTATTATCACGCAGCCGATAGAATCACCGATTTTAAAACCCATTCCCTGCTTGCCGTTCCGGTCATGCTCAAAGGTCATGTCGTAGGAGTGCTGGAAGCGCTCAACAAAACGGAACATGCCCATTATACCGAAGAAGATGTCGAGACTCTCAAAATTCTTGCCTCGCTCGCAGCGTTGACCCTCCATGCCCGCGCATTGGAAAAACGTGCGAAACAAGTCCACGATACGCAAGCGCAACTCAACGAGATGAAGAGCGATTTCATCGCCATCGCCTCGCATGAACTTCGCACCCCGTTAGGACTCATCCTCGGACACGCGACCTTCTTGCGCGAGGTCGCGGACGAAGAATACAGCGAACAATTGGATGCCATCGTCCGCAGCGCGGGGAGACTGAAAGAAATTATCGAAAATCTCTCCAATGTAAACACAGTCGAAAGCGGCGGCGCGAGGATTCACAGCACGCGGTTTTTCGTCGAAGACCTCGTGAACGAAGTCGTCGCCTCCTTTGAAAAAGACGCGGCGGAGAAAAATATCTCTTTCCATATCAGCATTGAAGACAAAACCCTTTCGCTGGAAGGCGATGTCGGAAAAATCAACATTGCACTTGGGAACCTCGTCCGCAACGCTGTGACCTTTACGAAAGAAGGCGGGCATGTCGGCATTACCGCGGAAGCCATTCCGGGCTATGTCAAAATTGCCGTCATAGATGACGGAATCGGCATCCCGGCGAAAGACCTCCCCTACATCTTCGAACGTTTCTATCAGGTGGAATCGCATCTCACCCGCCGTCATGGGGGCATGGGGCTGGGGCTTGCCGTCGCCAAAGCCATGATAGAAATGCACGGCGGGCGTATTTGGGCGGAAAGCCGCGAAGGAAAAGGCAGCATCTTTACCTTTATCCTTCCCTCCGATACCGCCTCCAGCCCTAACGTCTTCATCTCATGAATCCCCGCGCGGTATTTGCCGGATTTCTTCAAAGAGAATATTTGCTTTTCCCCTCCGCTTCTCCAAGATTGGACAAAGCAGGCGGCGCGCCGCTCTATGCGGCGGCAGGATGGCGGGTTTGGGAAGAAGACGCCGCGATTCTCTCCCGCGTGGGCGAAGACTACCCCCGCGTATGGTTTCGCGAATTCGAAAGCGTAGGCATTGACGTAAGAGGGATTCAAATTGCCGAAGGCGCGCTGGATATTCGATACTTTCGCGCCTACGATGAAAACTTCGATTTCATGGAAAAGAATCCCGTCTCGCATTTCGCCCGATATGGACTTCCCTTCCCGAAGACATTACTCGCCTATACGCCGCCCTCGGAACGCGCGCAGGGATGGGCTGATTCCGTTTCGCCGCGTCTCGCTGAAATCCCGAAGGAATACCTCGATGCGCGCGCAGTGCATTTTTGTCCGATGTCCCCGGCGGTGCAGATGCGTCTCCTCGCCGCCTTCAAGCGCGGCACCACGACGACATTTACCCTCGATGCCTCCCCTGCGCTGATGACGCCGGAATCCATGCACATTGTCCGCGCATTGCTGGATGGCTTGACCGCCTTCATCCCCTCCGAAGAAGAACTTCGCGCGCTGTTTCGAGAGAAGACTCGCGACATTTGGGAGATGACCGAAGAACTCGCCGCGATGGGGTGTGAAATCATCGTCGTCAAACGCGGCAAAAACGGACAAATGCTGTACGATGCGCTTGGAAAAAAACGATGGGAACTTCCTCCCTACGATTCCCGCATTGTTGACCCAACCGGCGCGGGCGACGCGTTTTGTGGCGGATTCCTCGCGGGATACCTCCGCGAATTCGACCCGCTTCAAGCAGCGTTGTATGGAAATGTCTCCGCGTCGTTGAGCGTCGAGGGAAGCGGCGCGTTCTATCCGCTGGACGCACATCCCGCGCTCGCGGAGGCGCGCCTCCACGCGATTCGGGAGATGGTGCGGCGGGTGTGAGGGATTAGCGCAATCCCAGCACTTCGAAGACTTCGATGGGCTGGCTTTTCCCCTTGACCATCAACGGCGCATAGGGGCGCGCGTCGATTTCCTTCTCTACCTGACGGTAGGCTTCTTTGCTGATGAGAATTTGGTTTTTGGTGGAATTTTCCTGAATCCGCTTGGCTGTGTTTACGCTGTCGCCGATGGCGGTATATTCCAGGCGTTTTTCCGTCCCGACCAATCCCAGCACCGCGTCGCCATAGTGCAACCCGACGCCAAAAGAGAGATGCGCTTCCGGCGGGAGTTCCTCGTGGAGGCGGCGAATCGCGTCGCGGATGCCGAGCGCCGCGCGTACCGCGCGTAGGGCATGGTCTTCCTGCGGAATGGGGGCGTTGAACCACGCCATCACCGCGTCGCCGAGGAATTTGTCAATCGTCCCCTCCTGAGCCAATACCGCGTCGGCGGCCGCGGCAAGATACCGGTTCAAGACGGCAACCAGTTCTTCCGGGGAGCGTTTTTCGCTATAAGCCGTAAAGCCGCGAATATCGGCGAAGAGGATAGAAATGCCCACCCGTTTGCCGCCGAGTTGGAGACTGTCCGGGTTGAGTTGGGCAATGACAGCGGGGGAAACCATGCGCTCGAAAAGGCGCCGTTGTGCCTCCAGCCGTTTCCGCTCGGTCAAATCATCCAAGACGATGGCGATTCCGCGTGTAGACTGGTCGGCATCTTTCAGCGGGGAAAGATTCAACCGCCAATCTACATGACCGCGTTCAGGGATGGTATGCGTAATTTCCAAGTCTACGATGGGTTGGTCGTTCTCGCGTACCACCTCGATTTGCGGCATAATCTGGTCGGAGATGGAGGGCATGATTTCGTCCAGGCGGTGTCCGATGATGTCCGCCGTCGTGCGCCCGATGATTTTCTCCGCCGCGCGGTTGCAGAGGGTGATTTGGTCATGGATATTCGCTGTAATCACGCCGCTCGCGATAGATGCGAAGATGTTATCCATCAAATTCTTGAGTTCGGTGACTTCGGCGAGGGTTTGCCGTAGAGAAGCAAAGAGACGCGCGTTCTCGATAGCGACAGCCGCTTGATTCGCAAACGCGGTGAGCAAATCGCGTTCCGCCTCGGAGAATATCCCGCTTCGGACGCGGTTATCCGCGTAGATGACGCCGGTCAATTCGCTTTTCACTTTCAGCGGTACGCAGAGAATAGACCGCAGATTATAGGCGATGATACTTTCTTGCCCGCCGAAGCGAGGGTCTTCTTGCGCGTTGGTCGTCAGAACCGGTTCGCCCTGCTCGATGACTCGTTGAATCACCGTGCGGCTGATGGCGAATTCGTTGGGGTTGATGGATTCCTGCTCCCAGTTCCGCGCGATGCGGATGCTCATATCCCCGTTTTCGTCGCGGAGCATCAAAAAGCCGCGTTCCGCGCCGGTCAGCCGGACGATGGTATCCATCACCGTGCGAAGCACTTCGTTCACTTCCAGCGATGAATTGACCACCTGTCCGATATTTGCCAGCGCAATCATATTTTCGTGTTCTTCCTCGAAGGAAGCAAGTCGCTGGCTGATTTGATAGAGCGTGCTTTCGAGGTGCGCGAGGTCATCCAGCGTATCGGGAGGAGTCGAGCGATTTTGCAGCACGTTGCGGATGTTTCCAACGCGCTGGCTTAATGCCATAACTTGTTTGTGTAAAGGAAGAGGTGCGCTATTATCTTTCATCTGTCAATGTCCCATGAGAACGCGGATAAGGCTTTTTAAGATTGTATCAGAAAAAACTTGATTCCGAGCAAAGGGTTCGGAAAAAATTTTCTGCTCTCTTGAAAATGGTATAATCGCCGAGCGGCGAGATGCCGCGTTTCTTGTTCATATTCCAACCGAGGCGAAAGAGAATGTTAGAAAAACTTGCCGGTATCGAATCCCGTTATGAATCACTGGGGAAGGCATTGATGGAAGTAGGGGAGGATTATCAACGAGCGGCCGAATTAGGGAGAGAACGCGCGGAACTCGAACCCATTGTGGAACGGGCGCGGGAATACCGCACCGCGTTGACTCAACTGGAAGAAGCCCGCGCGATGCTCGACAACGAAGAAGACGCGGAAATGCGCGCGCTCGCGAAGGACGAAGTCGCGTCTCTCGAAGAAAAAATTGCCGCGCTCGAATCCGAAATCAAACGGCTCCTCATCCCCAAAGACCCGCGTGACGACAGAAACGTCATCATGGAAATCCGCGCGGGCGCGGGCGGGGACGAAGCCGCACTTTTCGCCGCGGACCTCTTTCGCATGTATTCTCGTTACGCGGAGCGGCAAGGGTGGAAAGTGGAAGTTCTCTCGCAAAATGCCATTGGTATTGGCGGCTTCAAGGAGATTACTTTCTTGGTCAAGGGGAAGGGCGCGTATTCCAAATTGAAATTCGAATCAGGTGTCCACCGCGTGCAGCGCATCCCCGCGACGGAATCTTCTGGACGGATTCATACCTCCACCGCGACGGTTGCTGTCCTTGCCGAAGTAGACGAGGTGGAAATCGAAATCCCGCCCAATGATTTGCGTATTGATGTATATAAATCTGCCGGAGCGGGAGGACAAAACGTCCAAAAGAACTCGACCGCTATTCGTATTACGCACCTGCCGACGGGAATCGTCGTTGCATGTCAGGATGAACGGTCGCAACTCCAAAACAAACTTCGTGCAATGGCGATTTTACGCGCGCGTCTCTACGAAATCGAGGAAGAGAAGCGTCGGTCCGAAATCGAAGAATCCCGCCGCTCGCAAATCGGAAGCGGAGAACGCTCCGAGAAAATCCGTACTTACAACTATCCCCAATCGCGCGTTACAGACCACCGAATCAACCGCTCTATGTATAACCTAGCGGCTTTCATGGAAGGCGAAATAGACGACTTCATCGAGGAACTCAGCACTCGCAACGAGGCGGAACGATTGGCGACTGCCGGACTTTGACGGATAGCCGTGACCTCTTCCCTTGCTTTGCTTGAGAGAACCTTGCGCCCGTTCTCCGAAACGCCTGCGCTGGATGCTCAGATTCTTCTTTCGCATATCACGAAGAAGCCGAGGGCGTGGATTCTCGCGCATCCCGAATACCGCTTGTCGCCTGAAGAGGAAGACGCACTCGAAGAGGCTGTCTCGCGGCTGCGACGCGGCGTCCCTCTCCCCTATGTGTTGGGATGGTGGGAATTTTACGGGCTGAAGTTTCGGGTTACGCCTTCGGTGCTCATCCCGCGTCCCGAAACGGAATTGCTGGTGGAGCATGCGCTCGCCTGGCTTCGTACCCGATTTGAGGAAGGAGAATCTTCGCTCCTTTCGCCGCGTGTGCTGGAAGTCGGCACAGGCTCCGGGTGTATCGCCGTGACGCTTGCCGTTCATCTCCCCGCCCTTCGCATCGTCGCGACCGACATTTCCGCCGCGGCTCTCGACGTTGCCCGCGAGAACGCGAAAAAACATGGAGTCGCCGACCGGATTGACTTCATCTGTACGAATCTTTTCGATGCCCCGCTGACTCCTGCGCCCTTCGATTTGATTCTTGCCAACCTCCCTTATATCCCGACTCAAACCCTCCGCTCGCTTCCCGTTTTTCGTAGTGAACCCGCGCTTGCCCTGGATGGCGGCGCGGACGGCCTGTCCCTCATCCGCGCGTTGCTCAACGCCGCGCCGAAACATCTTGCCTCCGGCGGCATGATACTCCTCGAAATCGAAGCCTCTCAAGGAACAGAAGCGCTTGCCCTTGCCTACGACGCGTTTTCCCAAGCCGATATAAAATTATTCCAAGATCTTTCCGGGCGCGACCGGTTGATAGCCATTCAAACCCTCCCTGCTCCATGAAGACCGAAATTCTCTCTCTCGATTCTCCGCACGCGGTTTCTCTCGCGCTGGAAATTCTCCGCTCAGGCGGCGTGGTTGCTTTTCCGACCGATACCGTCTATGGATTGGGCGCGTTGGTGACGGATTCGGCAGGAATCGCCTCTTTGTTTCGGGTGAAGGAACGCCCTCGAGAGAAAGCGATTCCCGTTTTGCTGGATTCCGCGTCGGCGATGTCTCTCGTCTCGGAGGAGATTCCCCGCGCCGCGCGGCGACTGGCAGCCCGATTCTTCCCCGGCGCGCTGACGCTGGTGATTCCTCGCCGCGAGACTCTTCCCTCGATACTCTCCCCTTCCCTGACGGTGGGCGTACGCGTCCCTTCGCATCCTGTCGCATCTCTCCTCCTCCGCCCGGCAGGAGGCGCACTGGCAGCGACCTCCGCGAACCTTTCGGGCAATGCCTCCCCGCGCACAGCGGACGAGGTGTACGCGCAACTTCGCGGAAGAATCCCGCTCATCCTCGACGGCGGCGAGACGTTGGGCGGCGTTCCTTCTACCGTCGTAGATTGTTCCGTTGACCCGCCGCGTATTTTGCGCGAGGGTCCTGTGTCCCGCGAGATGATTTTTGCCGCGCTGCGTTGAGAAAAAAGTGAATTCTGACCGGAAGCAATTTCCTCCATCTTCCGAAACTCAGGTTACAATTGGTTTATGCGCGATTGGTCTCTTCATTTACATGACCCCCTTTGTTTGACCCTCTCCGCTGATGCGCGGTTTTGCACGCCGGATTATGCCAACGACCATACATGGGAAATGGAATTCGGCAGCGGTGAACCTGCCGCGCTTTCTCTTCGGACGACCTACGGGGTACGCGCCCGCTCGATGCGGATTTTCCCTCGCTTTACGGAATCCGGGGTGACGCGCGGCGATCCTTCTACGTTTGCAGTTCCTCCGACTGTTCTTCGTTTTTACTCGAATTTTTTGCGGCTTCGTTATGAACCTTTCGAAAAACTGGAAGTTCTCGAAGAAATTTGGGTGCCAAGTTCCCATGAACTCGCGGGGCGGATTGCGTTTGTCAACCACACGACCACGCAGCGGAATATCCGACTCGAAATTTGCGGGCAACTTTCTCCGCTGGAGGGACGCGCTCTCTCGCCATTGCAATTGAGCGGTATCCACGTCCTTTCGGGAGAAACTGCCGGGCTTTTTCCCATTCTCTTTCTCACGGGAGGCGCGTTACCCGGAGAAGGACCTTATCCCTCCTTGTTTTTGGAAATTAGTTTGGGACCCGGCGCTCGGCGTCAATTCACCTGGACTCATGCCGCGCTGGATGAGGTCGAGGCTTCTTTCGAAGCCGCACGGCATACTGCCGCGCGTGCATGGGAAGCGGAACGCGCGAAAATCGAATTGCTCAACGAAAGCCAAACCGTCGAAATCTACACTGGCGACGATTCTTGGGATGCCGCGCTTGCCTTTAGTCAGCAAACGGCGTTCCGTCTTTTCTTCGCGGGGAGCGAGGCGCTTCCACACCCTGCGCCGGTGCAGACTCGGCAGATGAATCACGGGTATTCCCCCAAAGGAGATGGCAGCGATTACTCGCCTGTCTGGGGCGGCTATACTGCGATGGATGCGTATTATCTCGCGTCCGTTCTCCCCGGCGCGCCATCGTTTGCCCGCGGGATGCTCGAAAATTTCCTTGCGACACAAGATGAAAACGGTGCGATAGATTTTCGTCCGGGGATTGGCGGGCAACGCGGAAAATTCCTCGCCGCGCCGTTCCTCGCTTCTTTGGCATGGGATGTGTATACTCGTACCTCCGACCTCTCTTTTTTAGAGGAGGTTTTCCCGAAACTCCACGCGTTTTTCTGGGCGTGGTTTACTCCCGAACAGGATAGAAATAGCGATAGTCTTCCCGAATGGACGCACCCCGCGCAAAGTAATTTCGAGGATTCTTCATTATTCAACGTGTGGCATCCTTGGGCACAGGGCGCGGATATTTCCGTCGCGCTTAGCCCGGCGCTTCTCGCCGCGTTGTATCAAGAGGCGACTTCCCTCCTTCGCATGGCGGAGGTTCTAAATCGTCGCGGCGAAATTTCGATGCTGAAGGTTCAAGCCGAAGCCCTCCTCAATGGAACGCAATCTTGCTGGGATGCGCGGCGAGCGATATATCGCTATCGAGATAGGGATACGCGTAAGACGACGCGGGGAAAGATTCTAACTCGATACGAAGGCAGCGGAGATATTCGCCTGAAGCAGCAATTCGAGACGCCGGTACGTCTCCTCGTTGAAATTCAGATGCGCGGCGAAACAGCGCGCCGACCTGAAGTGACTATCCGTGAATATGTGACGAAAAAAGGCGAGGATGAAACGCTCCGTCCTCAAGATTTTCGTTGGAAGAGTGATGGAAAAACAGCGGTTGCTACGACGCAAAAGGTCTTTTCCCGAATTGGAAAAATCATCGTCAAAGGGTTGACTCCCGAAGACCGCGTTCTCATTCGCACTGTAAATCTGACGGCGGAGGATCATACGCTCTTTTTGCCGCTGTGGACGGGAATTCCGAGTCATCAGCAGGCACAGGTGATGATTGGACGCGCGCTCCTCAACGCGGAACGATTCGACCATCCGTATGGCGTTCCGGCTTGCCCCTCCCCTCCCAACAAAGATTCCGAGCCGGTTTGTCTGAGTGTGCATTTTCCCTGGAATCAACTGATTGCGGAGGGAATGCTGTCTTTTGGCTTTCGTCAGGAAGCCGCGCGGCTTACGGTTCATCTCATTGCTGCCGCTATCCAGAATTTGAAGCAAAATCACGCGTTCTACCAGTATTACCACGCGGATGTTGGGACGGGCATTGGAGAGCGAAACGCGCTTGGCGGGCTTGCGCCTGTCGGGTTGTTCTTGAAGGTTTTGGGCGTCCAGATTCTTTCTCCTACGCGCGTGCATCTGGAGGGGCAAAATCCTTTCGGATGGACGGTCACGGTGAAATATCGGGGGCTTTCGGTCACGCGGGAAGCGGAACGAACGGAAATTCTCTTCCCGAATGGGCAACGCGTTGTCGTGACGGATAACGTTCCTTGTACGGTTTCGCTTTGAGTTTTGCGGAGACTTAATTTCTATGGAAGAGTTCACACAGCCCATTCTGAATGCAGAAGAGGCTATCATCCTGCTGTTGTTGATTGCCGCGTTTGTCGCCATTGGCGCGCGGCGTTTTCGCCTCCCGTATACAGTTGGGCTGGTGCTGATTGGACTGATTCTCACCCTCTTTACGCCGGTGGATTTCCGACTTTCGCCGGATGTCGTACTGGGGCTTCTCGTCCCGCCGTTGGTCTTCGAAGCCGCATTCCACATCCGCGTGGACGACCTGCGCCGAGATTTTTGGCTGATTCTGCTTCTGGCGATTCCGGGGGTCATCATCACGACTCTTCTTGTCGGCGGAGTCGTCTCGTGGGGGACGGGAATGTCTATCCAGATTGCGTTGGTTTTCGGGGCATTGGTCGCGGCGACAGACCCTGTTGCCGTCGTCGCGCTCTTCCGAAGGCTGGGCGTTCCCAAACGATTGCAAATCCTTCTGGAGGGAGAAAGCCTCTTCAACGATGGTACTGCCATCGTCATGTTCGGGCTGATGCTCGAAGTTGCCATTCAAGGAAAATTTGATTTGGCGGCAAGTGTGGCGGCGTTTTTCCGTGATTCCGGCGGCGGTGTTCTCATCGGGCTGGTGTTGGGAATGCTCGCGTCGCAAATCATCGGGAGCGTGGACGATGCGCTCGTGGAAACAACGATTACGACGGTCCTCGCGTTCGGCGCGTATCTTGCGGCAGAGGCGTTTCACGTCAGTGGCGTCCTCGCGGTGGTTACGGCTGGCATTGTGAACGGAAATGTCGGTCCGCGCGGGATGTCGCCCACGACGAGAATTGTCGTCTTCAATTTCTGGGAATACGGCGCATTCCTCGCGAACTCGCTGGTCTTCCTTCTCATCGGGTTGACGACCGATGTGCATTTGCTCATCGCGAATTGGCAAATCATTGGCGTTGCTATTCTCGCGGCGCTGGTCGCACGAGCGGTCAGCATTTATGGATTTTCGGTGTTCGGGAAGGATATTCCCGGAGAGTGGATTCATGTCCTCTATTGGGGAGGATTACGCGGCGCGATTGCTCTGGCGCTGGCGTTGAGTATTCCAGAGGAATTAGGCGCGGCGCGGGGGAGGCTTCAGGCAATGGCTTTCGGTGTGGTCTTGTTTACCCTCCTCGTTCAAGGGATTTCGATGGACGCGTTGGTGCGCCGTCTCAAACTCATTCACCGGACGCCCTATCAGGATGAATACGAACGGCGTCATGCGCGTTTCGTCGCGAGCCGCGCGGCGCTCAATCATCTGAGACGAATGTGGGAGCAGGGGCTGATATCCGAACAAGTATGGACTCATCTTGTCCCTCTCTTTGAAAAGCGAAACGAGGTGCTGCGTCAGGCGGTCAAGGAGGTGTTGACCTCCGACCCGACAGTAGAGGTCGAGGAGTTGGATACCGCGCGTCGCGAGACCCTCCGCGTGCAGCGCGCCGCTCTGACCGATTTGCTCCGAGACGGCGTTATCTCGGAGGAAATTTACTCCGAACTTGTTGGCGAGGTGGATGCGGCCCTCACGGAAAAGCATGTCAACTGGACGCTCCTCCTGAAACTGGACCCGGAAGTGCAATCTTCTATCAAGCGGCTTATGCTGGCAATTCTTCAGCCGGAAGATTTGGAACGCGCAATCGGCGCGTTGAATCGGGCAGGGATTCCGGTGGCGCATTTTTCCACGGCGGGAGGGTTTTTGAATAGACGCAACGAAACTTTGTTGATTGGACTTCCGAAAGGGAGGGAGGAAGAAATTGTGTATATCTTGAAAAAATCTTGCCGCAAGCGGGTTAAATTCGCACGCTCGTTTCAGGAGGGGAAACTTCCTTTACTATCTCACGCTACTCCTGTGACCGTCGGCGGCGCGACGATTTTTTGTTTCGATGTCGAGGCGTACCATGAGTTCTGAGTCTTCCCGAATGAAAATGATTATCGCGATTGTGCGTGATAGCGATTACGATGATATTCTTCACGCACTCTTGGACGCTGGATACCGCGTCACGCGCATTGCTTCCACCGGAGGGTTTTTGCGGCGCGGCAACGCGACTTTGCTTCTCGGCGTCCCCGAGGAACAGGTGGAGAAAGCCGTCCATATCATTCAAGAACACAGCGCACCGGCGATTGACCCGGCAGTCAAACGCGTAACGGTATTTGTCCTGAACGTGGAAAAATTCGACCAAGTGTAAATGCGATGCAAATAGTACATTTGTATAAAAACGGCGATTTGTACTTTCTTTGCCTTATTTAGAGGTACAATGATATGAAAAATTATTCGATAAAAGGAGAGAAAAATGGCTCAAGAACCAATTAACCCTGAAGAACCTGTATTCAACGAAACAGAGCCTCAGGTAGAAGAAATTACCAGCGACGACAAATTATGGGCGTTGTTGGCCTACATTTTTGCCCCGTGGGTTTCCATCATTTTGATGCTGATGGAAGATAAGAAAGACCGCCCCTTCATCAAGTACCACAACGCGCAAGCGCTTATTCTTGGCATCGCTATCATTGCTCTTAGCATTGTTCTCGGGGCAACGGTTGTTGGTTTGTGCGTTCCCGTTGTGCTTTGGATTGTCATGATTTATTGGGGCATTCAAGCCTACAATGGAGAGTACGTCGAAATCCCCTTCGTGACCAAATTCGCCAAAGACCAAGGCTGGATGTAAACTGAAAATCCCCTGTGTTGGAAAACGCAGGGGATTTTTTTCAAAGAGAGAGATGTAATGAACGAAAAACCTCAACTCTTCACGGCGCTTTCCGTCGTAACCCTGCTTAGTGGAATTATCAACATCCTCTACGGCGTGGGCGTGACGGCCTCCGTTGTTCTAGGGACGCTTTTCTTCGGTATCATCTGTGCGCCTATCACCATCTTACCGGTCGTCTTGGGTATCTTTGAAATTCTCTACGCGACGAAATTGCTGGCAAATCCGCCTCATCCCGTAGAGCCGGGACGAACCCTCGCCATTTTTGAAATCATAGGCGCGCTGACGGGGAACGTCTTTTCTCTCATCGCGGGAATTCTCGCATTGGTGTTCTACGAAGACTCGGAAGTCAAAGCCTATTTCGAGACAATCGCGCCTCCGCGAACCTCTGCCTCTTGACTCCTCTCCCCCTCCCCCGTAGAATGAGGGAAACTCACCGGACGAGCGGGAAGAGACTCGATTTTCCGTAGAAATCGAGCGCCGAAGGGGCAAACCCAATGATGGGTGAAACTCTCAGGCAAAAGGACCCGCCCGTCTGCAAAGTCTCTGGAAAGTCCCTGATGGGCGCCGACGGAGCAAACGTCTCTCGAACAGACGTGAATCTCTCAGGCTAATGACAGAGGCGCGCGAAACTCCGCGCGCCTTGCTTTTTTAATGGCAGGTTTCGCGAAAAATTTTTCTCAAGGAGCGTACGATGAACATTCCCCAAAATCTGAAATATACCGAATCCGATGAGTGGTTCAATCCTGAAGACGGAAAAATCGGAATCACCGATTACGCGCAGGATCAACTCTCCGATGTCGTTTTCGTCGAAATTCTGGTCGAGCCCGGCGAGAGCATTGACATCAAAACGCCGATTGCCTCCGTCGAATCGGTGAAAGCCGCCTCCGAGGTCTATAGTCCCGTCTCTGGAAAAGTTCTTGCCATCAACGAGGCGCTGGACGAAACGCCCGAATTGCTCAATACGGATCCCTATGGCGAAGGCTGGATGATTCAAGTCGAGGTTGAATCCGAAGCCGAGATGATGGACGCCGCTGCATACGAAGCACATTGCCAAACCGAGGATTGACGCGCGGCGCATCCGCGCAGAAAAGAGAGCCTATGGCTTACCTTCCCCATTCTCCCCAAGAACGGGAAGCGATGCTCGCGGCGATTGGGGTCGAAAATCTCGAAGACCTCTTCCAAGATGTCCCAGCCGCGTACCGTTTCCCCGAATTGAACCTCCCCTCCGCGCTCAGCGAAATGGAAACCGCTTCCGAAATGCGGGAAATCGCTGCCGGAAACGAAACCCTTCACGACCTCATCTCCTTCCTCGGAGCAGGCGCGTATAACCATTATGTCCCCGCTGCCGTAGACCATATTCTGCGGCGCGGCGAGTTCTACACCGCGTATACGCCTTACCAACCCGAAATCTCGCAAGGCACGCTTCAGGCGATTTTCGAATACCAATCCATGATTTGCGATTTGACGGGGATGGAGGTGAGCAACGCATCGCATTACGACGGCGCGACAGCCGTTGCCGAAGCCATCGTGATGGCGCAAGCCAAATTTCGAGGCAAACGAAAAACCGTGCTCCTTTCACCCGCGCTGAATCCGCAATATCGCCAGACGGCGCGGACCTATCTCCAATATGCGGATACGCGTTTTCTGGGCGAAGACCTTCCCCTCGATTCCGCTCCCGACGCGCTCATCCCCCTTCTCTCCGAAGAAGTCGCGCTCGTCATCGTCCAATACCCCGATTTCTTCGGGCGCATTTACGACCTTTCCGCGCTTATTCGTGCCGCGCACGAAAAAGGGGCGCTTGTTGCCGTCGCCGCGAATCCCATCGCTTTGGGGCTGCTCACCCCTCCCGGCGATATGGATGCGGATATCGTCATGGGCGAAGGACAGCCGCTTGGAATCCCGCTTTCGTTTGGGGGACCCTATCTGGGATATTTCACCACGCGGAAGAAACTCGTCCACAAGATGGCAGGACGCATCGTCGGCGAAAGCGTGGATACGCGCGGACAACGGGCGTATGTGATGACCCTTACCGCTCGCGAGCAGCACATCAAGCGCGAACATGCGACCTCCAATATCTGCTCTAATCAGGGATTGATGGCGCTCGCGGCAGCCGTGTATCTCAGTTTGCTGGGGAAGCGCGGACTTCGCCAAGTCGCGGAACTTTGCTACCACAAAGCCCACTACGCGGCGGAAAAAATCGCGGCGATACCGGGCTTTTCGCTTAAATTCGATACGCCCTTCTTCAACGAATTCGTTGTCAAAACCCCGGAGCCGCTCGACGATATCCTCGCGCATCTCTTGGAGCATGGCATCCTCGGCGGCTACGATTTGGGGCAGGATTACCCCGAACTTCAGAATCACCTCCTCGTCGCGGTGACGGAGATGAATTCCCGCGAAGAAATTGATGCCTTAGTGGATGTCCTTTCGGAGGCGCGCCATGACTGAACCTCTTCTCTATGAACTTTCTTCTCCGGGACGCGTAGGCGTTTCTTTTCCTGACCCCGACGTGCCGCGCGCGCCGCTGCCTGAATCCATGCTTCGGCAGGATATCCCTCTCCCCGAACTTTCCGAAGCGGACGTGATTCGGCACTTTTTACACCTTTCCCATTACAACTACAGCGTGGATGGCGGCTTTTATCCTTTGGGGTCGTGTACGATGAAATACAATCCCAAAATCAACGAAGATGCCGCGCGTCTTCCCGGATTTACGGCAATCCACCCTTTGCAGCCCATCGAGACGGTACAAGGAGCCTTGGTGCTGATGTACCAGATGCAGGAATTTCTCAAAGAAATCAGCGGGTTCGACGCGGTTTCTTTGCAGCCGGCGGCGGGCGCACATGGAGAACTCACGGGCGTCCTCATCATGCGCGCGTATCACGCGAATAGAGGGGATACGAAGCGGTACAAAATGCTCATCCCCGATTCTGCACACGGGACGAACCCTGCCTCCTCCGCGATGAGCGGTTTGGAGGTGGTGGAAATCCCCTCCGATGCACGCGGCAATGTGGATATGGACGCGCTCCGCGCCGCATGTGACGATACGATTATCGGCATGATGCTCACCAATCCCAATACGCTGGGGCTTTTCGATGAGCATATCGAAGAAATTACCCGGCTGGTTCACGAAGCGGGCGGGCTGATGTATGGAGACGGCGCGAATCTCAACGCGTTGATGGGAATTGCCAAAATGGCGGATCTCGGCTTCGATGTGATGCATTTCAATTTGCACAAAACCTTTTCCACGCCGCACGGCGGCGGAGGCCCGGGCTCAGGTCCTGTTGGCGTGACGGCGGAACTCGCCGATTTTCTCCCCGCGCCGGTTGTCGAGATTGTGGACGAGGGGCATGATTCCTCCTTCTATCTTGGCTTGGATGGCGACGCGGAACCGGTCGAGGCGCTCCCTCCGCTTTATGGCTTTGTGACGCCGCCGAAAACGGTCGGACGAGTCAAATCCTTTCATGGGCATTTTGGCATCATCGTTCGCGCGTTTGCCTATCTCCTCATGCAGGGGGCGGAAGGGGTGCGCGAAGTGTCGGAACATGCCGTACTCAACGCGAATTATCTTCGGGTTTTGCTGCGGGATGTGTACGAAATTCCCTACGACCGGATTTGTATGCACGAGTTCGTCGCGGAGGGGAAATTTGACGATGCTCCGGGAATCCACGCGCTGGATATCGCGAAGCGCTTGATGGATTACGGATTCCATCCGCCGACGAATTATTTCCCGCTCATTGTCTCAGAAGCCTTGATGATTGAACCGACCGAAACGGAAAACAAACAAACTCTCGATGCCTTCGCGGAGGCGATGAGGCAAATCGCAGAGGAGGCGCGTGAAAATCCCGACCTTTTGCACGACGCCCCCGTGAATACGCCGTTTGGGCGTGTGGACGAGGTGCGCGCGGCGCGTCAATTGCGATTGCGGTATACGCCGGAAGCGTAGTTTGTCCTCCCTCGTGCAGGGTGCAGGAGCGTTTTTGCGTGCAGAACGCTCCTGTTTTTTTATTCCGCGTTTAGGATGACTCCCTCGGCCGCTTCTCCTTCGCAGAGGCGAAGCGCGAGGTCGGGAATGGTCGCGTCGAAACGGGCGTCTGCTTCGCGTGGAATTCCAGAGGATACCGCGTAGACGCGAAGTCCATACGTCGAGAGTTCCCGCGCGGCGTGGCGGGTGAATTCGACGAGTCCCATCATGCTGGCGGCGTAGGCGGCTTTTTCGTCCGCTTGACGATGCCCATATAACGGAATCAGGTTGAGGATGAGTCCGCTGCCTTGTTCTCTCATCACGCGCCCGACCGATTGGGTCATCAGAAATGCGCCGGTCAGGTTGACGGTGAGGGTCCGCAGCCAATCCCATTCATCTATGTCGAGAATTGCTTTTTTGGGTTCGACTGCCGCGTGGTTGATGAGGATGTCTATGCGTCCATAGTCGTCGGTGACGCGGTTGATGAGGGTTTGCGCGGGCATCTTTTTCGAGATGTCTTGAATATAGGCGCGGGCTTCGCCGCCGTGTGCGAGAATTTCTTCGACGAGAGGGTCCGCGTGAATCGGTGTGATGTCGTTGACTGCGACGCGTGCGCCGCGTGCCGCTAACGCGAGGGCGAGGGCGCGTCCGCTTCCATGCGCCGCGCCGGTAATCAACGCGATTTTCCCTTCGAGGGTCATGGGGTTGTCTCCGTTTCTTTGCAGGTGGGAATCTCGCCGTGATTGTGATGGGCATTGAGTTCGATGCCGAAGTAGGGCGAGGGGTCGAGGGTGTTGTGGATGTCGAGTTCGTTGAGGAATGTTCCGTTTTTGTCTCGGACGATGGAAAAGTGCAGATGTACGCCGACGGGACGAAGCGGGTCGCCGGAGTAATTTCCTTGATAGCCAAGTAATGTTCCGGCGGGGACGAAAATCTCCTTGCTCCCCGGAGGGAATTCCGGCTGGATGTAGGAGTCTCCTGTCGGCGATGCCATGTGCGCGTAATATAGCCAGATTTGCCGCGAGGGGTGAAGCGGGTCGCTTGGTACGCGGAGAATGACGGCGGATTTCCAATTGGAAAGGCGCGTGAGGTACGCGTCGTATGCGGCGTAGACGGGGGTCACTCCGGCAGGAGTTCCTGCAAAGATGTCAATTCCCTGATGCCGGTGCCCTACTTTGAAGGAATCATCCCATAAATACCCGATGAATCCGCTTGTAGGCATGAGGAAGGGAGCATTGCCGCAGCGCGTTTTCGCGCGGATTTCCCAGTCCGCGTGGGATTCCGGGTCTCGAAGATACGCGAGAACGCGCATCGTTCGCTGGGATGCGCCTTCGTGGAGATGATGATAGAGAAAGTATCCGCCTGCGGCTGCAATGGCGACGATGAGCGCGAGAAGAATCCGTTTCGGCATGGGTAGGGGAAATTCGCTGCGCCGCGAGTCAGGTTGTCTTGGGAGATTGTCCCATCACGCGTTCGTATCCCGTCAGCCACTCGTGCGCCCAGTTCATCAACGATTGCATTCTATCCTCGCTGATTTCTACGGTTTGTTGAAGTTGGTCTTGAAGCGTTTGGAGGGAATCATCCAGCAAGGTGAGATGTTCGTTGACTTGTTCGAGCGTTTTGTGAATATCGCGCAGGACCTCTTCTTGAGAGAGGGTATAGCCCGTCCAGCGTTTTTGGTCGTCGGCTTTGAATGCGACCCATTCTTGGCGGAGGCGTTCTTCTCCCAGCCGCTGGATTTCCGTTATTTCGTTTACTCTGCGTTCCAAGCGTTGGGTGATTTCGGCGAAGGTTTCTTCGGCTTTCTTGGCAGCGCGGGTTGCTTCGGAGAGGGCTTGGAGATGGGATTCGATTTCTTTCGATTGTTCGCGTAAATTCTGGTAATTCTCTGTCCACGATTTCCAGACTCGCTCGCGTTCCAACTCGGCGAGAGAGAGTTTCTCGAAAAACGCGGCTTGTTCTTTTTTTCGCTCTGCTTCGGCGGAGGTGATTTCTCGAATTTGTGTGTCAAAGGTTCGAAGGGTATGCGCGTTCAATTCGATTTTTTCTCGCTGCTCTTCCATTCGCTTTCGAAGGGCGGCGACTTCTCCTTGCGCGCTGCTCAACCGTTTCAGATCCTGGCGACGGGCTTCTTCCGAGACGCGGAGGGCTTGGCGCGTTTCTTCGGCTGCTTGAGTTGCCTCTTCGACTTTCGCGGCGAGGTCTTTTATCTCTTGGCGCAAGCGTATATTTTCGGTGGATAAAGTGGAAATTTTGCTTTTGAGTTCTTTGACGCTGGTTTCTTTTCTCAAATCGGCGAAGGCTTTGCGGAGGCTTTCTAAATCCTCTTCGTGGCGTTTCTGCATGGTGGCGCTTCGGCGTTCCGCGTCTTTTTCCAGGCGTTCGATTTCGCCGGTAAAGTCCTCCCGAAGTCTGGGAAGGGAGGAGTCCAACTGCTCTATTTTCGCGGGGAGGGAGGAAAGTTCGGAAACATGCTGTTCGGATGCCCGAATCTGTGCGGACAACGCGTCTACGGTGCTGTCCATCGCGGCGAGACGCTCTTCCAGAACCGCTATCGCTTCTTTGCTTTTCCGTCGTTCGGTATCCAGCCATTCCAGTTGTTTGACGATTTGCTCAAATTCCATTGGAACCTCCGCCAATCAGATTGCCGCGTGGCGCGGCGCGCGAGGATTATAGCACGGCTCTTTCACGATACGAGATGCTCGAACATCGCGGCGAGATTTTCCAGAATAGGCGCGAGCCATTGAGGGAAGATGCCGAAAATAACGAGGAAAGAAACGCCTGCGGTGATGAAAACGCGCTGCGAAAGCGTTTCGAGAGATTCGGCGGTCGAATTCTCCGGTGCCATGACCAGCGTCGCCATTGTTCGGAAGAGTCCTATTGTCAATCCAAAGATCCCCGTCCCAAACCAGAACGCGTTCATCAGAGACCCTTTTGCCAGACTTTCCCAGAGGGACATATACGCGGGGAATCCCGCGAGAAGAGGAAAGCCCGCGATGGAAAGATGCGCCAGCACCGCGCCGCCGGATGCGATAGGATAGCGTTGTATCGCGCCTTTCAACGAGCGGAAGCGCAAATCTGGCGCGGCTTTTGTCAGAATTTCCAGCGAGAGCGCCCAAACCATCAACGCCAACGCGCGGGGCACGATGAGCCAGAAGAAAATTTCCAAGCCGAGAGGCTGCGGCTGACTCAGAGCGAGGAGCGCCGCGCCGATTCCAGTGATGGCGGCGTATCCCATGATTCTTCCTAAATGCCGTTGAAAGGCTGCCCAAATGCCTCCCGTTGTTACCATGAGCAATCCCGCGCTTCGTAATGTCGAGAGGGTTTGAGCGGATTCTCTCAGCCATGTGTATCTATCGAGAAAGTGGACGCCGAAGAGCAAAATCGCCGTTGGAAAGACCCACAGCAGGAATCCGACCGCGTAGGGGGAGGACTCCTCCGCAACCATTGGAATCCAGGTATAAAGCGGAAATACTGCCAGCAAGAACGCGAATCCAAGCCCCAGGAGAAGAGTGGATTGCAGCACGAGAGTCAAATTTCCGGGGCTTGCTTCCACACCGGCGAGAAGCCATCCCGCCAAGAGGATGAATGGCATCCCTAGCGTTTGAAAAATCAGAAAGCGTATGACGCCGCGTTGGGGCGTTTTCCCTAACGGGGAGAGAAGCGCGACCGCGAGCAAAACGGCGATTTCGATGAGCAATGCCGCGTACAAGAAAGGTTCTACTGCCAGCGACGCGATGAGCAATGCCATGATTGCCATCCCCAGCGGGACGATGTGTTTTGCAGCGCGGACCGAGCCTGCTCCGAAGAACCACAGAGATGCCAGCCCGTAAAACAACGCGAGCATCGGTTCGTCCACGCGGAGGATGCGGAGCGTCCTCCCGAAAACTTGCAGCGAAGAGGAGATTTTGAACGCGTGACTCCCGACCGTAATTGGGGTGTCTACCGGCATGAAAAACGCGAGCGCGCAAAATAAGAGCGCGGCGCTCCCGCCGAAGAGCGCGGTATTTCGCTCCGTGCGGAACAAAAGAGCCACCGCTGCCAACCCCAGCGGAAGGATAATCCAAAGAACCGGTGCGTTCATAGGAGGTCTTCTCCCTTTGACGCGAGCAGGAGATACGAACCGACCAATGCCAGCCCAAGATTGATGAACGCCATCAACGCCGCGACGAGCGACGCGCCTTCCACTGCCGCGTAGAAAATCTCGAAACCGGCGAGGACGGTCAGAAGCCCAACGATTACGCGTAAGGGGCGTGCTGTCATGCCGAGGTGCAGCAATCCCATACTCATCAGAATCAACCCTCCGGCTGATTCGGGAAGCCCTAGCATGGGCAGCAAAGAGGGAACGCGCGGCGCGGCAGGAAGCGCCGCCAGCAAAATTGCCGACGCGGTCAACCCTCGAAAAAGCCGTCCTTCCGGCAGCGTGGGTTCATGTGCCAATTCGTGAGAATGTTGAATCCCCGCGTAACTTATCCCTAGCGCGGTTGTCGCCATCCATCCTGTCACCAATTTCGTCGCTGCCATTGCAAGGGGCCAATGCAAATGTACAAACCAGAACACGCCCACATATTGCGCGGCGAGCAACCCCAATGCCCATCGCCAATCGCGCGTCAAAAGAAGCCCCACCGATGTCGCGAGGAGCAAGCCTACGGATGCCCAAGAGAGGAAGGAACTCATTTGCCTGCGCCTCCCACAGCCAGCGAGATGAAAAGAATCAGGAAAACCAGCGTCCAAAGGATTCCGCCGTCGCTCTCAAGGACAGCGGATACCGTTTCGCTGAGTTTCCGCAAAAAATAATAGAGTCCCCACACCATCCTCTCCAGCCCTCCCCAACGAATCTGCCGCGTTATCTGAATCCCGCGCAGCCGCGTCAGAAGGCGGATTCTACGCTGCCAGAAGAGGACGCCCAAAAGAAGAGTCGCGATGGGGGCTTGCCATATTCCGATGTTCTTCGCGCCGCTCCAGCCCCATATACCCAGCGTGAACAGCGTCAAAGGGAAAAGGAGTATCCCTAAGATGTAGGTGAGTTGTGCGCTTTTCCGTTTTGCTGTAAATGGCGAAAAAGAGGACCTCGCCGCGTAGCGGACGTATCCTGCCAGAAGGAAAATGTGCGGTATCAGCAACAAAACCCAAAAGATACCAATTGATTCATGATTTCCCTCCCAGCCTGTCGCGGTCAAAGTGAATGGCAATGCTGCACCGCTTGCAAGAGTCAACACCGAGAGGCGCTTGAGCCATTTATGGTCCAGCGATGTCAAGAACAGCATCCCGCCGCTCAAAAGGAGAAATACGCCCCACGCCGCGCTTCCTTCCGGGTTTTGAAATAACGCGGTAATCAGAGAAAGCGCTCCCATGCCCAAAATCCAGTATGGGCGCGCCTCTTCCAGGTTTCGGGCGCGAAGCCACCTCCATCCTCCGTAGAATGCCGACACCGCGCCCAAAAGAAAGAGAAGAATCGCGTATGGCATGTCTATTCCGCCGCGTGAGGCTCTCGCGAAAAGTACCAAACTCGACGCGGCAGAGACCAGTTGAAGTATCACGCCGTATTCACGTTTCAATTCGGAATCGTGCGGAAAGGGGAGATGAGGCGGCAGCGTCCCCAGACGGATTCCTGCGGCGAGCAGCATCCATATCTGCATCCGCGCGGGGGCGTCGGTGAAGGTGATGTCTCCGCCCTTCGCGATGCCGATAATCCCCGCCCACAGGAGAATACTCATTCCCAAGACGCGCATGAAGAACGCGACGATTGCTCGTTCTCGCAGTTCCGGCGTATGGACAGCGTGTAGCCTTGCGATGAGTTCGACTAAATCGAGCGCCGCCCAAAACAACGCGAGGGTGATAGGGTTTCCGGCAAGGGTGGCGAAGATCCCTAATGCAACGATGAGCAGGATGCCGCCGCAAGCGGTGTCATCGAAAAACGAGTCGCTAGCAAGGGCGGTCAGGGTCGTACCCAGCGCCAACGTCGCGAGAGACAACGCGTATACCCAGGATATCGAATCCACGAGGAAGGTCAGCGGGTGCAGGAAGAGGGAAATTCGTTCTCCGAGTGAAAAGGTGAAGAAAAACGGCAGTGTTGACTGCCATAAGAGAATACTTCCCCATGCCGCCGAAGCGCCTGCAAACGCGGCGAACCATCTTGTTTGAAATTCAGGTGTGAGCGCGAGGGAATGCACCTTCGCCGAAATTTTGCGGAAATCCACAAAAGAAGATTCCGGAAAGAATCTTTTCAGGGAGGAGGTGAACAGCCCTGCTGCGGCGAGAAGGAGAAAGATGGAGGGGAGGAAAAGTATCATAGTCAACTCGTGGAAAACGCCTGTTTATTTTATCAGGTTTGGCTTGGGCAGTGTTATCATTACGCCTATGCGAGAGAAAAAATTTCCAATATGGCAGATTCTTTTCGGCGCGTTGACCTTTTTCGTTCTCGTTGGAGGCGCGGCATCGCTGTTTTTTCCCTCCTCGCCTTCCCCTTCTTCCGCATTCGGGAAGGATGTTTCTCGCCCGACGCCGACTCCGTTTCGCCCCTCGACAGTGCTTCCGTTTACGGAGTCCTGGCATTCCTCGCATCATCCCTCCTCGCAGCCTCAATATGAGGGAGGCGTAAACCCTTACGAAACGCCGCAGGTCTTCCCGACACTTTCGGTCATCACGCCTTTTTCGCTGCCGGAAGGGTATAACCCGCTGACGGGGGAGCCTCCCGCCAGCCCCGATTTGCTCAATCGCCGCCCGATGGCGATTAAGGTCACGAATTTCCCGCGTTATGTTCGCCCTCAATCGGGATTGACTCTTGCGGATGTGGTTTTCGAGTATTACATCGAGGCAGGGCTTTCTCGTTTTATCGCGATATTTTATGGAAACGATAGCGACGCGGTCGGTCCCGTTCGCTCTGGACGGTATTTCGATGCCCACGTCGCGCGGATGTATCACGCGTATCTCGTCTTCAAATATGCCGACCCTCGCGTCTATTCGTATCTCAAAGGAAGCGATTTGAAGGATTTTCTCATTGTTCCCGGGAATGCGGTCGGCGCGATTTACTCGGGACCTAATCTTCAGGACAGTTACAACAATTATTTTTTCAACACGCGTAAATTCCAAACCTACCTCGCGGAACATGGAAAAGACAACAGCCGACAAGACATCGAAAGCGGATATTTTTCGACCCTCGCGCCGACGCTGTATCCTTCCGTGAAGCGAATTTACACCTTCTATTCTGTGGACGATTATCATTACTGGGAATATGACGCATTCCGCGATACCTATCTTCGCTATCAGGAGACCGACGATACCCGCGGGGGCAAACCCGAATCTTATGCTCCCCTCGTGGATGCTGTGACGATGCAGCAGGTGAACGCGGATAATATCGTCGTTCTCTTCGTCCCCTATACCTTCGCCAACAAGTACGATGAGGAGGACGAGGTTTATCACATTGATTTGCTCAACGCGGGGAACGCGTATTTGTTCAGGGACGGCGTGGGCATTCAGGCGATTTGGCGGCGAATCAGAACCGACCAGCCGCTTCTCCTGACGGATATGAAGGGGATGCCTCTTTCGCTGAAACCGGGGCGCACGTTTTACGAGGTTATCGGCATTCATTCGACCTCGTGGACAGATGGCGAAGAGGGCATGTATTGGCATTTTCGCTTCCAGACTCCGTAAAATTCGGAAGTCTCCGAAATGTGGCAATTTTCCCTGTGGAAAAATGAAGTCTTCGGCTTTTCTTCATAATTCGGGTTACAATATACCTGAATGAGGAGTGCCTATGAATTTCGATGCAAGTAGTCTCAATAATATCGTTCTCATCTTTACGGGCTTTGGAGCGGCATTTTTCGCCGCGCTTTGGGTGAGCCTTGTTATCTGGACCTATCGGGATATTCGCAGCCGCTCTACCGACCCTCTCACGCAGACTCTGTCCACGTTGTTGGTCGGGCTGCTGAACTTGCCGGGAGTCCTCGTCTATCTTGTACTGCGTCCGCCTCGCACGCTGGAAGAAGAATATCAGCGAACGCTGGAAGAAGAGGCGCTCCTTGCTGCTGTTGAAGACCAGCAACTTTGTCCCGGCTGCGAACGTCGGGTGGATCCTGAATGGATACTCTGCCCCAATTGCCATACCAAACTTAAAAAGAAATGCCGCGAATGTGGACGTCTGATGGAACTTTCGTGGAATGTTTGTCCTTATTGCGGCACACCGGAGCCGGGGGTACGTCTTGCGCCTTCCGCCTCGGAAGAGAAGAAACCTCAACAAGAATAACGACCTAGCGAAAAGGAGGCGGTATGTATTGCCCTCGTCGTCTCTCTGTGTGTCTGCCCGCGGCGATGCTTTTTCTGACCTCCTGCACTCGTTCGGCGGAAGCACCTCCTTCGGTTTTGCCAACTCTCACGCCTCTTGCCGTGCCGATGTTTGCAAACCCGACCTCTTCATTTCCCACACAATCCTCCTCTCCCACAATCTGGATTTCTCCTGCTGTGCCTTCTGCGTTGAGGGAAGTGCTCGAATCCGCTGGAATTCCCCCCGCCGATTTCGAGGAATCCGCGTCTTTGCGATTTCTCCCCGCGGCGGAGGAATACGCGGGGGAGACGGAATGGATTTACGCGTTGGTTGCGCCCTTCCCTACGATTCTCGACGGGGTGACGGAGGAGGAACTGCGCCGCGCGTGGACGAAGGGGATTCGTCCCGCTCCCTTCGAGGATTCCCCGCTTTTGATGAGCGAGTCTACGCGGGCGGCGATGACGGCTCTTTGGGGCGAACCGGCTGACGGCGCGGTACGAACGCTGCCCTCCGAGACGATGCTCGATGTCGCCTGGGAGTCTTTCCCCTCCTGGGGGATTCTTCCTTTCGAGGATATCGAACCTCGCTGGAAGGTCCTCACAATTGACGGCAATTCTCCGCTTCGGAAGGATTTTTCTCTCGAAGCGTATCCCCTTTCGCTTTCCTTTGCCTTTTTGGGAGACCTTCCCGAAGGCGAAATTTCTCTTCCCTCGACCAATCGAGACCCGGAAAAATTGACGGTACTCGTGATGACCGGCGTCACCGCGCTGGTGCGCGCGACCGCGTATCGCATGGAGAAATACGGCGTAAATTACCCCGCGCAGGATATTGTGGATTGGCTTCGAGACGCGGATATTACGCATATTAGCAATGAAATCCCTTTCGACCCGTATTGTCCGCCTCCTAATCCGAATCAACTGAGTTTGCAATTTTGCAGCGACCCGAAATATATCGAGTTGTTAGATTATGTCGGAACGGATATTGTGGAACTCACCGGCAATCATTTCGAAGATAGAGGCCCCGACGCGACTCGCTACACATTGCAAATGTACCGAGATAGGGGACTCCCGTATTATGGCGGCGGGGAAAATCTGGAAGACGCGCAAAAACCCGCGTTTCTGGAAAATCACGGCAACCGCTTTGCGTTTCTCGGATGCAATCCTGCGGGTCCCGATTTCGCGTGGGCGCAGGAGGAGGATTGGCCCGGCGCAGCCCCTTGCGATTACGAGAAAATGACGGAAACCCTCCGAGACCTGCGCGCGGAGGGGTATTTGCCCATTGTGACCTTTCAGTATTTCGAGTACTACACCGCGCCGCCGCGCCCTTGGCAGGTGCGTGATTTCCGTCAAATGGCGGATGCGGGCGCGGTGATTGTGAGCGGCAGTCAGGCGCATTTTGCTCAAAGCATGGAGTTTTATAACGGCGCGTTCATTCATTATGGGTTGGGAAATCTCTTTTTCGACCAGATGGATGTCCCCGTCGAGGGGACGCGCCGGGAATTCATTGACCGCCATGTTTTCTACGACGGGAGGTATCTCGGTACGGAGTTGCTGACCGCGATGCTTCAGGATTACGCGCGCCCCGAACCGATGACTCCCGAAGAACGAGAAGATTTTCTCCGATTTATTTTTCAGGCGAGCGGATGGGGAACGACTCTTTTCGAACCGACGCCGATGCCTTGATTTTGGAGTGTATATGACTATTTACGATATTTCTCTCCCTCTTTCCTCTGACCTTCCGGTGTGGCCCGGAGATGACAAAATCCGTCTTGTGCAGACCCTTTCGATGGATGCGGGGGCGGATGCGAATGTCTCTCGTATCGAAGCGGGTGTGCATAGCGGAACTCATGTGGATGCGCCGCATCATTTTCTCAACGATGGGCGCACCGTCGAAACCCTCTCGTTGGAGGTTCTGGTTGGTCCCGCGTATGTGCTGCGGATACCGGATGATGTTTCGCTCATTACAGCGGATTCTCTTTCCCGCGCCTCGATACCGGAAGGTGTGTCCCGGCTTTTGCTGCGGACGCGGAATTCGAGATGGTGGCAACGCGGCGACAAGGAATTTCATCGTGATTTCGTCGCCATTACCGCGGACGGGGCGGCGTGGCTGGTCGCGCATGATATTCGTCTGGTCGGGGTGGATTATCTCTCGGTTGCGCCTTTCGATGACGGTGTGCCGACTCATCGCATCCTCCTCGAAGCGGGAATCGTCATCATCGAGGGGTGTGATTTGAGCCGCGTCCCTCAGGGCGAATACGATATCTACTGTCTGCCGCTGAAACTCATCGGCGCGGAAGGCGCGCCCGCGCGGACAATCCTCGTCTCCAAGTAGATGCAAAAAATTCTCCGCGTCTTTGCGCTTTTTGCCGGCTATGCCGCGCTTGCGGCGGGATATTGGGAGATGGGAGATTTCCGCGTGGCGAAATATCTCCTCCTCGCGGCGCTGCTGTGGGAAGGGATGCTCCGCATGCGTTATCTGCCGAGTTCCTCCATCGGGCTTGGCGTGGCGCTTCTCGCGGCGGCGTGGGGAGTGTGGGAGGGGATTTCTCCGGCATGGGCGCTCGCGGGCGTGACGAGCGCGTTCATCGCATGGGATTTGACTTTTTATACGCCCGCCCTCCCTTTTCACGCGCCGCAAGAAAATCTCGAAAAACTGGAATTTCACCATCTCGTGAAATTAGCCATTCTTGCCGCGCTCTCCCTTTTCTTTGGGACGTGGATTCTTCTTTCGCAGGGAGCATTGTCGCTTTGGTGGGAGGTGGTTTGTCTCCTCTACGGTGTGTGGGTTGTCGCGCTTGTGTGGAAAGGGAGGAGATATCGCAGGCAATAGGGAGAGGGGCGCGCGGAGGGGATAGAAACGCGGTATAATACCTTCCGCACGGGCGCATAGCTCAGTTGGTTAGAGCGCTTCGTTTACACCGAAGAGGTCAGGGGTTCGAGTCCCTTTGCGCCCACCTTAAAAATTGCACAACGGGGAGTCCGTGTTACGGGCTGAGAGGAGCGTATGACGCTCGACCCGCAAGACCTGATCCGGATCATGCCGGCGGAGGGAAGATACGTCTCGTTCCTCGACATCCCCCCTTCGGCGGAGGGTGTTTTTTATGTCTCGTGCGGTGATTTTCGTGAACGGCGTTCTGCCGAGCCTGACGGCGGCACGCGCGCTGCTTCGTCCCGATGATATTTTTCTCGCGGCGGATGGCGGCGCTCGTCTTGCTTTGCGTCTGGGGGTGATGCCGGAGGTCGTGTTGGGGGATATGGATTCGATGGATGAGGAGACCCGCGCTGCTCTGGAGCGCGGCGGAACGAATTTTCAGGTTTTTCCCCGCGATAAAGATGAAACCGATTTGGAATTGGCGCTTTTTTTCGCGTTGAAAAAGGGGGCGCGCGAGGTCCGCGTTCTCGGCGCGTCGGGGGGACGGCTGGACCAAACTCTCGCAAATCTCGCATTGCTGGGAAACGATGCGTTTGCCGCACTCGACCTCCGCGCGGATGACGGGGTGGAGGAGGCGTTTTTCGTGCGGGATCACGCGGAAATCCAGGGGCGAAGCGGGGAGGTCGTTTCTCTGATTCCCTGGGGCGTCGCGGCGGAGGGGGTCTTTACCGAGAATCTTCGCTGGGTCCTTCGCGGGGAAACTTTGTATCCACATCAGACGCGTGGAGTCAGCAACGAGATGACGGGGACGCGTGCCTCCGTCCGATTAAAGGCAGGGATGCTGTTCTGTGTTCATCGTAGGATGTTTTAGAGGAGGTGCTTCGATGAAAAAACTTTTTCTTTTCGTTCTCGCGGCGGCATTTTTACTTGCCGCGTGCGCTCCGAAGAGCGCGGAGCCGACGATTCTCCGCGTGATGACTCATGATTCCTTTGCTGTGAGCGAGGAGGTGATTGCCGCGTTCGAGAAGGAGTATGGCGTAGAGGTGCGTTTTCTCGCAAGCGGCGACGCGGGCGAGGCGTTGAACAAAGCCGTTCTGTCGAAGGATGCGCCGCTTGCAGATGTTTTCTTCGGCGTGGATAATACCTTCCTTTCTCGCGCACTGGAGGCGGATTTGTTCGAGCCGTATGATTCTCCTTTGCTGAAGGATATTCCGCAGGAGTTTCAACTGGATTCTCAGAACCGCGCGTTGCCGGTGGATTATGGCGATGTGTGCATCAATTATGACAAAACGTATTTCGCCGACCACGATTTGGCGATTCCCTCTTCTTTCGAGGATTTGACGAAGCCGGAATATGCGGGGCTTCTCGTGGTGGAAAATCCGGCGACCTCTTCTCCCGGGCTGGCGTTTTTGCTGGCGACGGTGGCGCATTTCGGCGAGGAGGGGTATCTCGCGTTTTGGCAGCAGTTGAGGGAAAACGGCGTCGTCGTGGCGGATGGCTGGGAGACGGCGTATTATACGAATTTCAGCGCGTCTTCGGGACATGGGGCGCAGCCGATGGTCGTTTCGTATGGCTCCAGCCCTCCGGCGGAAGTGATTTTTTCGGAGACGCCGCTGGAGGACGCGCCGACGGCGTCGCTGACCGCGCCCGATATGTGCTTCCGTCAAATCGAATTCGCAGGGATTTTGAAGGGAACGCCGAACCGCGCGTTGGCGGAGAAATTCTTG
Organism: uncultured Anaerolineaceae bacterium; assembly: GCA_964505165.1. Taxonomy (GTDB): domain Bacteria; phylum Chloroflexota; class Anaerolineae; order Anaerolineales; family Villigracilaceae; genus CAZDGZ01. The sequence goes on along the minus strand of CAZDGZ010000003.1, from coordinate 7,594 downwards.
GATTTTCTGCTAAGCCCGGCATTTCAAGAGGATATGCCCCTTCAGATGTTCGTTTTCCCTGTGAACCCGAACGCTGCATTGCCGGAAGCATTCGTCCGCTACGCGCAGATTCCCGATTCCCCGGCGCGGCTCTCTCCTGAGGAGATTGCCGAGAATCGCGAAAAGTGGATTCAGGGTTGGACTGAGACCGTTTTGAAGTGAATCGCCGCGCGCTGCTTTGGCTGCCCGCTCTGGGCTTTTTGGGGATTTTCTTCTTCTATCCCCTCACGCGGATTTTCGCCTTGAGTTTTCGCGCGGAGGCTTGTACCGCGAGTTCGCTTCGTCTTGCCGCGAAGACGTTGGGGTTTACGCTGTATCAGGCGGGGCTTTCTACGCTGCTAACTTTGATGATTGGGCTGCCGGCGGCGTATCTTTTTGCCAAATATGCCTTTCGCGGCAAGACGGTGCTGCGCGCGCTCGTCGCGGTTCCGTTCATGCTGCCGACGGTGGCGGTCGCGGCGGCGTTCAACGCGCTTCTGGGTCCGAATGGATGGGTCAATTTGGCATTGATGCGAGGATTGCATTTGGAATCGCCGCCAATCCCGTTTTTGCATACGTTGGGGGCGATTCTCCTCGCGCATGTTTTCTACAATACGGTCATCGTACTCCGCGTTGTGGGGTACGCGTGGAGTCACCTCGATGTTCGTTTGGAGGATTCCGCGCGGCTGTTGGGGGCTTCGCGAACCGAGGTGTTTTTGCGGGTGACTCTGCCGCTGCTGCGTCCGGCGATTTTCGCGGCGTCGCTGCTCGTGTTCCTTTTCGACTTCACGAGTTTCGGCGTGGTTTTGCTCTTGGGCGGTCCTTCCTTTGCGACGCTGGAGGTGGAAATTTACGTTCAGGCGATGCACTATCTTAACCTTCCGGTTGCCGCGCTTCTCGCGGTGATACAAATTTTCTTCACGCTTGGATTTTCCGCGTGGTATAGCCGAATGTCTGCGCGGGCGTCGGTACAGATTCGTCCGCAAAGCGCGCGGCGGGTGCGGCGCGCAAGGTCTTTCTCGGAACGCGTATTCCTCGCCGGAATGGTGTCTTTTCTTTTCGCGTTGTTTATCTTTCCTCTCGCTGCGCTGCCGATTCGTTCCGTTGTGCGGACGGATTTTTCTCGCGGCGAACCGCAAATAGCCCTGACCGGGCGATATTATGCGGCGCTTTTCGTCAACGAACGCGATTCGCGGTTTTATGTGCCGCCAGTGCAGGCGGCGGTGAATTCATTGACGTATGCAGGGTTGACGGCGATTTTTTCTCTCGCGCTTGGATTTCCCGTCGCGTCGCTTCTGGCGCATCCCCGCCGCATAGACAAGATTCTCGACCCGTTGGTGATGCTTCCGTTGGGCGCGTCGGCGGTGATGCTGGGGCTGGGATTCATCGTTGCGTTCAATCATCCGCCGATGAAGTGGCTTGCCTCGCGATGGATTGTTCCGGCGGCGCATACGATGGTGGCATTGCCCTTCGTCATCCGAAGTTTGCAGCCTGCATTTTCTGCAATTCCGCAGTCGTACCGCGACGCGGCGGCGACGCTGGGCGCGTCTCCTTGGCAGGTGTGGCGGAGGATAGATTTCCCCATTCTCTCGCGGGGGATTCTCGCGGCGGCGAGTTTCGCATTTACGATTTCGCTGGGAGAGTTCGGCGCGACCTCCCTCCTCGCTCGTCCCGAATACCCCACGCTTCCGACCGCGATTTATCGTTTCCTCTCCCTCCCCGGCGCGCTGAATTACGGGCAGGCGATGGCGATGGCGACGCTGCTCATGCTGCTGACGCTGGCGGGAATTGTACTCATCGAGCGAACTCGTATTTCAGGAACGGAAGGGTTTTAGCCTTATGCTGGATGTCATCGAGATTTTCAAATCATATGAAGGCGCGGCGGCGCTGCAAGGCGTTTCGTTTCGCGTGAACGCGGCGGAAACGGTGTGTTTACTCGGTCCTTCGGGGAGCGGGAAATCTACGTTACTCCACATCATCGCGGGGCTGGAACGCGCGGATTCCGGACGCATTCTCTGGGACAAGGAGGATATCTCCTCGATGCCCGCGCATCTGCGCCGGTTTGGGTTGGTATTTCAAGATTACGCGCTCTTCCCTCATTTGAATGTGCTGGAGAATGTTGCTTTCGGGCTGAGGATGCAGGGCTATTCCCGCGCGGAATCTTCCGCGCTTGCGCGGGAAACGTTGGAGCGGGTGCGTCTTCGAGGCTTCGAATCTCGCCGTGTAACCGACCTTTCGGGAGGCGAGCAGCAGCGTGTGGCATTGGCGCGCGCGCTTGCGCCGCGTCCGCGTTTGTTGATGTTCGATGAGCCGTTGGGCGCGCTGGACAGGGCATTGCGAGAGACGCTTTTGAGTGAATTGCGCGAAATTTTGCACGAGGCGCAGGCGCCTGCGATTTACGTTACGCATGATCAGGAGGAGGCGTTTGCGCTTGCGGATAGGCTGATTCTCCTCCGCGATGGACGCGTGATTCAGGACGGCGCGCCCTCGGAGGTGTACGCGCGTCCCGTTTCGGCGTGGGCGGCGGAATTTTTGGGGCTTGGCACGACGTTGAAGGGGAGAATCAACGCGTCGGGCAAGGTCGAAACCGCTGCCGGGGTTGTGGATATCGCATGTCCGCGGGAATCCGTTTCGCTGCTGATTCGCCCCGAAGGGGCATCCCTCTCTCGAAAACAGGGATGCGCGCTCCTCATCCGCAGCCGCGTGGCGGATGTGGTCTTTCGTCAGCGGGATTTCCGCGTGATTCTGGAAAACGGGGTGTATGTATATCTTCCGCACGCGCCCGCGCGGGGAGAGATCGTTTCCGTGTGCATTCCGCCGGAAGCGATACAATGTCTTTAAACGAGAGCGGGACGCGCCGCGGCGCGTCCCGTTTGTGCTTTGGGGGAGAAGAGAGTTATCCCAAGAGGGAGAGAAAGCGAAGCGCGGAGGAGATGCCTTCGTCGAGGAAGTTGCCCCCGCCCGTGATGAGGGCGATGATGACGATGCAGAGCGGAATCAACGCAGCGATAATGCCGATGACGGTGATAATGCCCATGATGGTGAAGAAGGTTTTGAGCGCGGTTTGCGATTCGAGGAAGGCGAATTTATCTCCGGTTGCCTGCGCGGTTTCGACGGCTTTGACAACTTTGAGAAGAAGTATGCCCATCCAGATGGGAAGCCATGCGAAGATGATTCCGACCAGAGTGATGGCTTGTAATGCGCCGCCGACGATGGAAAGATACGCCCACACTTTTATCCAAGTTCGGCTTTCGTAGAGTGGATAACTGAGTTCCTGAATTTCAGGATTTGCAATAGGGGCTTCGTAAGATTCTTGTACGGTCATAAGAACACCTCCAGAGGTAGAGAAAAAGTTATGGGGTTTGCTGAAGCCGATTGGCTCGTCGCCAAAGCAGCCAAATGATTGTCGCAACGGCGATTACCATAATGATACCAATAATTATGGGAATGAGTAATGCCAACATGGAGAGAAATGCTGCGAAGATATCTTCGGCAAGGCTGACGGGGGCGTTTGCCGCGCCTCCTGTCGTCGCGGTGACGGCGGGACGCAATGCGCCCGCTTTCGCAACATGAACACTGCCGGCGACGAGGAGTCCCATCGCAAGCGAAAGCAGCGGGTGAACATCGGTGATTACTTTCGCGCTTGCAGCGAATGCAATGGCTCCCGCGATGGGACGCACGAAGGTTTGGATGATGTCGTTGATGTGATTGATGACAGGGGCTTTGTCCGCGAAGAATTCGATGAGCGCGAGAACCGCAATCAGCCCGATAATCCAGGGGTTGGAAAGCATATCCCAGGGAGGGGAGAGTTCAATCCAATCGGTGAAGCGCGCGACCAGTGCAATGGCGAGGAGAGGGATGTACGCGTTCAGCCCTGCACTGGCAGAAAGTCCAAATGCGGAAAATAATCCGGTGAGTGTTTCCATGAAAAACTCCTTGTAACGTGGAGGTTATCCAATCGTGAAGCCACTCCATGTGCCGGTTGCGGAGAAGCGGAGGACGTCGATTCCTAAAATCATCAGCATCGCGAAGGTAAATCCGGCGGTGAGCGGAAGCCATAAGCCGCGCCATGTCTCGAAGGCGTTTTCTTGCCGCGTGAGCATGACCCAGAAGACGGTATAGATGAGCGTCAACAACATGAGGACGCCAATCGGTCCGATGTAGGCGATAGGGTATAGGACGAGAGGGCTTTCAGTGAGAATCGCTGCGTCAATGATGGACATGATTCCGAGCAGGAGAAGGAATTCTTTCCACGAGCCGAGCGCGGGACGCATATCCAAATTACGCCAAACGCTTTGATTGAAAGCAGGGTACAACGCGGCGGACATTCCCAATCCCATGCCGCTGCCGGTGAGCAGGCGAAGTGTATTGTTGGGGATGTAGAGATTTGGAATCTGCGGGAATGCGCCGGGGTGAACGGTTTTGATGAGGTAAAGGTAAGAATTGCTCCCGTCCACGAACCAGGCGGCAGCGAAGAGGAGAAGCGGAAGGGTAATTTTCAGCGGAGGCATCCCTGCTTTTTTGCGGCTGACGAAGAACTGGAAGACCAGTCCCACGAACGCGGCGGTGAATGTGCCGGTACAGCGCGCACAGAGCGGCAGTTGCCGCCCTCCAATATGGAAGGAGCGTTCGCTGATTCGATGGCAGACCGCGTAGCCGACGGCATCCGCTTTGCCGAGGATTCCAGGCGGCGCGAAGTACAACCATCCCGCGAGGACGACGACTCCCGCGATGGGAATGAGCCACCGCGCGATGGATGTGTCGAAAGGGGATTTTTTCATGAGGTCTCGTTGTTTTCTTTGTCGAGCGTTTCGCCGTTGAGCTTGCGAAGTTTTAGCCTGATTTCGCGCCATTGAATTTTGGAAATGCCCAATTTCTGACGGATTTTATCGGGTTCGACGCCCGCTTGATAATCGTTCAGCGCGCAGGTCCAGCGGCACATATCGAAGGAGAGATGTTTAGATAAACCGGCTTCTTCCCCGATTTCTTCGAGAAGATATTCCAGCCGCCGCGCGGACCAAGGGAAGAGTTTGTCTTTGGGACGGTATTGCGCCAGATATTCTCGATAGGCTTTCATCCAATCTTCCGTCAGAGGGATTTTCCGCTCTTTGTAGCGATTTGCCGGGCTGGCATAGCGGATGAAAACGAAAGGCGCGCCGGGGGCTTCGGTTTCGATGTGGCTGAGATGAATGCCTAGGCATTCGCTTTTCTTGATTCCGGTAGAAAGAAGAAGAGAAAGCAAGAGATAGGGACGCGCGTCCGGTTTGGGCGCGGTACGGCGCTTCGAGGCGGCTTCGAGCGCGGCATCGCGTTCTTCCTCCGTCAAGACGACAGGAAGCGGGCTTTGGACGGAGCGGCTCAAGACTTTTTCGGCGGGGTCAACGATGAGGACGCCGTATTGATGTAGCCATCGGAAGAAGGCTTTGGTGGAGGTAATCCGCCGCGCGAGGGTTTTGGGGCTGCATGGCACGCCGCGTTCTTTTTCCATCCATTCGAAATAATGGTCTAAATCGCTTTTCGTGATTGCTCCGAGTACATAATCGGGAGGAAGGTATTCCGCGAGGATGCGAATATCGGAAAGAAAGGCTTTGATGGTATTGGGGGAGCGTCCTTGGTCGCGGAGGTACATTTCCCACGCTTGAATTGCGGGGAGAAGCGTGGTTTGTGCGGTCAGGCGCGTAGACGCGGAATCGGTCATGGCATTCTCCTGAACAAAAGGATTTCGTATAGTTTAGCGTATTCGGAGGGGGCTGTCAAATTCAGGGGACGTTGAGCGCCTCGCGCATGATTCTCATCACAAGCGTGCGGTGCGGGAGAAGGAGCATCGCCCCGGTATAAGGGTCGGTCCAATCGTATACGGGACCGTAGCCGATGGCGTACCGTCGAATGTCGTATTCTTTGACGAGCGGCGCAAGAGCAATTGTAAGGCGCACAAGTTCGGTGAGTGTGATGTCGGTGGAAACGCTGTCTTTGTAGATGTTGTAGAGTTCGGGCGCGCGAGTGATGACATCGAATTGGAGGAGTTTGTCGGCAATGGCTTGAATGACCTCTTGCGCGCGGCGAAGGCGGTCTATATCGCTGCTGCTATATCGGGAGCGGACGTACCAGAGCGCGGTTTCTCCATCCATGTGGACGATGCCTTCTTTGACGGTGTACCATCCATAGCCGGAGCGGTTGTCAGAAAAATTTTGCGCTACATGAACGTCAATGCCGTCGAGGCTGTCTACGATGGAGACGAAATTGGAAAAGTTCACCATGATGTAATGGTCTGGGTATACGCCGAGGTTGTAGGCGAGAGTCATCCCTAAGGTGTGGAATCCGCCATACGCCATCGCCGTGTTGATTCGCTGCATTGTCCAGCCGGGGATGTAGACATATAAATCACGCGGAATCGAGGTCATGGTGACGGTGTGGAGTGTGGGATTCAAGGTAACGAGGATGATGGTATCCGTACGAAATCCGATGGTGTCGGGACGCTGGTCAGAGCCGAGAAGGAGGATGTTGATTTGCCCGGCAGGCTGGGAGAGCATCCCGACTGGAAAGGGGATGCGCGTGGAGACGGGATAGACGACCGGCGGCGGATAATCTTCCCATACGTTGCCCCAGAAATTCGGCGTGGCGGTGATATTCGGCGGAGGGAGCGTCGCGGGGGGCGCGGGGTCTGTTGCGCGCCGGGTCATCGTTGGCGAGGGAGTACAGGTCGGCGAAGGAGAAGGCGTCGCGGTGTAGGTGGGCGTCGGCGGGATTTCGCTCGTCGGCTGGGGCGTCGCAGGGACTTGCCGCGAGGGATCCGGGCGAAAAGGCGAGGGCGTGGGCTGGGGCGATGGCGCGGGCGAAAGCGGCGCGGCACTCGGAGCGAGGGAGACGCTTTGACAAGCGGCGAGGAAGAAAAAGAGAAAGAGGGAAAACAGGAGTGTTCGACGGGAGAGCATACGCGGTCAGGGCGTCGCGGTGGGTGTGGGGGTAGGCGTATAGGATGCGGTCGCGGTCGGCGTAGGCGTGGAGGTGGCAGTCGGCGTGGATGTGGCGGTTGCTGTCGCGGTCGAAGTCGCCGTCGAGGTTGGCGTTGCCGAGGAGGTGGGCGTATATGTCGGCGGAAGGAATGGCGTTGCAGTGGGCGTATCGGTGGGCGGGCTGGGGGTGAAGGTACGCGTTGGTGTCGGGGTGAGACTCGCGGTGGGCGTAGCGGTGTATCGCGGTGTGCTGGTTGGCACGTTGGGGACGTAGAGGATTTGCCCCGCGTAGATGTTAATGGAGGTCCCGAGACAGTTGGCTTGTTGTAATTGCGAGACGCTCACACGGTAGGCTAGCCCGATGCGGAAGAGGTTGTCGCCAGGCTGGATGGTGTACGGAATCCAGCCGGCGGGAGGTCCGCAGGGGATGGGAGTTTGGGTAGGAAAAGGCGGGATGTAGAGAATCGTCCCCGGAAGGAGGGTTTCGTAGACGAGACAATTTGCCTGTGCGAGGGCTTGGGGGGAGGAAGAAAACTGCCCCGCGATGGATTCCAGCGTGTCGCCGGGCTGGATGGTGTACGGAATCCAGCCTTCCGGCGGGGGGCAGGAGGTCGGAGGGGGCG
>CAZDGZ010000002.1:0-73335 GCA_964505165.1 uncultured Anaerolineaceae bacterium | reverse complement strand
CGCGTATACCTTCGACGCCGAAACGAAGATTGAAATTCTCACGGGGAACGCGGCAGCACTCCGAGTCACCTACAATCAACGCGATTTAGGGCTGCTGGGGAACTTCGGCGAGGTAACCGATAAACTCTTCGGAACAACCGGAATCTTGACTCCCACTGTCACGCCGACGCCGACCCCCACCGCGACGCCGAAACGCTCCCCCACGCCGACGATGACTTTCACGCCAACCGCCACCGCAACGCCGACGGTAGAAAATCCGTAACTTCATGGAAAAACGATTTTATCTTCTCTCTTTAGGGTGCGCGAAGAATACCGTCGATTCGGATTCGATGGCGCAACTCCTTTTCCGCGAGGGGTACCGCGCGGTCGAAAACGCGGCGGATGCCGACGTGCTCATCGTCAACACCTGCGGCTTCATCGCACCCGCGCGGGAGGAATCCATCACCGCGTTACAAGACCTTGCCGCGCAAAAACGGGAGGGGCAAATTCTCATCGCCGCCGGCTGTCTGACTCAACGATACGGCGAGGCGGTTTCCGCGCAAGTGCCGGAAGTAGACGGCATCCTCGGCACGCGGCGCTGGATGGATATTCCGAAGGTGATTCGCGCGTTGCGAGAAGAACACGTCCCCGCGCCGCTCTATCATCTCCCCGAAACGCCGACAGTCGGCACAGATGAAAAAGGCACTCTGCGCGCCAGCCTCTTCGGCGGGAGCGCATATCTCAAAATCGCAGATGGCTGCCGCCGTCCCTGCGCGTTTTGCGCCATTCCCCAAATCAAAGGGACACTCGTCAGCCGCCCGATGGAAAAGATTTTGGATGACGCGCGCCGCCTGCAAGATATGGGCATTCAAGAACTCATTCTCATCGCGCAAGACACCACCGATTACGGACACGACCTCGGAGAAAAAGACGGGTTGCCGCGCCTCCTCGAGGCAATTTCTGCCGCCGCGCCGAATATCCCTTGGATACGCGTCATGTACGCGTTTCCGGGCTATGTAACCGACGCGCTCATCGAAATCATGGCATCGAATCCGCAGATATTGCCGTATTTGGATATGCCGCTCCAGCACGCGCACCCCGCGACGCTGCGGCGCATGCGCCGCCCTGCCAATTTACCCTGGGTGCGGGAAACGATTGCGAAGATACGCGAGCGCATCCCCAACCTTGCAATCCGCACGACCTTCATTGTCGGGTATCCAGAAGAAAGCGAAGAAGAATTTCAAACCCTGCTGGACTTCCTCGAAGAAATGCGGTTCGACCGAGTCGGCGCGTTCCAATTCTCCTATGAAGAAGGCACGGCAAGCGCCGCGTTCGGCGATACCGTCCCCGCCGAGGAAAAAGAATCCCGCTATGAACGCCTGATGACTCTGCAACAAGATATTTCTCTGGAAATCAACCGTTCCTATGTCGGCAAGACCCTCGAAGTCCTCATCGAAGGAGTCTCCGAGGAGGTGTCTATCGGCCGCTCTTACCGAGACGCGCCGGAAATAGACGGGTTGATTTTCATCTACGGAAAAGCGAACGTCGGCGACATCGTTCCGGTAAAAATTACCGATGCCATGCCCTACGATCTCGCCGGAATTCTCCAATCATAGAAGGCTCCTCATGCTGATACAAACCTCTGAAATAGACTTTGCCATCCATGCTGTGCGCGAAGCCTCTCTACTGGTCCAACGCGTACAAAGAGAAATCGAAATCTCCGCGCTGACAAAAGGCGACAAATCCCCCGTTACGGTTGCGGATTTCGCCGCGCAAGCCGTCGTCGCGCGCCTCCTCTCGGAACATCTGCCCGACATCCCCCTCGTTGCGGAGGAATCCTCCGCCGAACTTCAAACGCCCGAAAACGCGCCGCTCCTCGAAGAAGTCGTCTCGTATGTGCGAACGATATTCCCCGACGCGGACGCGGAGAAGGTCTGCGCGTGGATAGACCTCGGCGCCGCCGCTCCCGCCGAAAAATTCTGGACTCTCGACCCCATAGACGGGACGAAAGGCTTTTTACGCGGCGATCAATATGCGGTTGCGCTTGCGCTCGTGGAATCGGGAAAGGTGAACATCGGCGCGCTCGGCTGCCCGAATCTGCGCGAAGGCATTACCCCGGACAAAACCGGAACAGGCTCTCTCCTCCTCGCGGCGCGCGGCGAAGGGACATGGCGGAACACGCTCGCCGATTTTTCCCCCGATGCGTGGTCTCGCGTGCGCGTCTCTCCGCAGGATTCGCCTTCGAACGCGCGTCTCCTCCGCTCTTTCGAATCAGGACACACCAACGCGAGCGAAATCGAAGCGATTGCCGCGCGTCTCGGCATCAAAGCAGCGCCGGTTCGCATGGACAGCCAAGCGAAATACGCCGTCCTCGCCTGCGGCGGCGGAGAAATCCTTCTGAGACTTCTTTCGCCCAAACAGCCGAATTACCGAGAAAAAATCTGGGATCAAGCCGCAGGCTCAATCCTCGTAGAAGAAGCGGGCGGGCGCGTAACCGATATTTTCGGCGCGCCGCTGGACTTTTCCACCGGCAGAATGCTCACAAAAAACCGAGGCGTCGTCGCGACAAACGGCATCTTGCACGAATCGGTACTCGCCGCACTTCGAGAAGAGAACAAATAAACTCCGCCCTCGGCTACAATAAGAGAAAATCTCTTTTCTTAACGGAGGCGTAATGGATGCGTTGAAAGAAAAAATCCGCCAGGAGGGAAAGGTACTCACCGGCGGCATTCTCAAAGTGGACGGTTTCGTCAATCACCAAGTAGACCCCGCGCTCATGGACGAATGCGGAAAAGCCTTCGCCCGCCATTTCGCTGACATCGGCGCGACGAAAATTCTCACCGCAGAAATTTCCGGCATCGCCCCCGCATTGATGACCGCCAAACACATGGGCTTGCCCGTCGTCTACGCGCGGAAACACAAGCCCATTACCATGCCCGACCAAGTATTTCTCACCCTCGCGCCCTCCCACACCAAAGGACGGATGACGGAACTCATCGTTTCGCCGGAGTTTCTCAAAGACGGCGAGCGCGTTCTCATCATTGACGACTTTCTCGCCAGCGGCGCGACGATTTTGGGCTTGATTCGCCTCGCAGAAATCGCGGGGGCGAAAGTCATCGGCGTAGGCGCGCTGATAGAAAAGAATTTCGAAGGCGGACGCGCTGCCCTCGAAGCGCTGGGGCTTCCCGTCGTGTCTCTCGCGTGCATCGCTTCAATGGACGAAGAAAAAATCATTTTCTGCGATGAATCCTGATTCCAAAGGCGGCCTCGCCATTCTCGACTTCGGTTCGCAATATGCCCAACTCATCGCGCGGCGCGTGCGCGAGGCGCATATCTACTGCGAACTCTTCCCCTGGGACGCGCCGAAAGAAAGCGTCCTCGCGATGAACCCGCGCGGATTCATCTTGTCTGGAGGGCCCGCGTCGGTCTACGCACCGGACGCGCCCCAAATCCCCTCGTATGTCCTCGAATCGGGACGCCCCATCCTCGGAATTTGCTACGGGATGCAGGCGCTGACTCATGCGCTGGGCGGACGCGTGGATCCCTCTGCAGAACGCGAATACGGCGTCTCGGAGGTCCGCGTCCTCAAAGAAACCCCTCTGCTGCCAAATGCCGCGTTCGCCGCTCTCATGTCTCACGGGGACAGGATCACGAAACTCCCCGATGGATTCGAGGCGCTCGCCCGCTCAGACAACAGTCCAATTGCCGCGATGGGGGATTCTTCACGCGGGTACTACGGATTGCAGTTTCACCCCGAAGTCAACCACACGGAAAAAGGCGCGGAGATTCTGCGGCGATTCGCCCTCGAGGTTTGCCGCGTCTCCGCAGACTGGACGCCCGAATCCATCATCGAGCGCAGCATCGCCCAAATTCGCGCACAGGTCGGGGAGGAACGCGTCCTCGCCGCCGTCAGCGGAGGGGTGGATTCCACCGTCGCCGCTGCACTCGTCCACCGCGCGGTCGGAGAAAATCTCGTCGCCGTGTTCGTAGATACCGGATTGCTGCGAAAAGGGGAACCCGCGCAAGTCGCGCAAACGTTCCGTGAGACCCTCGGAGCGGAACTCGTCGTCGTCCATGCGGCGGAGGAGTTTTTCCACGCGCTGCGCGGAATTACCGACCCTGAAAAAAAGCGCCGAATCGTCGGCGAAAAATTCATCCGCATCTTCGAGCGCGAGGCAAAAAAACTCGGCATGCCGCGTTTCCTCGTTCAGGGAACGATTTATCCCGATGTCGTCGAATCCTCCGCCCCCGACCGCTCGAAAGCCGCGCGCATCAAGAGCCATCACAACGTCGGCGGGCTGCCGGAAAACATGGATTTTTCCCTCGTCGAGCCGCTTCGCTACCTCTTCAAAGACGAGGTACGCGCGGTAGGGGAGTCGCTTGGGTTGCCGGAAACACTCGTTTGGCGGCAGCCGTTTCCGGGTCCGGGATTGACCGTCCGCTGTTTGGGAGAAGTCACTCCCGAACGAATCGAGCGGCTCCGCGCGGCGGATGCCATCTTCATCGAATCCCTCGCAAAAGCCGGCATGCTCGGCAAAGGCGCGGAGACTTCGCAAGCCTTCGCGGTTCTCCTCCCCATCCGCTCCGTGGGCGTGATGGGAGATAAACGCACCTATCAAGAAACGGTCGTACTCCGCGCGGTCGTCACCGAGGATTTCATGACGGCGGAATGGGCGCGGCTTCCCCATGACCTGCTGGCGAAAGTTTCCAGCCGAATCGTCAACGAAGTAGACGGAATCAATCGCGTAGTGTATGATATGACTAGCAAACCCCCCGCGACAATTGAATGGGAGTAGGCATGAAATATCAAGAAATTCTACAAAACGCCTGGAATATCATCTGGAAACATAAAATCCTCTGGATTTTCGGCATTCTCGCGGGCTGTACCTCTAACCGCCACGGAATCTCGTATAACAGCAACTCCTCATCCTGGAATCATACCGAAAATCTCCAGTCCATCCCCCCCCAAGTGATGCGGACGCTTCACCACATCCAAACGATTTTCATTCATCCTCTCTTTTGGGGCGGCTTGCTTCTCTTTTTCATCTTGGTTATACTCCTTCGCCTCTATCTGGGCACAACCGGAAATTTGGGAATCATCCTCGGAACGAAAAAAGCAAAAGAAGGCGCAGAGCGTCTTTCCTTCGGGGAATTGTGGAGCGGAGGCACGCCTTATTTCTGGCGGTATCTTGGCGCATGGCTGATTTCCACCGTCCCGTTTTTCGTAATAGGGATTTTCTTCATCATCGGCTTTCTGATTCTCCTGCTCCCCATGCTCTTCCATCCCCGACAAATTCAAGGAGGGATGGTAGCCCTATGGGCAATCCTCGCCAGCGTGGGGATTCTCGTTCTTTCGCTCCTCGCACTCGCAGTTCGTCTTTTCATGAACATCGCGTTGAATGCCCTCGTCCTTGAAGATTTGGAGATTCGCGACGCGTTCAGGCGCGGGTGGGAGGTTTTCCGCCCGTCTTTTCTGGAAATTCTACTCATGGCGGTTATCCTCGGCGCTATCCGCGTCATTGCCGGAATAATTATCGCCTTGCCCCTCGTCGGCATCATCCTCGCGCTTATCGTACCCGCTGCATTTGCCTCCGCGTTCGGAGGGCATATTTCTTCCGGGTTAGTGACCTCTTTCATCATCGGCATCTCATGCACACTCATCTACCTCCCCATTCTCTTGGGAGCAGGCGGACTCATCCTCTCCTACGTCCAATCCGCATGGACATTGACCTACCTCTCCCTCACGGAAACCCCCGAACGCGTCGAATCGGCTGATGAAACGATATAGCCGCCTGCTGCTGATATTTTTCCTCCTCACATTCGGAGGAAAAGCATTTTCCGTGAAAGCGGAAGATGCCGCGCCGCGCGCCGCGATTCGAATCATCCACACCGAAAAATTCCCCCTCGTCCGCGTGCTCTTCGACGTATACGACGCGCAGGGCAATTTTCTTTCCGCTATGGCTGCGGAAAATCTCACCCTCATCGAGGACGGCAACGCCCTCCCCGCCGCGAATCTGCAAGAGAACACGCCTCCACTCCAACTCATCGTCTCCATCAACCCCTCCGCGCCGATGGCAGTACGCGACAAACTCGGCGTCAGCCGCTACGAAAAAGTCTCCGAGGCGCTCCAAAATTGGGCAAACACCCTCCCCGCCGACAACGCGGACGATATGAGTCTCGTCTCGACGGTAGGCACGCTCGTCTCTCATCAAGGCAAAGAGGAATGGGTGCAGAGTCTCGCGGGGTATCACCCCGATTTCCAAACCGCCATCCCGAACATACAATCCCTCGCCTTTGCCCTCGACCTCGCTTCCGACCCGCGCCCGCAAGAAGGGACGAAATGCGCGGTACTCTTCATCACCTCGCATCTCCCCGACCGCGCCGCGCTCGATACCCTCGCAACCCAAACGGAACGCGCGGTACAAAACGGCGTCCAAGTCAGCGTATGGCTGATTGATTCCCCGACCTATTTCAACCACGAAAGCGCGAACGCGCTCCGCGCTCTCGCCACACAAACCGGCGGGAATTTCTTCGCGTTTTCCGAAGAAGAGCCATTCCCCGACCTCGAAACCGACTTCTCTCCTCTGCGGCATGGATATATCCTGGAATACCGCTCCGCCGCGTCGTCCTCCGGCACGCATACACTTGCCATTCAGGGAGAATACAACGGCACGACATTCGTCTCGGAGGAATCATCCTTCGACATCGAGGTCGAACCGCCCAACCCGATGCTCCTTTCCCCTCCCTTACAGGTGACGCGGCAGCCTCCCCCCGATGACCCGTACAACGCAGAAAACCTGCTCCCCTTCGCCCAATCCCTCGAAATGATTGTCGAATTTCCAGACGGGCACCCGCGCGACCTCGTCCGCACCGCGCTCTATGTAGACGGGGAAAAAGTCGCGGAGAATACCTCTCCTCCCTTCGACGTCTTCACCTGGGATTTGCACACCTACACATCGAGCGGCGACCATTCCCTTCAGGTCGAAGCGGAAGATATTTTGGGCTTGAGCAAAACCAGCCTCGGCGTCCCCGTGACCATCACCGTCGTTTCGCCGCCGACAGGCATACGCGCCTTTCTCGCGCGGAACAGCGCGAAAATCACCCTCGGCGTCATCCTCGCGGCAGGGATTCTCCTCATCGGAACACTTTTACTCGGCGGGAGACCGATTCTCTCGATGCTGCGAGAAAAACGAAAACAAAAAGAACGCGACCGAGACCCCGCCACGCAGCCCGTCGCGCGCGCCTCCCGAACCGCGAAGAAACGCGTTGCCCTCCGAAAAGGAATCGCCGCCGCGCATCTCGAACCGATGAATCGGGATGGCACGCCCCGAAAAGGCAGCCCGATTTCCCTCTCCGAAGCCGAAATTTCCATCGGGACGGATCCCGTACGCGCCTCTTACATCCTCGACGACCCTTCGATTTCGCCGCTCCACGCGAAAATCCGGCGAAGCGAGGACGGGCGGTACCTCCTCATGGACGCGGGATCCATCGCCGGTACATGGCTCAACTTCGAACCCGTCGGCGTCGAAGGACGTCCCCTCTCACACGGCGATAGAATTGATTTCGGGCAGAAAACGTTTCGTTTCGTCTCCCCAACCTCCGCACCGGACCCTCAGCCGGTCATCCAGAACGAGGGGAAGCCCTCATGATTCCGACCAAGCGCGCCCATCTCCTTGTCGCGGCATTATCTCATCCCGGAATGAAGGGGAAGAACAACGAAGACAGGTACGCGGTGACTTCGTATCTTCTCGAAAAGCCTGAAGGCGCACGCGCCGTCTTCGCCATCGTTGCAGACGGAATCGGCGGACACCGCGCGGGGGAAGTCGCCGCGGAAATGGCCGTAGATTACATCACGGAAAACGTCGCGCAAAGCGATGGCAGCCATCCCCTTGACACCCTGAAAAAAGCGATTCAGACCGCAAGTCAGGAAATCGTCGCGAAAGCCGCCTCCGATGAGGGGAAACAAGGAATGGGGTCTACCTGCGCCTGTGCATGGATTATCGAGAAAAAACTTTACACCGCAACCGTCGGAGATTCGCGCATTTACCTCCTTCGTGGCGCAACCATCCGACAACTCAGCACAGACCATACCTGGGTGCAAGAAGCCATCGAAAAAGGGATTCTCACCCCTGCACAGGCTCGCGAACACCCCAACGTCCACGTCATTCGACGATATCTCGGCTCGCAAGTAATCCCGGAACCGGATTTCCGGCTTCGTCTCGACCCCGCCGACTCCAACTCCCGCGCGGAAAAACATCAGGGGCTTGAACTCAAAGGCGGCGATATCCTTCTTCTTTGCAGCGACGGGCTGACCGACCTCGTTTGGGATGACGAGATTCTAGAGCAAGTACGCCTCGCGCGAAATTTGGACGCGGCGGCAAAAGCCCTCATAGATTTAGCCAACGAACGCGGCGGACACGATAACATCACCGTTGTCCTAATGTCCGTCCCGCCCGAAGCCACAAGACCTCGCAACGCTTCTTCGCGAAAATGGTGGTATTGGGGAATTGGCGGCGCGGTCATGTTCTTCGCGCTGCTCACACTTGCGCTGTCCATCTCGCTCAACGCGTTCATCCGCTCCGTCAACATGAAAGACGCGACGAAAACCCCCTCTCCCACGCCTTCCGCGTGGGTATCTCCTGCCGCGACAAGCATCGAGGCGACTCCGACGTTGGCATTTCCGACGTTTACGCCTCCCCCTCCTCCCACTCAGGGACCCACTTACACCCCCTGGCCCACCAATACGCCTTAATCCAAAATCGTGATGGTATCCGGTTTGTTGGGGACCATGCACAAAAATTCGAAGGGTTCGTCCCCTATCGTCTCGTACCAGTGGGGAATACCTGCGGGAATAAAGACCACATCGTCTTTCTGCACTTCGTACACCTCGTCGCCAATACCGATTCGGGCGCGTCCGTTCAGGACAAGTTGCTCATGCTCGACCTCGTTGGTATGACGCGGCATACTCCCGCCGGGCTGCATCACGAAACGACGCATGGCAAAATTCGGCGCTTCCTCCGGGGAAATCAAAACCTGAATGGTCGTTTTTACAGCGGCTTCCACCTCGACCGGAGGCACATCGGAAAATTTTTTTACGGGCATGCCATACTCCTTTTCAAGAAATCAAAACGTATCCTCTGGGAGGATTTGTCCTCCCTCGACCCGCCACACGGCGGCATCCGAAACAAAGGTTTCCGGGAAAAACTCCGCATCCGTCGTCGTGAGAAAAACCTGCTCGCTCTTTTTCACATAAGAGAGCATATCTTCTCGGCGCTGCGGGTCTAGTTCCGCCATGATTTCATCCAGCAAAATTACGGGATATTCTCCCGTCTTCTCTTTCATCCAATCCACTTCCGCGAGTTTGAGCGAAAGCAACGCGGTGCGAATTTGTCCGCGAGAGCCGTAATTTCCCAAATCCACACCGTTGGAAAGGAAACGCAATTCGTCGCGGTGAGGGCCAACCGTCGTCACCCCGCGAGAAATCTCCATCGCCCGAAGAGATTCCAACCGCTTCTTAAATCCTGCGCGGATGACCTCCGTCGGAGCGGACTCATCTTCGGGAGCATACGAAGGCTGATAAGAGAGACGAAGCACCTCGGCGCCGCGCGTCAAAGTATCATGAATCTTCGCGGCGATGCGCTCCAGTTCCCGCACGCCTCGAATGCGCGAAAAAATGAGCAGCGCGCCCTTCTCCGCGAGAAAATCGTCCCAATACGAAAGTTGCCCCGGGTCTCCGCCGCGCTCGTTCAGTTGCTTCAACAACGCGTTGCGTTGAGAGAGGGCACGGGTATAGTCCGTCAACGCTCGGACATACGCGGGGACAACTTGAGAGAGGGTCATGTTCAAATAGCGCCGCCGTTCATCGGGGCTTCCCTCGATGATTTGCGACATTTGCGGCACGAAAAGAGACGCGTTGAAAAGCCCTACCGCGTCCACCGCCTTTCGTCGGACGCCGTCGAGGAAAATCTCCTTCCGAAGCCGTTTCCCGTTTCCGTTGGATGAATCCAAAATCAGGCGGATTTCGATTCGATGAGTCTTCTCTCCTCGACGGAACTCCGCGACAATCCGCCCTACCGCCAGAGATTCGCGCGCGGCGAGGAAATTGACCAATTGCCGGTCGCTATACGTCTGGAAAGAAGTCATCGCCGCGAGGAAATAAACCGCCTCCAAAAAACTCGTCTTCCCCTGTGCGTTATTTCCCGCAAGCAAAATCACCCGCCGGGGAATTTCCATATCCAGGCGGGCGAAATTACGAAAATGCGTCAGCGAAAGGCGAGTCAGATACACGGAGCAATTACACCAAATCTTCTACGGGTTCTTCCGGTTTCCAGACCTTTACCGCGCGGTCGGTATAGAGAATCCCGTTCACATGGTCAATCTCATGCTGGAAGATTCGTGCCAGCCATCCTTTGGCTTTGATGCGAATCGGATGTCCGCGTCGGTTTTGTCCTTTCACCGTCACCGAGAGGTAGCGTTCCACCTCCCCGACCAATCCGGGGATGGAAAGACACCCCTCCACGCCCATTTCCGTCTCACGGGAAAAGCGCGTGATTTCGGGGTTCACCACCACATAAAGTTTCGGCGGGACGGTCTCGTCCTCTTCGTCTCCGAATTCCACGACAATGACCCGCTCCGAAACATTGACTTGCGGCGCAGCCAACCCCACTCCTGGGGCGTCGCGCATGGTTTCAATCATGTCATCAATCAAGGTTTGTAATGTGTCGTCGAATTTCGTCACCGGACGCGCTTTGCGCCGCAGAATTTCATCCGGGACGACAACAACTGGTCGCACGCTCATATCTTTCCTCACTCATCCCGCCCATCGGCGGAGAAAATTGTTCTTTCTCGCCCATTTTACTCCATATTTGGAGGGGCGTTCTCCTCATTTCCCTGTTCTTCATAAAATTCCGCCGCGCTGCGATGATACGTCGCCAGCCACTCCGCCATTCGCTCACGTTCTTCCTTCAACGCGCTCTCCTTCTTTTGGAGAATACGCGCGGTCATCCGGCGAATGATGTCCTGCTGCACCTGCGGCGGGTCGTAGACATCCTGAAACGTAAATTCCACCGAACCGATGCGAATATACACCGTCCCGAAATTAAACAAAATGCCCATCAACCCCACACGTTCATACTCGGTACTCAAGATATTCTCCAACGGCGCGGTCTTTCGCTCCTCTTTCCCCAGCGGCTTCTTATCGATATCCAAAATCTGGTCCGCCGTCACCTGATAAATATCATTGCGCCAATCCACATATTGATATACCCACCATCCAAGAAACGGAAGCAAAGCCACCAAAAGCGTCGCGGTCACCCCGCCCTTGATGGAAGAATTGCTCCGCGCATTCATAATCATCAAAATGATCAATGCGAGGATGAAAAGCGTCGGCAGGAGAACTTGCTGCCAGAGAACATACCAATGCTTGCGATATGTAATCGTTTCGGATTGTTCGAATCGAAGTTTGAACAATCGGGAAAACCACATCCGCAAAAGCCCCCGCTTCCCCGGGGGAGCAGCAGGTTCGCTCTCCGTTCCACCTGATTCCAAGTCGTCCACTTTTTCCATCGGGAGAGGTTTCAGCCCCAACCGCTTGCGAATCTCGTTCTTCATGGCAATTTCTTCGTTCTTCTGAATCCGCGTCTTCGTCCGCAGCCAATACTCTTCCACCATCGAAGCAGCCTGAGTCGGATGACGAATATGCCGCAGCGGGATCTTTCCCGTATATGTTCGGACGATGACATCTCCATAATCCATCAAGCGGCCCATTTGGTCTGTATCCACGCCAACGGAAAGAATCGTACTCAGCGGGGCTTCCTGTCGGCTGTCGTAAACGCCGATGACCTTTTCCAGCCAAATCACGCGGCGGTTCGTGACGATGTAATAATCGTTTCCCCAATCTATCGCCCGCCAAATTCCCCAAAGGACAGAAGCCACCATCCCCGCAATGGTAAACCACAAAAAAAGCCGTGACTGTATCCAAGAAGACGGGTTTCCCGCTTGTCCTTGAGCATTGCCCGCCACCATCAAAGCCTTCAACACAAGGAAGAAGAGCGAGAAGAAGAGAAGAAGAAGCGAGGGCAAAATCATCGTCTGAATCAGCATCAAGTGATGCTTTCGCACGATGAGATAGACCACCTCATCTTTGCCCAGCCACTTAAACCGCATCTTTCGGGCAAGTTTTCGGCTGGAAACCACCACCTCGATATTCGAGTGAAGCGCACGGTTCTTTCGCAGAATCGTGCCAAAAGTTTTCGCATCCAAAGCAAGGAGGGTCGTCCCTTTTTCCGCGATGACATCCGCGGAGCGGCGGCGATGGCTGAAAATTGCCTCTTCCCCAAAATAATCTCCTGAGACCAGTTTCGCAAGCAAAATCTTTTTATTTCGGCGGGTTCTCTCGACCCTCACAGCCCCTGAATAGACGATGAAAAACGAATCCGCTCTGCTTCCTTCGCTGAAAACCTTCTCCTCTTCGGGATACGAGACCTCGGTCATCTTTTCCGCGATGGAACGAATCGTCTCTTCCGGCAAACCGTGAAAGAGATGCAATTTCTTGAGAAAGGTCACGCGAGAATCGATTGCTATCGCCATGATTTTATTCTAGCACGAATCATCCTCCTCTGAAAATTCGGGTACAATCACGCCCATGAAACGATGGCATTTCTGGCTCGGCGCGCTCATAAGCGCGATTTTTCTTTGGCTCGCGCTGCGCGGGCTTCGTTTGGATTCGTTTTGGGCAACGCTCCGAAGCGCGCAATACGGATGGCTCTTTCCGGGCATTGCCGTATATTTCCTCGCCGTGTGGGTACGCGCGTGGCGGTGGCACTACCTTCTCAAACCGGTCAAGGCCGTCTCAACCAAGACGATGTTCCCCATCGTCGCGATTGGCTATGCGGGAAACAACATCTTCCCCGCGCGGGCTGGGGAGGTGCTCAGGGCTGTCGTCCTCAAACGCCGCGAGGGAATCTCCGTGTCCGCGTCATTGGCGACAATCGTCATCGAGCGCGTTTTCGACGGCGTGGTGATGCTCGGATTCGTTTTCGTCAATTTGCCGGAACTCGCAAAAACGGCAACATCGGATTCCGGTTTCGTGGGGAGCATCCAATCGCTGGCGGTGTGGGGCGCAGGGGCATTTTTTGGCGCGCTGGCAATTTTTCTCCTCGCGGCAATGTTTCCTCGAAAGACACTCCGCCTCGCGGAATGGGGAATAGACCATTTTCTCCCCGCGCGGTGGCAAGACCGCGTGAAAGATTTGACTCACCGCTTCTTGGAGGGACTCGCCTCGCTGCGCTCGCCTCTCAACGCGCTCATGGTGTTTCTTACCTCCATCGTCATCTGGCTGCTCGAAACGGGGAAATATTGGTTCGTGATGCACGCGTTTCCCTTCGAGGTCGGCTTTTTCGCGTTGATGCTGATGAATGGAATCGTCAACCTCGCGACAACGATTCCCTCCGCTCCGGGATATATCGGCACGTTCGACGCGCCGGGAATTGCCGTTTTGTCCGCGTATGGCGTCCCGCAAGAAATCGCGGCGGGCTACACCCTCGTCCTGCACGCGGCGTTGTGGCTGCCTATCACGCTTTTGGGGTTGTATTACATGGCACGCGAAGGCATCCATTGGGATGATTCGCTGCGAGAAGAAAAGGAGAGAGTATGAAAATCGCAATCGTCGGCGCGGGGTTCAGCGGCATGGCTGCTGCATATGATTTGCTCCGCGCAGGGCATCGCGTGACGGTATACGAAGCCGAAGCATCCGTCGGCGGTCTGGCAGGAGGTTTCAAAGAGCCGTCGTGGGATTGGTATGTGGATAAGTTCTATCATCACTGGTTTGCCAGCGATACGCACATGATGAGCCTCATCGAGGAATTGGGGCTGCGCGAGAAGGTTCTTTTTCCGCGTCCGTACACTGTGCTGCAATATAGAGGAAAATGGTACCCCTTCGATTCGACGCTTTCCGCGTTGTTATTCCCCGGATTGGGCTGGGGCGTGGATAAACTCCGTTTCGGGCTGGTCGGCGTGTATCTGCGGTTGACGAAAAACTGGCGGGCGCTGGAAAAAATCACCGCCGACGCGTGGATGCGGAAGTGGGCGGGGAAACGCGTCTACGAGGAGATGTGGGAGCCGCTGCTCATCGGCAAATTCGGAAGGTTCTACAAAGAGGTGCCGATGTCATGGTTTTGGGCACGGATTCACGCGCGGACAACGCGCCTCGGCACGTTCGAGGGAGGTTTCCAAGCCTTCGCGAACGCGTTCGAGGAAAAATTACGCGGGATGGGCGCGGAATTCCGCTTTTCGACGCGCGTCACGCAGATACAACGGAATCAGGCGGAAGGGAGTCTGCTCCTGAGGAGTAACGCGGGGGAGGAGGTGTTCGATGAAATCCTCGTCACGCTTTCGCCGTCGCAGATGTCTTCTCTTTGTCCTTCGCTTCCAAATTCCTATGTTCAAGCATTGAGGGAACTCAAATATATGGGGGCGGTCGTTCTCGTCCTTTCTTTGAAGCATCCGCTTTCGGAAGAGGGATATTACTGGTTCAATTTGCCAAAAGGAGAGGAGTTTCCGTTTTTGGCGCTGGTGGAGCATACGAATTATGTTTCTCCTGAGCATTTTGGAGGGGCGCATATCGTCTACGCGGGCGATTATCTCGAATCGGGACATGAGTATTTCGATATGGATGCGGACGCGCTGCTGGAACGTTTCGCTCCGAGTTTCCGGCGAATCAATCCGAAATTTTCGCGCGAGTGGGTCAACAAAGCCTGGGTTTTCAAGGCGGCGTATGCCCAACCTGTGCCGCAATTGCATCATTCCGAACATCTCCCGCCAATACGCACGCCCGTCGAAGGGTTGTATTTCGCGAGTATGAGTCAGATTTATCCCTGGGATAGAGGAACGAATTTCGCGGTGGAAATCGGACGCCGCGCCGCGCAATTGATGATAGAGGATGCGAAGAGGTAATCCCCGGATGATTTTCCGGGCATCGTTGAAAACGCCGCCGCTTAACTATCCTCCATTCAGAAATTCGTTGAATTCGCACGCGTTTTGCGTGTAAAATAAAGCAACCTCGCAACGTCGCGCGATGCGGCGTTCACTCAACCTTAAAGGAGATTTTCCCATGTATCAGACGATTATCATTGTCGGCAATTTAGGACGCGATCCCGAAATGCGCTATACCCCATCGGGGCAGGCGGTGACCAGTTTTTCCGTCGCCACGAACCGCCAATATACGACGAACAACGGCGAAAAGGTAAAAGAGACCACCTGGTTCCGAATTTCCGCGTGGGGACGGCTCGCGGAGACATGCAGTCAATATCTGCATAAGGGGTCGAAGGTCCTTATCGAGGGACGGTTGACTCCCGACCCCGCGACCGGCGGTCCACGAATCTGGACGGGACAAGACGGAGCGCCGCGCGCCTCTTACGAGGTCACCGCGCAAACCGTTCGTTTTCTGTCCACGAGGAACGAGCCAGGCGTCGGGGGCGGGTCGTTTGCCGGCGCCGGCACATCCGCGCCAATGGACGCGGGGGACGACGATATTCCCTTCTAAACGATACGCACCGTCATTCAAGGGGATTTTGCCAAAAACGCAAAATCCCCTTTTTGCAAGAAAGGATAGCCCATGACCGAAGAAAAGAAACCGGGTCGCCCTTCCGTTTTGCTTGAGGCTTCTGCGGAGTTACAAGCCATTTATGCCAATTTAGCGAGGATATCGCACTCGCCGGCAGACATCGTGATGGATTTCGCGCATCTCCTCCCTGGGGAAAAGAAAACTCGCATCGCCGCGCGGATTGTGATGTCGCCGCTCAGTGCGAAATTGCTGCACCGCGCACTCGGAGAGAATCTTGCGCGGTATGAAGCCGCGTTCGGAGAAATTCCCATGCCGCCGCGAAATTCCTCTTTGGCGGATAAACTCTTCAAGCCGTTTTTGCCGCCCTCTCCTCCTAAAGAAAAATAATGCACACATTGGATATCATCGCCGAAGAGATTCGGCAGCGTTTCGAAAAACAAAGCGCCGCGCGCGATAAAGCCCTCTCGCAAACGCGGACACTCATTCGCCATTGTGCGCTGGCAATTCGCGCGGCGCATCGCGGCGATTCCGATGAGATGAACGCGCAACTCGAAAATGCAGATTCGCTCGCGGCGGCGCTACGCGAGAAACTCGCCGCGCATCCCGATTTATATTACGCGGGGTACACCCAAAGCGCGCTCAAGGAATTCGTCGAGGCGCACATCACCTGCGCGCTAATCTACAATCAGCCCCTCCCCTCTCTCGAAAACCTCGATGTGCCGCACGCGACGTATCTCAACGGACTGGCGGAGGTCGTCGGCGAACTTCGCCGAAAAATCCTCGATATTTTACGTCACGGCTATTCCGAAGAAGTAGAACGGCTTCTCGGCTACATGGATGATATTTACGCCGTCCTTGTCACGATGGATTACCCGGACGCCATCACCAACGGGTTACGGCGGCAAACCGACATCGCCCGCAGCCTCCTTGAGCGCACACGCGGCGACGTGACCTTTAGCCTTCGCGGCGAACATCTCGAAAACGCGCTCGCGCGGCTCAGCGAGGAACTCAATCGCAACGAGGAGGATTTCTAATGGCAAAAGCCGGACATCGGTATCCGCTCCTGCTCTATGAATACATGCTCAACCGATGGTGGCGCGCGACTTTTGCGCTGAGTATCGCGCTCTTCGGTTTATGGCAAGCGCTGAAATATCGCGGCATCCAAACGGGAAGGGTGCTTCTTCCGGGACTTGGCGCACTTTCTCTTGGATTCACTATTTTCCTCTTCCTTTCCAGAAAAGCCGCGTATGTCCGCCCGTATCGCACCCATCTTCGGCTGGTGACTCCGTTCCTCCGCATGAACATCTCGTACAAGCGCTTCCGAAGGACAACGACCACGAAGATGGCAGAAGTTTTTCCACCCTCGCAACTTTCCAACTGGATGCGGGAGGTCATGGCGCCGCTTTTGCCGAAGACGGTCATCGTGATTGACCTTAACGGCTACCCCTTGCCGCGAGCGCTGCTGCGTTTCTTCCTTTCCCCGTTTTTCTTCAAAGACAAAACGTCCAATTTGGTTCTCCTCGTAGAAAACTGGATGGGTCTCAGCACGGAAATGGAAAGCCTCCGCACAGGCGGGGATATTGCGCCGAAAAAGAAGAAACGACCTCCAACCGATTCCATTCTCTCGCGTTTGCCGCGAGGATAAAAAAATCCCGATGGGCTGCCATCGGGATTTTTTTGAAGAAAAGCATCTCGTCAAATCCAAGTCGGTTCTTCGTAGACGCCAAAGACCTCTTTCATCACACCGATAATCTCTCCGAGGGTCGCATACGCACGAACCGCGTCGAGGATGTAGGGCATGGTGTTTTCTGTCCCCTGACAGGCAATGCGGAGACGGTCGAGGGTCTGCCCCACGCGTCCCTTATCCCGCGTTTCGCGAACTTCTTTCAGACGTGCCGCCTGTCGCTTGTATCCTTCGGGATCCATTTCCAAGAGCGGAATCGAAAGCGGTTTTTCCTCGGTATACGCGTTGACCGCGACAATCTTGCGAATCCCTTCGTCAATTTCTCGCTGGTAGCGATACGCGGCATCCGAGATTTCGCTTTGGAAGAATCCTTTTTCAATCGCGGGAAGAACACCGCCCAATTCTTCGATTCGGCGGAAGTAATCGTAGGCTTGCTTCTCGATTCGATTCGTCTGCGCCTCGACGAAGAAAGACCCTCCCAGAGGATCCACCGTGTTCGCGACGCCGGATTCTTCCGCGATAATTTGTTGGGTACGCAGGGCTATCGTCACAGCCTCTTCGGAAGGAAGCGCAAGGGCTTCATCAAGGCTATTGGTATGCAGCGATTGCGTTCCGCCCAACACCCCTGCCAGCGCCTGAATTGCCACACGCACCACGTTGATTTCGGGTTGCTGCGCCGTGAGCGAACATCCCGCAGTCTGCGTGTGGAAACGCATCAACCACGAGCGGGGATTTTTCGCGCCGAAAGTCTCACGCATCTCGCGCGCCCAGATACGCCGCGCAGCGCGGAATTTGGCGATTTCCTCGAAGAAATCATTGTGGGAATTGAAGAAATGCGACAAACGCGGCGCGAACGCATCAATATCCAGTCCGCGCTTCAGCGCCCAGCGGACATATTCGAATCCGTCCGAAAGCGTGAATGCGAGTTCCTGCGCGGCGGTCGCCCCCGCCTCCCGAATATGATAGCCGGAAATGCTAATCGTGTTCCATTGCGGAACGACGTTCGTCCCATATTCGATGGTGTCCACCACCAGCCGCATCGAGGGTTCGGGCGGGAAGATATATTCCTTCTGGGCGATATATTCTTTCAAAATATCGTTTTGAATCGTGCCGCGCAATTGGTCGGGGCGGACGCCTTGTTTTTCCGCCGCCGCGATATACATCGCCCAAATGACCGCCGCCGGGGAGTTGATGGTCATGCTCGTGGAAACTTTATCCAGAGGAATATCTTTGAGCAAAATTTCCATATCTTTCAGGGACGAAACAGCGACGCCGCATTTGCCGAACTCACCAAGCGCTTCGGGCGCGTCGCTGTCGTAGCCCATGAGGGTGGGAAGGTCGAACGCGATAGACAACCCGGTTTGCCCTTCTTTGAGCAAATACTTAAACCGAGCGTTGGTCTCCTCCGCTGTGCCGAAACCGGCAAACATCCGCATCGTCCACAGCCGTCCCCGGTGCATAGTCGGGTGGATTCCACGCGTGAAGGGGTATTCCCCCGGAAGCCCCAAATCGCGCTCGTAATCCATCTCTTCCACATCCAAAGGGGTATATAAGCGCCGGATGGGTTCGGAGGAGGTCGTAATAAATTCTTCTTTTCGCTCAGGGAAACGGGAAATGGATTTCTTCAGCGTCGTCTTCTTCCACTGTTCCAAAGATTGTTTGAGACGGGAAATTCTCTTCGGGTCGTACATCCGCGACTCCTTTGAAAGAACTTGAAAAAATCGGTAGCATTTTTGAAATTATAGCACGGAGAGAAAAGGTATAATCACATCGTCTTTAATCACACACGAAGGAGAAAAAATGAGCGAGAGTGAAGCCTTCATCGTCAGCGCGGTTCGCACTGCCGTTGGCGTAGGAAAACCCCAAAAAGGCGCGCTATACCCCATTGCCCCAGTCGAATTGACCGCGATGGTGATGAAAGAAGCCGTCCGCCGCGCGGGTATTGACGCCAAAAACTTGGATGACGCCATTTGGGGAGTCGTCACCCCCATTGGCGACCAGGGCGGAAATCTCGCGCGCCTCGGCGTTCTTCACGCGGGATTTCCCGTCCACGTTCCCGGCGTCAGCCTCAATCGGATGTGCGGCTCCAGTCAGCAGGCAGTTCATTTCGCGGCGCAAGCCATTCTCACCGGAGACGCCGACCTTATCCTCGCAGGCGGCACGGAGATGATGTCGCATCAGCCTTTGGGCGCAGACTACCCTCCCGAATGGCATCCCGATTTCCCGTACAAACTGCCACATCAGGGGGTAAGCGCGGAACTCATCGCGGAAAAATGGAATCTCAGCCGAGAAGAACTGGATGACTTCGCGTACGAAAGCCACATCCGCGCCGGAAACGCCATCGAAGCCGGATACTTCGATTCGCAGATTCTCCCCGTTACGCTCCCGGATGGCAGCGTGTTCAAAACCGACCAAGGCGTACGCCGCCCTCCCGACAGAGAGAAAATGCGCGCGCTCAAACCCGTCTTCAAAGAAGATGGCGTGGTCACTGCCGGAAACGCCTCGCAAATCAGCGATGGCGCGGCAGCGCTTCTGCTCGCCTCCCCGGCAGCCGTCGGGAGATATAATCTTTCGCCCATTGCGAGAGTCGTCGCGCGGGTCGCCGTCGGCTCCGACCCCATCCTCATGCTCACGGGTCCCATTCCCGCAACGAAACTCGTTCTCAAGAAAGCGAACATGTCCCTCGACGATATGGATTTGATAGAAATCAACGAAGCCTTTGCCTCGGTTGTCCTCGCGTGGGAAAAAGAACTTCACCCCGATATGAGCAAAGTCAACGTCAACGGCGGCGCTATCGCTCACGGACATCCGCTCGGCGCAACCGGCGCGGTGCTGATGACCAAACTTCTCTACGAAATGCAACGACGCGGCGCACGTTTCGGCTTACAAACCATGTGCATCGGGCACGGCATGGGAACCGCGACCATTTTGGAACTGCTTTGACAATGGATTCCCTGAAAGAGACTCTAAAAAACATCGCGCCCGCGCCGGTATGGGAATCGGCGCGCCGCGCGTACGCCTCGTTTCGACACCTCCCCGACCTCCCCGAAGCCTATCTCCATCCCTGGCGGCGGGAGAGTCTCACGCGTCTCGCCGCGCTCAAAGACACCCACCGAGGGGAACGCTGCTTCATCCTCGGCAACGGGCCCAGCCTCCGCCGCACGGACGTTTCAAAACTCCGAAACGAATTCACCTTCGGGATGAATCGAATCTACCTCGCGTTCGAGGACTGGGGATTCGAAACCTCCTTCCTCGTCTCGGTAAACGATTTGGTCATCGAACAATGCGTGGAAGACTTCCTCGCACTTCAGATTCCTCGTTTCTTTTCCTGGAGATCGCATCGCTTCTTCCCGCCTTCCCCAAAAGAGACCCTCCCCACCTTTCTCTACACGACCTACGACATGCCCACCTTCGCCAGAGACGCGCGTTTCCGTCTCTGGGAGGGAGCAACCGTCACCTATGTTTGCCTGCAACTCGCCTACCACATGGGATTCAGCGAGGTCATCCTCATCGGCGTTGACCATCATTTCGAAAGCAAAGGCAAAGCCAATGAGACGGTCGTCTCCAAAGGCGACGACCCTAACCACTTCGACCCGCGTTATTTCGGGAAAGGCTTTCGCTGGCAACTCCCCGATTTGGAAACCTCCGAAATTGCCTACCGCATGGCAAAAGAGGCATACACCCGCGCGGGACGCCGCGTCCTCGACGCGACCATCGGAGGGAAACTCACCGTTTTTGAGAAAATCGCCTATGACGACCTTTTCTAAATTTTCAGGAAAACGACTTCATCTCACGCATCTGCTTTTCGCGGGATTGCTGCTCTTGGGCGCGGTGCTGCGGCTGATAGACCTCACCGACCCGCCCCTCGACTTTCATCCTACGCGGCAACTACGAGGGATGCTCATCGCCCGCGACATCTACTACCACATCACCCCTAACGCCGATGCCGAACGCGCGAATCTCGCAGCGGAGTTTCGAGAACGTCTCGGAAAATACGAACCTCCCATTTTCGAAACGCTGGTCGCGTGGACATACAGGTACACGGGAGGCGAAAGCATCGCTGTCCCGCGTGTATACGATACGCTTTTTTGGCTTCTCGCAAGCATTGCCCTCTACGCACTCGCCCGACGTTTTTCCTCAGATACCGCCGCGCTCGTTACCCTTGCGTTTTTCCTCGTCCTTCCTTTTTCCGTTCAAGCCAGCCGCTCCTTTCAACCTGACCCTCTGATGACCTCGCTTTTCATCGGCGGATTTTATTTTCTCTATCGCTGGGTCGAAGAAAAAACATGGAGATGGGCTATCCTCGCCGCGTCTTTCTTAGGATTCGCGGCGCTCGTCAAAATCGTTATCGCTTTCTTCATTGCCCCTCTTGCCATTGCCGCAGTTCTCCTTTCGTACGGAATCAAACGTTTTTGGAAATCCCCGCAAGTGTGGACAATGGCATTTCTAATTGCAACTCCGGCATTTGTTTACTACATTGTGAGTACGGGAGAAAATTCATCGGAATTCTTTTTCAACCGAACGATAGAGATGCTAGGGCTGTTGACAAGTACGAAATTTTACCTTCACTGGATGACGTTCATCGGAAGCCTCTTCGGACTTCCGATTCTCTACCTGAGTTTCCTGGGCACAGTATTCATGCCTCCTCGAGGACGTATCCTCACACTCAGTCTATGGCTCGGATACTTTCTCTACGGGATTTCTCTCCCCTTCCAAATTTACACCCACAGTTATTACCACATCCAACTCATTCCCCTTGTCGCGCTGGGACTCGCACCTTTAGCCAAACCCGTCCTCGAAGCCATCCCCCAACAAAAATTTTGGAAACTGGTCCTCGCAAGCGTACTCCTCGTTGGGATAGCCTACCCCTCGTGGGTTGCCCGCTCGATACTCGTTGCCAAAAACTTCCGAAACGAACCCGCCTTTTGGGAAAAAGTAGCCGACGCCATTCCCACCGACAAAAATACCGTAGCCCTCACTCAAGACTACGGGTACAGACTCATGTACTTCGGATGGCGAAAAGTCGCTCTTTGGCCTCTCTCCACGAAAATGATGGAGGTGCGCGGCAACAGCATTGACGCCCAAGCAGAATTCGACGAACTTGCAAAAGGAAAAGGCTACTTCCTCGTCACCGCCTTCGGGCAACTCAAACAACAACCCGGACTTCAAGAAATTTTGGCGCAATACCCTGTTCTCTCCGAGGGAGACGGCTACATCATCTACGACTTAAGGCCGCCCAAATGACTCTCGTCTCTGTCATCACGCCCTCGTTCAATCAGGCTGCCTTCCTCGAAGAGACGATTCAATCGGTCCTCTCGCAAGAGTACCCCGATATCGAATACATCATCGTAGACGGCGGCTCGACCGACGGGTCGGTAGACATTATCCGCAATTACGCGGAAAAACTTGCCTGGTGGGTCTCCGAACCCGATTCGGGGCAGGCGGATGCCATCAACAAAGGATTCGCTCATGCCAAAGGAGACATCATCGCGTGGATAAATTCCGACGACTACTATCTCCCCAACGCCATCGCCGCCGCCGTCCATGAACTGGAAACGCACCCGGAAGCAGGTCTGATTTACGGCGACGTTCTTTCCATAGACGAACACGGCGTACCCATATACCTTCAGCGTTTTCGACCTTACACCCTCGAAGATCTCTTGCGTTTTCGCATCATCAGCCAGCCGGGAGTCTTCATGCGACGCGCTGCACTGGAAGCAGCCGGGCTCCTCGATTTATCCTACCGCTACCTTCTCGACCATCATCTGTGGATTCGAATCGCCGCCCGCGCGCCCATCCACTACATCCCGAAAACCCTTGCCGCGGCACGGTATCACGCGGAAGCCAAGAACGTCGCGCACGCGGAAGAATTCGGGGAGGAAGCCTTCCGAATCCTCGCGTGGGCGCAGCGTGATTCCACGCTGGCAAAAATCTTTCAAAAAGACGAAAAGAAATTTCACGCAGGAGCGCACCGCCTCGACGCGTTCTACCTCGTCGAATCCGGAAACATGCGACAAGGACTCGCCGCCTACGCCCGCGCCCTCAAACTGGATCCCGTTTCGACGATAAAATCCTGCTGGAAACGAATCCTCTACGCGACAGCCAGCCTCCTCGGACTATCCGGCCTTCGAAAAGGATACCTGCGCGTGCAAAAATTCATTCTTCGAGGCGCAGAGCACACATTCAAAAGGGAATCGTGAACGAGCGAGAATCCCTCTTCCCAACTTTCCTTTATTGGAGTCTCACTCTCCTGCTATTTGTAGGGAGTCTCTCCATCCGCCTGTTCGACATTCAAGATTTGCCTCTGGATTTTCATCCAACTCGGCAACTCTTTTCCGCATTGAAGGCGAGAGGTATTTACTACCAAACCAAAACGGACGTGCCCGAATGGCAGCGGGAGATGGCAATTCGGCAGTGGAAGATGCAAGCCACCATCGAGCCGGAAATCGTCGAGCACCTCGCGGCATTTTCGTACCGAATCTTCGGGAAAGAGGATATCGCTATCCCGCGCGTTTACAGCATCCTCTTCTGGGAAATCGGCGGTATATTTCTTTTCTTTACCGCCAAACGCCTCTACGATGCAGACGGCGCGCTCCTTTCGCTTTCGTTTTATCTTTTTCTCCCCTACGGCATTTTCGCCAGCCGCTCCTTCCAACCCGACCCATTGATGGTTGCCTGGATTTCCGCGTTTCTTTGGGCAATTTCTTTATGGATGGAAAAACCCACCTGGGCACGCGCGCTCCTCGCGGGTCTTTTCGGAGGCGCAGCGATTTTCGTAAAAACGGTTGCCTTTTTCCTCGTCGGCGGAGGTATCATAGGGAGCGCACTCGGAACACGGGGAATACGCCGCGCGTGGAAAGACACTCAAATCTGGGGAATTACACTGCTTTCCATCCTCCCTGCCGGACTCTATTTCATCTACGGAATCATCCTGAAAGGATTCCTAACTCAGCAACTCGGCGGACGGTTTTTCCCCCAATTGCTTCTCTCTCCCATTTTTTACATACGCTGGGGGTTGAAAGTTAACATGGTGCTTGGCTATCTCGGAATCGTTTTCGCGCTTCTGGGAACGCTTTTCGTCTCAGAGAAAGCCAAGGGGCTGCTCCTCGGATTGTGGGGAGGATATCTCGCGTACGGACTGGTCTTCGATTATCATTTTTCTACGCACGATTATTACCAACTCCCCCTCATCCCGATTGCCGCGCTCGCGATGACGCCATTCGTCTCGATGCTGCGCGAGAAATTTCAATCCCAATGGGGGAAGGCGCTCCTCCCACGCGTGGCACTTTCCACACTTTGGATTTTGGCGGTGGCAGGCGCATCATGGACGGCATACACAACATTGAGAACAGAGGACTACCGTCCGCTTGCCGCGGCATACCGAGAAATCGGCGATATGCTGCGAGAGAAAGGCGGCGTTGTTGCGCTGTCCGAGGATTACGGCTACCGCCTCGCTTACTGGGGATGGCTGAATGTGTCACATTTTCCTTCCTCCGGCGATATTCACTATCAGAAGTTACGGGGCGGAAGCAAAGATTTTTCGCAAATCTTCCAACAGCACATCCAAAACCGCGCGTTTTTCCTTGTCACGGATTTCGACGAGTGGAAAAAACAAGATGCTCTTCGAGAGGCGCTCGAGACGCATTATCCCGTTTTGGCTCGAAGCGACTCCTATCTTATCTTCGATTTAAGCAGCGAAAAATGAAACAACGACAGATTTTTTCCTCCTCGAAAGTTCTTAAAGTCGCACTCGCCCTCAATACGTTGAGCCTCTTCATCGCGTTGAGCGTTTACGCATATGTAGGGACTTTCTCCCGCTATCTTGCCGATGATTATTGTCATCACGGATTGCTCGAAACATACGGATTTTTTCAGGCGGCAAAAATCCATTATTTGACGTTCTCGAACCGATACATGATTTTGGTCGTGCCGTACCTGACCGATTTCTTCGGCGTACGCGGGACTTCTTATTTGCCTGCGCTGACTCTCGTCTTTTGGCTTCTCGCGCTGCTCTGGCTCTTCCGAGAGATTTTTCATGCGATGCAATTCTCCCAAACGCCGCGGTTCTCTCTTTTTCTTTCGGCACTGCTCGCGTTTTTGACGATTCTCCAAGCCCCCAACCGCTATCAATCCATATACTGGGAAGCAAGCGCCATCAATCGCTTCTTTCCGCTAATGCTCACGACCTTTCTCGCGGCTGCCACGCTCTTCGCCCTTCGACGAGGGGACTCGTCGGCTCCGCCAATTCTGCAGGAGATGTCCTTCTTTTTCGCCGCGTTTCTCATCGGCGGATTCGATGAAATGAACGACGCGTTGATTTTCGCTGCGTCGTTTCTCGCGCTTGCCGCGACCTTTTTCCAGAAAACTAATCGCGCTCACAACACACGCCGCGTCCTCGGAAGTATTTTTCTCGGAGCGGCGATGAGTATGGGCGCGATGTCTTTTTCCCCCGGAATCGGTCGCCGCGTGACTCATCCTCCGTCGGCGCTCGTGTTCCTCCAACGCATTTTCACCTATCCGCTGGACTTCCTCGTCGATTCTCTCCGAACGCTCCCGCTCCCCAGCGCGTTGACCTTCCTCGTCGCGGCAGCCGCATTCTTTCTCGCGGCACGCTCCGCGCCCCGCAAAGAGGATTTGCCCTCCTCGAAGATTCTCCTCCCCGCGACGCTTTCGCCGCTCATCCTGTACGGACTTCTCCTCGTGAATTTCGCTCCCAGCGCATACGCACAAGCCTATCCCGCCGACAGAGCCTTGCTTGGCGCGCGAGCGCTGACCTCCGCGCTGTTGATGCTCGAAGGGGCATGCCTCGGCGTTTTCCTCGCGCGCGTGTCGCGTCCATTGTTTTGGGATATCGCGGCGGCATTTTTCCTCGCGCTCTTCGCGTTGTACCCGCTGCGCGCCGCGTGGCAAACGACCCAAACGATTCCCTACTATCAAGGACGCGCCGCTGCCTGGGACGCGCGGGACGCGGCAATTCGCATGGCGGTTTCGCACGGAGAAACCAATCTCATCGTCCCCTTATTCGATAGTTTGCATGGAATCAAAGAATTGGACGAAAATCCCAATCACTGGGTTAACCGCTGCGCCGCGCGATACTATGGCGTAGAAAGCATTCAAGGTACAATCTCTTCCAATGACCCATAATCTTCCTCTCGTTTCTATCGTCACGCCTTCATTCAATCAGGCAAAATATCTCGAAAAGACCATTCAATCGGTTCTTTCGCAAGAATACCCACGCGTTGAATACATCCTCGTGGATGGCGGCTCTACGGACGGCTCGGTAGAGATTATCCGAAAATACGAAAAAGACCTCGCGTGGTGGATTTCCGAACCCGACGCGGGGCAAACCGATGCCATCAACAAAGGATTCGCGCACGCCAACGGAGAGATTTTCGCGTGGCTCAATTCCGATGATACCTATGAACCGGGCGCGATACGAGAAGCAGTGGACTACCTCCTCGCGCATCCCGAAATCGGGATGGTCTACGGCGACGCGAACTTCATTGACGAAACCGGACGCATCATCGGAAAATTCCCTGCCGCGCAAACCGATTATCGGCGGCTGCGGCGGGGCTATGTTCACATCCCGCAGCAAGCATCATTTTGGCGCGCGGAATTGTGGCGACAAGTCGCACCGCTGGACTCGTCGTTTTATTTTGCGATGGATTATGATTTATGGGTACGCCTCGCGAAAATCACGCAGATTCGATACCTCCCCGGACATGTGTGGGCAAATTTCCGGCTCCATTTGGATGCGAAAACCATCGCGGAAGATGACCGATGCTGGCCCGAAATGCTGCGAGTTCATTATCGAGAGGGAGGCTCCCCTTTTTCTATCATCGTCGCGAAATACTACCTCCGCAAACTCATCGCCCCTTGGTGGAACTGGCGCCGCCGAAAGAGATTCTTCACAACCCAAGAAGGTGAAAAATGAAAAAACGACTCTTTGCCCCTCCCTCCTTCGAGGAAATTCTCTGTCTCTTGCAGGCGTGGAGGCTCTGGCTCGTCGGCGCACTCATCGGCGGGATACTCGGGGCAGCGGGATACGCGCTTTTCCCGCCGGATTACCGCGCGCGTGCGACCGTCCTCGTAGATTTCAATATCGAAGAAACCTGGCCCCAAGAGGCGGATAGGGAGGTCTTTTATTTTCTGGAACGGGAAGTGCGAAAACTCGAAGAGGTCGCCTGGTCCGATTCCGTGATGAATGTCGTCGAAGCGGAATCAGGCGGAATTCCGGTTTCGACGCTGCGCGGCGGAAAGTTGATTCTCTCGCAGCCGGAGGACGGCGGATGGCACTTCTACGCGGAGGACGAGAATCCCGAGATGGCGGCAAATCTCGCGGCAGCGTGGGCAAAGGCATTTGTCGAGGAGGCGCAGAAAGGCGTATCCGCTTCGCTTGCGCTGCAAAATCTCCCCGAAACGGCTAGTCAAGAAGAAATTCTCGCGCTGGAGGAAAAATCGCTGGGGGTTTCTCCATATCTCCAAATTTCACCCACGCAAATCAAGGAGATTCCGGTCGCCCGAAAGACGCCCATCGGAACGTATATTTTCTTCGGAGCGGTCGCGGCGCTCGTTTTCATCTCGTTTACCTTTCTCTTTTTCGTGCCCTGCTATGAAGAGTAGACGCGCCGCCCGCCTTCTTTGGGGATTGGTTCTGCTGTCCATCCCTGTAACCAGTTTCCGCTATTTCCCGTTTCTCGGAGACGGAACTTTCGTGCGCCCGTTGGCGGCATATCCGCTCGCGCTGCTATATTTCGTTTTTCTCATCCAACTTCTGCGCGGGGAATTTTCTTTTCCGAAACACGGGGCTTTTACTCTTCTGCTCGCGTTTTTCCTAATTGTCCTTCTTGCAATTGCCGCCGGGGCACTGACCTCGCCCGTCCCCGTGCGAGGCAATACCTACTGGAGACGCGCGCTGCGCTCCAGTATCACGCTGGGGATAGGGCTTGCGTTCTTCTTCGCGGCGTATCTGATGACCCGCGACATGGACGACCTTCGTTATTCTCTGCGATGGCTCTACGCGGGGATGGCGCTGACGCTCGTATGGGGAGGGATACAAGCCATTGCGTTCTACACGCCGCTCCTCACCAAAGGGACGGTTTCATCATGGCAGCGGCTCTTTTCGATACGAGGCGTGCCGAAATTGCGCAGGGTATCGGGGTTGGCTTTCGAACCTTCTTGGCTGGCAGGAGAACTCGCGATGCTGTACTTCCCTTGGTTAGCCGCTTCGATTCTCTCGAAACAATATGCGACTTCGAAGAAGTGGATAGAATGGATTCTTCTCTTCGGCGGACTCGTTCTCCTCGTGTTGACGTATTCGCGCGGCGGGTTGCTCATCGTAGCGGTGGCAGCGTTTCTTACGCTCCTCATTGCAGGACGAAAGAGAATCCGCGACGCGTGGAAATGGTTTATCCAACGTCCCTCTGCGGAAAAAAAGGGAAGAAATATCGCCCTCCGCGCGGGAATCGTCCTTCTCGTTGTCACGTTCCTTTTCGGCTCGGCAGTCTTCCTTTCAAAACAAAAGTATGTAAGCCGCCTCTGGGAGGTTTCGGCAGATAGTTTGCCGGAGTATTTCATTAAAACCAGCACGGGAGGGCGCATCACCTACACATGGGCGAGTGCTTCGATATTCCTCGACCACCCCTGGCTCGGCACAGGGCTGGGATGCAGCGGGCTTCGCATCTACGATAATTTACCCGATTGGTCGTTGACTCATGTCCCGGAAATCGCAATCCAATTGACGCCAAAGAGCAAAAATTATCCTAACCCTAAAGATATGTACGCCCGATTGTTGGCAGAAACGGGACTCATCGGAACAGTCATTTTCCTCGCGTTCTTTCTCTTTATTTTCGGGGAAGCGCTACGCCTCTTGCAGAGCAAAGAGTACGCCATCGTCGGCATCGCGGGCATATTTTCGTGGATTTCCGTTATGATGTTCTTTCTCATGCAAGATTCGTTTGCAAAGCCGGAAATCTGGCTCACGCTCGCAATAGTGCTGCGAATATCTCGGAAACTCTCCCCCGAAGGTGTAGAAGAAAACGCGGCGTAACCCTACCCGCGAGATTCTTTCCCAAAATTCAAGGCTCGAAGGAAGACCTCCACCATCTTCTCCGTGTTGATTTCCTCCGAAACGAGGCGGTAGGCAGCCGCGCCCATCGTCCGCAGACGCGTGGGGTTCGCGAGGGCTTCTCGAAGGGTTTCGATGAGGGCGTCCTCGTCGTTCGGCGGGATTCGCCATCCCGTTTCGGGACGGACTAAATCTTCCTGCGTGCCGTCCCCCTGCGCGGCGATGACCGGCAGCCCGTACGACATCGCCTCCTGAAGCGCAAGGCCTCCCGTCCCAGGCAAGACGAAAATATCCGCGTGCATCCAAATCGGACGCAGAGATTCCCCGTACACCGCTCCGAAGAATTTGGTTCGAGGATACACCTCCGCCGCGAGGCGTTCCAGAGAGGCGCGGGCAGGGCCATCCCCGACAATCCACACTTCGGGACGCAGCGATTCAGGAAGCGCCGCGCAGGCTCGCAGGAGAGAATCCAGCCGCTTGCGGACTTGCAGCCGCCCCACATAGACAACATGCAGCCGATTTGGAGATAAAGTCCGCGTGGGCAGCCCCCAACGTGGACGCGGCAAGACCGCGTTTGCCGCGACGAATACCCGCTCCGAGGGGATGCCGCAAGATTTATATTCCTCCGCACCGCGCCGGCTATACGCGATGAGTCCGTCAAATTGGCGGAGAAAACGCGTCCAAAACGGACGAAGAGCGCCGCGCGCGCCGGGTGCGCCTAATCCCCATCCTAAGACAATTCGACCGCGCCGCCGCATCCACCGAATCGCCCTCGGCGTGGAGAGGTATCGCGGATTCGCCTCCACAATCAACGCATCGGGAGTCCAGGATTCAAGCCACGAGAGAAAATTTCGCTGATACAGCAAATAGGCTCTCCCGCGAAAGAGGTGGATATTTTCTGCGGGGACAAACGTGCCATCTCGCAGTGTTTCCGCAACTCGGATAGCCTCTTCCGGGCGCGGTTCGCCTGCAAAGAGATTCATGCCGCCCTCGCATCTACGCGCGAGCATCTCGAAAAAAGGCGCGCGATACGAAGGGAACACGCGCTGCTGTATTCCCAAACGCCCCGCGAAAATTCTCTTTTCACTCATCTCTCAACACTTCTCCACAGAAAGAAAACGCTTCTCCACAAGATTTCGTCGGTTTTCCACAAAGTTATCCCAACAACACATCCAGATACTTCTCCGTCATCGTTTCGATATCCAGATTTTCTACCGCATGGCGGCGCGCGCCTTCTCGAAAATACTTCTGGTTTCGCAGAATTTCCTCCGCCGCATCTGCCAGTGCGGGGAGGTCCGGAGGCTCTAATTTCCACGCGTCGCCGCCATAGGGGACGATACGCCCTGCGGTATTCGGCACCAACTCTCGAAGCGCGCCGGTATCGAACGCGAGAACAGGCGTCCCGCACGCGAGCGCCTCTACGACAGCGTTGGGGCACGCGGCATGAACATCCGCCGAAAAGAGGAGGTGCGCCGACCTATCCAGTGCGGGGATGTCTTCCGGCGGGACGAATCCCAAAAAAGATACGGAGTCAACGGACTCGAGGTTCATCTTTTCTCGCTGCCGCGCGCTCACGCCTCCCGCGACCGTCAATTCGACCGGCAGGTTTTTCGATTGAAGAATTTTCAACAACGAAACCGCCCATCCCAACCCGACGCCTTGCGCGCCTTGGAGATTTCCCTCGACCAGCAGGATGCGAAAAAAATCTTCCGGCGGAGATTCTTTTCCCTCCGGGGTATATCGCTGCAAGTCCACGCCATTGTGGATGACCACCCAAGGCGTCTCCAGCGTTCCATAGCGTGCATTCCACCATTGATGGACAAACTCGCTCTGATAAATCAGCCTGTCGGCAAAGCGCCCGCGCGTAAGAGACAGCGCGAGATTGCCATATTCCGCGCGTAGAGAATAGCGTATCCCCGCCCATCGCCGACGGTGAAGCCAATTCATCCCATCCAAACGATGAACGATGCGAACGCCTCGCCGCTTTAAACGGGATAAAACATCCAGCCGCCACACACCTGCCAAAACGAGAGCAGCATCAATTCCCGGGGCGTTTTCGTCGAAGACCACCTCGACGCCGCGGGATTCTGCTGCGAGACGGAATTTCTCCATGAAGGAGCGGACTCCGCCGCGTCCGGTCACATAAGGGAAAAGAAGGATGCGAGTCATATCCGTATTATAAGGGTTTATGGTATGCTTAATTTATCCTTGAGACAGGAGCCTCTTTTATGTATATTGCTATTGAAGGCGTCATCGGGGTTGGAAAAACTTCGCTGGCGCGCCTGCTTCAATCTTCTTTCGATGCGGAATTATTGCTGGAAATTTTCGAGGAAAATCCTTTTCTTTCCGATTTTTACGAGGACAGGGAGCGGTACGCGTTTCAAACGCAGATTTTTTTCCTGCTCAGCCGCTACCATCAGCAGCGGCGCGGCGTGCCAAAATTGCTGGAAACGGGAAAAAATCTTCTCGCCGATTATACATTTGCCAAAGACGCGCTTTTTGCCAGAATCAATTTGAAGGGAGACGAACTCGATATCTATCATCAGGTACATGAGGCGCTCGCGGAGAAAATTCCGCGCCCCGACCTCATCGTTTATCTGCGGGCAGACACCGAGGTCCTCATGCAGCGAATCACGTTGAGAGACCGTCCCTACGAGAGAAATATGGATAGAGCATATATTGACGAACTGAACCGCGCCTACGAGGCGTTTTTCGCCTCGCCCTATGACGAAACCCCTGTCTTGACGATTGATACATCCCCGTTGGATTTCGTCCGAAACCCGGAGCATCTACGCGACATCGAAAACCGAATCCGCGAAGCCTTGGATATCGTTCCCTTCCAGCCAGGATTGATGAACGCGTCATCGTAAGGAAGCCGCTATGAGAGTTACCAAAAACACGTTACTCCGTTTAGCCAAAGAAACCGTACAGGAACGCGCGTATAACGACAAGAGCATCACCGCCGCGTATCTCACCGGCTCGCTGCTGCAAGAAGACCCTTTTCTTGGAAAAGCGGCGGATATTGATTTGGTCTTCATCCACGCGGAAAGTCCCTCGATTCGGCGAGAAATCCTGCCGCTGAGCGAGACCATCCATCTGGATATTGTCCACCGCGAAAAAGCGGACTATCTCCCTCCGCGCTCGCTTCGGAAGAACCCTTGGCTAGGCTCGGAACTGTACGATCCCATGCTGCTCTACGAAACGGAACATTTCTTCGAGTTTACACAAGCCAGTCTCCGCGCGGGCTTCACCGACGCCGCGCCGACTCTCCAGCGCGCGTATCGTCTGCTGAATCGCAGCCGCCAGCGTTGGCTGGATATCCGTCCTCGTGCCACATCTCCCGATGCAGAAACGCTCGCCCTGTATTTCAAAGGCGTATACCATGCCGTCAATATCGTCGCCGCGCTCGACGGCGCGTTTCTCACGGAAAGGCGTCTTCTTTTGGAATTTCCCGCTCACGCGGAAGCGCTCGGAAAACCGGAATTCACCGCCCGCCTCTACGCGATGCTAAGCAGCGCCGCGCCGGATCCGGGACAACTTTCCGCGTGGATTCCGTTATGGGAGGCAAATTTCCTCGACGCCTCCACATCCTCCCTCGCGGATACGCGCCTGCATCCCGCGCGGAAACGCTATTATCAGAACGCATTCGAGGCGTTTCTGAAAAGTGACGCGCCTCTCGCGTCGCTTTGGGCGCTCCTCCGCACATGGACTCTCGCCGCGAAGGTTCTCCCCGAATCCAAAACCGCCGCGTGGACTCAGGCGATGCAAGATATCGGACTTCTCGGAGAGGGATTTCAAGAACGCGTACAAGCCCTAGATTCCTTCCTCGACGACATCGAAGAAATGCTCGAAGCCAAAGCCGCCGCGAACGGGCTGGATATCTCCACACTTCTCGATTGAAAATCCCACATATGGGGGATAGAGGGACTCCCCTCTTCCGCCCGTTTTCTTGCAGGCTGTGGATAACCCCGCGAATACTGTGGATAACCTTTCTCGCTTGTGGAAAACTCCTCCCTTTTGCGGAAAAACGGGGAAAAACCGCGAGCCTCATATCCCCCATATCTGGGCAAGAGGAGCAAGGCAGCCGAATATATGGAGAAGCGGGGATTTTCGTGGAAAAAGGCGCGTTTTTCTCCCGAAGACATCCACATTTTTATCCTTACGGGAAGAGACCTCCCTCCCCGTATATATGGGGGAAGAAAAATCACGCCTCCGTGCATCTACGGAGAAATCAATCGTCACAAAAAGTTTTCCACATTCCTCACAGCCCCTACTAAGATTACGAATCCTCTTTCTATGTATACATAAAAAAAGAAAATCCCTTGCACAACAATTTTCCTATATTCCGTTAACAAGATTCTTGCATCTCTTGGGTATCCTTTAGCAGACTGGTTCAACCGGTCTACTTTTTTGTGATTCTCTCGTATTGGAGATGTTCTCATAGAAAAATCTTTTCGGAAGATGGGCGCAACTCCAAACGAAACACAGGTATAGAAATTCTTGATGAGGAGAAAGAACAATGGGAAAAATCATTGGGATTGACTTGGGGACGACCAATAGTGTCGTGGCAGTGATGGAAGGCGGTCAGCCGACCGTTATCACAACGGCGGAGGGCGGACGTCTTTGCCCTTCTGTTGTCGCGTTCAATAAAAACGGAGAACGTCTGGTTGGGCAAACTGCCAAACGACAGGCGGTCATCAACTCGGAAAATACGATTTATTCCATCAAGCGATTCATCGGGCGTCATTATGACGAAACCGAAGAAGAACGCAAGATGGTGCCGTATAAGGTCGTTGAAGGACCCGCGGGCGATGTTCGTGTGAAAATTCCTGTGACGGACAAGGAATACAGCCCGCAGGAAATTTCGGCGATGATTTTGGCGAAACTCAAAAGCGACGCCGAAGCCTATCTCGGACAGCCGGTAACGCAAGCCGTCATCACCGTCCCCGCGTATTTCAACGACAGCCAACGTCAGGCGACGAAAGACGCGGGAAAAATCGCGGGGCTGGAAGTGCTTCGCATCATCAACGAGCCGACGGCCTCTGCGTTGGCTTATGGATTGGATAAGAAGAAAGACGAAACCATTCTGGTCTTTGACCTCGGCGGCGGTACGTTCGACGTTTCGATTCTCGAGGTTGGAGAAGGCGTCATCGAGGTGAAAGCCACCAACGGCGACACGCATCTCGGCGGCGACGACTGGGATCAGCGCATCGTCAACTGGGCTGCGGATGAATTCGAAAAAGCGCAAGGCATTGATTTGCGTCAAGACCGTCAGGCGTTGCAGCGCCTCCGCGAGGCGGCAGAAAAAGCGAAAATCGAACTTTCGACCGTGATGGAAACGGAAATCAACCTCCCCTACATCACAGCGGATTCGACGGGCCCCAAACACTTGCAATTGAAACTGACGCGGGCGAAATTCGAGCAGATGACGGAAGATTTGATTGAACGCTGCAAAGGTCCCTTCAACGCCGCGCTCAAAGACGCGGGCATGACCGCCTCGGATTTGGACGAAGTCGTCCTCGTCGGCGGCTCGACGCGAATGCCGATGGTTCAAGAGTTGGTTCGCTCGCTGACGGGCGGCAAAGAACCGCACAAAGGCGTGAACCCGGACGAAGTCGTCGCGATTGGCGCGGCGATTCAAGCGGGCGTCCTCTCCGGCGAGGTGAAAGATATCCTCCTGCTGGACGTGACTCCGCTTTCCCTCGGCGTCGAAACCCTCGGCGGCGTGATGACGACGCTCATCGAGCGGAACACCACCATCCCCGTCCGAAAGACGGAAGTCTTCTCGACGGCGGCAGACAACCAGACAGCGGTAGATATCCATGTCCTTCAGGGCGAGCGCCCGATGGCAGCGGATAATATGTCCCTCGGCCGCTTCCGCCTCGACGGAATCCCGCCTGCGCCGCGCGGCATCCCGCAAATCGAAGTGACTTTCGACATTGACGCGAATGGCATCTTGAACGTCACCGCGAAAGACAAAGCCACCGGCAAAGAGCAGAAGGTGACAATCACGGCCTCGACCAACTTGAACAAAGAAGAAATTGACCGCATGGTCGCGGAAGCCCGCAAACACGAAGCGGAAGACAAGAAACGCCGCGAACTCATTGACTTGCGCAACACCGCCGACCAGTTGGTTTACCAAACTGAAAAGACCCTCCGCGAACTGGGAGACAAAGTTTCCGAATCGGATCGCAAGGACATCGAAGCGAAGATGGACGCCCTCAAGAAAGCAGGCGAAGGCGAAGACGCAGCGGCGATTCGCAAAGCCACCGAGGACTTGCAAAATGCCTTCCACGCGTTGAGCCAGCAACTCTACGCACAACAGGCGCAGCAAGCCGCCGCACCGGAAACCGGCGCGGACACCGCTCCCGACAATGCAGATGAGGGCGATGTAATTGACGGCGAAGTCAAAGAAGCCTGAGACGCTTGAAAAATTCGGAAAAACGGGCGGTTGCCTCGCGGCAGCCGCCTTTTGTTTTATAATGCGCTTATGACGCGAAACCGCCGATTGCTTTGGCTCCTGCTTTTCCTCGCTGCGTTGATTTTCGTTGCGTTCCTCCCTCCCGTTCGCGCGCATTGGGAATGGCGCTTCGAAAACCTCCGAACGCGCATCAAGTACGCGCTGCATCCGCCGGATGAAGCGATATTCCTCCCCACGATTCAGCCAACTCAGGCGGATACGCCTCCCTCGCCGACGCCCTCCCCCTCCTCGACGCCATTCCTCGCCGGAGAGCCGACTCTCCCGCCGACGGCGACGCCCACGCCGCTCCCTGATTCCGTTTCGCTGGAGGGAGTCGTCTACGAAGACCAATTCAACCGCTGGAATTATTGCGGCCCCTCGAATTTGGCGATGGCACTCGAATTTTGGGGATGGGAGGGAAATCGGGATGATGTGGCGAAATCCATCAAGCCCGGCGTGGACGACCCCGCACTCTCTTTCATTGACAGAGGGAAAACCGACAAGAACGTGATGCCCTACGAGATGGCGAATTTCGTCAACGAAGAGACCTCCTTCCATGCGCTGATTCGCTACGGCGGAGAAATCTCCCTCGTCAAACGCCTCCTCGCGGCAGGATTTCCCGTCCTCGCGGAAAAAGGCTATTACGAGCGCGACTATACCGGAAAAATCTCCTGGATGGGGCATTACCAATTCATCACCGGCTACGATGATGCCGAAGGCGTTTTCATCGTCCAAGATACTTATCACGACGGACCCGATTTCCGCGTCCCTTACGATGAGTTTTGGGAGGGATGGCGCGCCTTCGATTATCTCTTCCTCCTCGTCTACCCGCCGGAAAGGGAGGAGAATCTCCTTTCCGTTTTGGGCGACTGGGGAGACCCGATGTGGGCGGCGCAGCATGCCCTCGACATTGCAGAACGCGATATCCAAACCCAAACGGGAAACGACTCCTTCTTCGCGTGGTTCAACAAAGGGACGAGTTTGGTCAAATTGCAGCGATACGCCGATGCCGCCGCCGCGTACGACCAAGCCTTTCTCGTTTACGCGCAACTTGAAGAGGAGGATACCCAGCGTCCCTATCGGATGATGTGGTATCAAACGGGACCCTATTGGGCTTATTATTACTCCGGGCGCTATCAAGATGTCATCAACCTCGCGAACATCACCCTCAACGAAACCATCTCCAAGCCGACTCTCGAAGAAAGCCTCTACTGGCGCGCGATGGCGGAATATGCTCTGGGGCAACGCGCTGCCGCATTAGAAGATATGCGCGAGGCGGTTCATCTCAACCCGCATTTCTTTGCGGGACTTACGAAACTACAGGAATGG
Organism: uncultured Anaerolineaceae bacterium; assembly: GCA_964505165.1. GTDB lineage: Bacteria > Chloroflexota > Anaerolineae > Anaerolineales > Villigracilaceae > CAZDGZ01. The sequence continues at coordinate 36,254 of CAZDGZ010000002.1, read as the reverse complement.
GGAGACTAATGCGTATCTTACATTTTGCCGACGCTCATATTGATATGGCGAATTACGGACGCCGCGACCCGGAAACCGGCCTGCCGCTCCGCGTCCTCGATTTTCTGCACTCTCTCGATACCATCGTCGAGACGGCTATTGAAGAAAACGTAGATATGGTGCTCTTTGCAGGAGATACCTACAAAGACCGTTCCCCTGCACCGACCTATCAACGCGAATGGGGCAAGCGCATCATTCGCCTATCGGAAGCGGGAATCCCGACCTTTTTACTCGTGGGAAATCACGATATTTCCCCCGCAACCGGACGCGCTCATGCCATGCAGGAATTCGACACCCTGCGCGTCCCTCACGTCCGCGTCCTCGATAAACCCGCGTTCCTCTCCTCTGACGAAACCGGGCTTCCTGTCCAACTCATTGCCCTCCCCTGGGTTTCCCGTTCTGGACTGATGGCGGCGCTTTCTCTCAGCGGCGCGGCCCCTGCCGATATTTACACGGAAATCGAAACGCGGCTCGCTGACCTCGTAGCGCAATGGCTGGAAGATGCCGACCCTGCGCTCCCTATCATTTTGACGGCGCACGCCTCGGTTCAGGGAGCGGTCTACGGCTCCGAGCGAACCGTGATGTTGGGGAACGATTTGACCCTTTCCGGCTCTCTCGTCAAAGATCCCCGCCTCGATTATGTGGCGCTGGGGCACATCCACAAAGCGCAAAACCTGAACGAAGGCGCGCATCCGCCGGTGATTTACCCGGGTTCGATAGAGCGCGTAGATTTTGGGGAAGCGGAGGACGATAAATTTTTCGTCATCGCCGAGGTGGAAAAAGGGAAGGCGGAAGTCTCCTGGCGAAAACTGGAGAACATCCGTCCCTTCCTGGACCGCCGCGTGATCCTGCGCTCCGACGAAGCCGTGACGGACGCGCTTCTCGCCGCACTCCCCTCTCCCGACGAGATGAAAGACGCCATCGTTCGCCTCGTCGTGGAATACCCCCGCGAATGGGACGCGTTGATAGACGAGTCTGCATTGCGTACACGGACCGAATCGGCGTTCGAATTTCACCTCGTCAAGCGTCCGCAATTCGAGTCGCGCATCCGCCTCCCTGCCAACGCGACCGTGAGCAGCCTTTCCCCGTTGGAACTTTTGGAACGGTATTGGCGCGCCATCCATCTGGAAGACGAAGAAGAATTCGAGGCGTTACAGCAAATGGCGCGGGAAATCATCGCCTTGCCGGATGACTCTCCCTCCGAATCGTGAACGGTTAATAATTCTCTAACCGTATGTTTTCGTTTTGACAAGCCCGCTTTGTTATAATGCGGACAAACTCTCTTGAAAGGCAGAAGAGGACGCGCCGCGCGTTCTTTTCTTTAGAAAGGACTCAACGCTATGATGCGATTTGATCGTTTCACCGAGCGTGCCCAAGCCGCCGCACAACGCGCAGCAGAAATTATTCAGCGATACGGACACAATCAAATTGATACGGAACATATTCTCCTCGCGCTCATCGAGCAGCACGATGGGGTTGTCCCGCAAATTCTGAGACATCTCGATGTCAACAGCGAACTCCTCGCGCAGCGCCTGGATGCGACGCTTCGCGCGACCCCCAAAGCGAATATCTTTGGCGGCGGCGCGGGACAGATATTTATCACACCGCGCGTCAAGCGAATCATAGACCGCGCTAACGAAGAGGCGAATTTACTGAAGGACGAATATATTTCCACGGAGCATCTCTTCCTCGCGATTTTGAACGAGCGGAACACGACCTCTTCTCGCATTTTGACGAGCGCAGGCATTACCCGCGAACGCGTTTATGCCGCTATCCAGCAAATTCGCGGCGGGCAGCGCGTGACGGATAGAAAAGCCGAAACCCGCTACCGCGCGTTGGAAAAATACTCCCGCGACCTCACCGCCCTCGCGCGGGAAGGAAAACTCGACCCCGTCATCGGGCGCGATACGGAAATTTTGCGGCTTATCCAAATTCTCTCTCGCCGCACGAAAAACAACCCTGTTCTCATCGGCGAGGCGGGAGTCGGGAAAACGGCTATCGTCGAGGGCTTGGCGCAGAAAATCGCCTCGAATGATGTCCCCGAAATTTTGAGCGGAAAGCGCGTAATCTCTCTGGATTTGGGGAGCATGATTGCAGGCTCCCGTTTTCGCGGGGAATTCGAGGAGCGCCTGAAATCCGCGATTGACGAGGTGCAACGCTCGAAAGGGGATATCATCTTGATGATTGATGAGTTGCATACCGTCGTTGGCGCGGGCGCGGCGCAGGGCGCGATGGACGCCTCGAATATGCTCAAACCCGCGTTGGCACGCGGCGAACTGCAATGTATCGGCGCGACGACCCTTGACGAATATCACAAATATATCGAAAAAGATTCCGCGCTAGAGCGCCGCTTTGCTCCTATTTATGTCGAAGAGCCAAACGTCGAAGATACGATAGCCATGCTTCAAGGATTGCGAGACAGGTATGAGGCGCATCACAAAGTCCGCTTTTCGGATGACGCCCTTGTTGCCGCGGCGCGTTTGGCAGACCGTTATGTGACCGACAGGCATCTCCCTGATAAAGCCATTGACCTGATAGACGAAGCCGCCGCGAAACTCCGCGTGGCGCTTTACTCGCTTCCTCCCGAATTGAAAGAAATACAAACGGAGATAGACCATCTCGCAATGGAAGAGGAACAAGCCGGCATAGAGCGAGACTACGAGCGCGCGGCTCAGAAAAAGGCAGAGCGGCTTCGCCTGCAAAATAAATTCAAAAAGTTGCGCGATGCCTGGGAAGCGGAGCATAAACTGGACGAGGTGGTAGATGTCCAGGATATCGCGGAGGTTGTCCATCAGTGGACGGGGATTCCCGTTTCGCAGATGATGGAAACCGAGGCGGAGAAACTCCTCCACATGGAAGAACGCCTCCACGAGCGAATCATCGGGCAGGAGGAAGCCATCCACGCGATTGCGGACGCGATCCGCCGCGCGCGTTCCGGGCTGAAAGACCCGCGCCGCCCCATTGGTTCCTTTATTTTCATCGGACCTTCCGGCGTCGGCAAAACGGAACTCGCGAAGGCGTTAGCGTGGTTCATGTTCGACGACGAAGATGCCCTCTTGCGGATTGATATGTCCGAGTACCGAGAACAACATACCGCCTCGCGGCTTTTCGGCGCGCCGCCCGGCTACGTGGGCTATGAGGAGGGCGGTCAATTGACGGAAGCGGTACGCCGCCGCCCCTACCGCGTCATCCTCTTTGACGAAATCGAGAAAGCCCATCCCGAAGTGTGGAATGCGCTCCTCCAAATCCTCGACGACGGACGCATGACCGACGGGCAGGGGAATGTGGTGGATTTCCGCAATACCATTTTGATTATGACGAGCAACCTGGGGACGGAATACGTCCGCAAAGGCGGCACGCTGGGCTTTTTGCAGCAAACCGAAACCGACGAGGAACGAGAGGCGCATGCGAAGATAGAAAAAGCCCTCAAAGAAACCTTCCGCCCCGAATTTCTCAACCGGATTGATGAAGTGATTATCTTCTCGCCGTTGAGCGTAGAGGAGATGGAAGAAATCGTAGAGTTGCAAATGCGCGAAATTCGCGAACGCTTGTCGGCGTTTGATATTCGAATCGAGATGAGCGAGGCGGCGCGGAAGTGGCTGGCAGAAACGGGCTACGACCCCGCGTTTGGCGCACGTCCGCTGCGGCGCGCGTTGCAGAAATACATCGAAAGTCCCCTTTCTATCAAATTGCTCAACGGCGATTTTTCGGAAGGCGGCGAAGTCTATGTGGATGTGGAGGAAGATAAAATCGTCTTCCTCCCTCGAAATCCTTCGAAAGAAAAGAACGATTCCCCGGGCGAAAGCGAGGATAATTCATAATGGAACAGAAAAAAGACAAGACCGCTCTTGTTGTTGTCTCGATTGTTGCGGTGGTTCTCCTTCTGTTGTGCGGCTGTTTGGGCGGCGCGGTGTACCTTTTCGGGCAAGCGGCAAAACAAGTCTCGAATGAGATTCCTGACGTCGTCGCGACGACATTGGCGGAGGGAATAGAGGACGCGGTAGGCGAGCCGACCGCGACGCCGGAAATGCTGCGCCCGGAAACGGAAGTGCCGGCAGATACTCTTCAAGCCTTGGAAGAAGCCGTCGTCCCGGAAAACGATTTGATGGATCTCGCTTGCCGCTTGCACAACCTTTGCGGATTTCCGCGCATCGTTCCGAGCGGCCCCTACCACACGGGCGACCATCAAAAATTCTGGGTCACCAACGTAGATACGGACAGGAGTTTTCAAATAGATGCCACGCTTCAAGCGGTAACGCCCCACGCGTATTTCTGGGTACAGGATGGCGTTTCGTTTTCGCAAGATGACCTGAACGCCCTCGCGGAGACCTTCGAAAACAAAATTTATCCTACCGACAGAGCCTTCTTCGGCAGTGAATGGACTCCCGGCGTAGATGACGACCCTCACGTTTATATCCTCTACGCGAGCGATTTGGGCTATTCCCTCGGAGGTTATTTCTCCTCCGTTGATGAATATCCTCCTCAGGCGCATGAGTATTCCAACGCGCATGAGATGTTTGTCATCCACACGCGGTACGCCGATTTCGCGGATGGCGACGCGGATGTCCTTTCCCATGAATTCCAGCACATGATTCACTGGTATCGCGATTTCAACGAGACCTCCTGGCTCAATGAGGGATTTTCCGTTTTGGCGGAATTTCTCAATGGCTATAAACCAGGATTCGAGTACGCGTATATTCGAGATACCGATATGCAATTGAATGATTGGGGAAGCGAAGTCAGCCAGAACTCCCCTCATTATGGCGGAAGTTTCCTCTTTGCAGATTATTTCCTCAGCCGTTTTGGGGACGAGGCGACTCAACGCCTCGTCGCGGATAAAGAAAATGGCATGGAAAGTGTAGATGACGTTCTCGCCTCCATCGGCGCGAAAAACCCGATTACCGGCGCGCCCCTTTCCGCAGATGACCTCGTATTGCAATGGATGATTGCCAACTATCTCCAGGATCCCTCGATAGACGATGGCATTTACGCGTACGCGAATTACCCCGACGCGCCGAAAGCCTCTCCCACTGAGCGCATCGAAGAGTGCCCGGCGGAGGAGCGGTACGATGTATATCAATATGGCGCGGATTATATCGAAATCACCTGTGAGGGAGACTATACCCTTTCGTTCACGGGTTCGATGGTCGCGAATCTTCTCCCGGAAGATGCACATTCCGGGAAATACGCGTTTTGGTCGAATCGAGGCGATGAGTCGGATATGACTCTGACTCGCGAATTCGACTTTTCCGATGTTTCGAATGTGACGCTGACTTTCTGGACGTGGTACGACCTCGAAAAGAATTACGATTATCTCTACCTCGAAGTTTCGGAAGACGGCGAACATTGGGATATTCTCGTTACCCCCTCCGGCACAGATGAAGACCCCTCCGGCAATTCGTATGGGTGGGGATACAACGGCTCGACGGAGGGCTGGATAGAGGAAACCGTAGACCTATCCGCGTACGCGGGGAAGAAAGTTTATCTCCGTTTTGAGTATGTGACCGACGCGGCGGTGAACGGGAAAGGCTTTCTCCTCGACGACCTTTCTATCCCCGAAATCGGCTACGAAACGGATTTCGAGTCGGACGACGGCGGCTGGGAGGGCGCGGGATTCGTCCGCGTGGAAAACCGCCTGCCGCAGGAATTCCGTCTTGCGCTCATCGTTCAGCGCAATAACGGCGAAACAACGGTAGATTTCCTTCCCGTCGGCGAGAATCAGACGGCAAACGTTCCCCTCTCGCTGAACGCGGGAGACCGCGCGACCCTCGTCGTGACCGGCGTGACCCGATTTTCTCATGAAAAAGCGGCGTACACCGTTGAAATTCATTGACGAGCGGCTAAAACACAACGCAGATTACAAAAAACAGGGATTGAGCAAAAGGCTCAATCCCTGTTTTCGTTTGTGGGGCGGGGTTATCCGCGTAATTTTGCTCCAAGTTCGCGTTCGAGGCGTTTGATGATTTTCTTGCGGATTTTCGCCGTGTCTTTGTTTTCCAACGTTCTGTCGGGAGCCTGATACACGAGGCTGTACGCGAGGGATTTCTTTCCCGCGCCGATTTGTTCTCCTTGGTAGAGGTCGAAAAGGCGGACGGAGGTCAGATATTTGCCGCCTGTTTGACGGATGAGGGCTTCCACCTCTCCGGCGGGGATGGACTCGTCCACGATGAAGGCGATATCTTCGTAGACAGGAGGATATGGCGAAACGGGCTTCACGCGGAGGTCGGGGGCGGCTTCGAACAACGCGTCCAGCGGGAATTCTGCCGCCAAAACGGGATAAGTTTCAAAGCCGTAGGCATCCGCTGCCTTCGGATGGAGTTCCCCGAAAACGCCGAGCGGTTCTCCCTCGTAGAGGACTCTCGCACATTTCCCCGGATGATACGCGGGGATATCCTCGGCGGGTTCGTAGGTCACGCCTTGAATGCGGAGACTGTCGAAAATCCCTTCGACGATTCCCTTCATGTCGTAGAAATCGAACGCGGGGGCGTCGTTGTCGTCCCATGCTTCTTCGCGGCGTTTGCCGCTCAACGCGAGCGCGAGGTAATGCGGTTCGAGGGGGATTTCGCTGCCTTGCGGGAGGAAAACGGGGCCAATTTCGAAGAACGCGATAGGTCGGTTGAGACGGATGTTGCGCTCTACGACCTCGAGGACGGATGCGAGCAGGGAGCGGCGCAAGACGCGCTTTTCGGGTGCAATGGGGTTGGCGATGTGGACGTAGGACTTTTCTTCGGGTGCGGCGGCAAGGAGGCGCGCCTCGCGTTCCGGCGCGGTGAGCCGGTAATTGACGACTTCTTGCAGCCCCAGCGCGGCAAGGATGTCGCGTAAGCGCTCTTCCCGTTCGTAGGTTTCGTTGGTTTGCTGCGGAGGAAGGGAATCGGCGATGCGCGTTTCGGGGATATTGTCGTAGCCGTAGAGGCGGGCAATTTCTTCGAGGATGTCGGCTTTGCCGACCACGCCCTCGCCGATGTCCATGCGGAAAGGCGGAGTCTGCACCGAGACCGTTTCTCCCTCGATGTCGCACGTGAATTCGAGTCGATTCAGCAAGTCGGCAATTTCCTGCGCCGAAAGGTCTATGCCGAGAAGTCGGCGCACGTCGCGGGGGGTAATCTCGACGCGTGGGTCTTTTGGCGGGCGAGGATATTTCTCGACGAAATCGGGGGCGATTTTGCCGCCGCTCCATTGCTCCATGAAATACAACCCGCGTTTCAATCCCTCTTCTGCGAGTGCGGGGTGGACGCCGCGTGAGAAGCGGTACGAGGCTTCGGAATGGAGCGCGTGCGCGTTGGCAGTGCGCCGAATGTTGATGAAGTTCCACGCGGCGGCTTCGAGGAGGACGTTACGCGTGGAGTCGGTGACTTCGGTTTCGAGTCCGCCCATCACGCCCGCGATGGAGAGCGCTCCGTTTTCATCGCAAACGAGAATTTGCGACTCATCCAGTTCGCGGGTTTCGCCGTCGAGGGTGACGATTCTTTCTCCCGCATGCGCGGTTCGGGTGATGATCTTGACGGGACGGTCTCCCGCGCGGCGGCGCAGCGCGTCGTAGTCGAACGCGTGGAGAGGTTCCCCGATTTCGAGCATGGCGTAGTTGGTCGCGTCTACGATGTTGTTGACCGCGCGCATCCCCGCGAGACGGAGCCGTCGCTGTACCCAGTAGGGGCTGGGTCGGATTTCGATGTCGCGGATGAGTCCGAGCATGAAGCGCGGATTCATATCAGGGTTCAGGATTTCGATTTCGACCTCGCCGAGGAGGGATTTTCCGGCGCGTTCCAGCGTGTATTTCGGTTTGCGGAGCGGACGGCGGAAGAGCGCGGCGACTTCCCGCGCGATCCCGAGGACGTTGGCGTTTCGCGCGTTGTTTGGGAGGATGTCTATATCCAGCACTGCGTCGCCCATGTAGTCGGCGAGGGGCATGCCGACGGGCGCGTCGTCGTCGAGGAGGATGATTCCCTCGTGTTCGTCCGATATCCCCAGTTCTTTTTCCGAGCAGACCATCGAGGAGGATTCGACGCCGCGAATCTTCGTCCGTTTGAGTTTTGTGAGATGAAGTCCCTCTTTGTGTCCATCATAGAGAATCGCTCCCTCTTTTGCGTACGCGACTTTGATGGGCGAGGGAAGAGCCCCTTTCCCTTTGTATTCGAAGAGATTGGGCGCGCCCGTGAGGACGATATGGGATTCCGTGCCGTCGAACAAATCGCAGAGGACGAGTCTGTCGGCGTTGGGATGAGGCTTTACCTCGCGGATTTCTGCAACGACGAATTTTTCAGGATCCCATTCCAGTCCGTAGGTTTTGAATTCTTGTTTTTCGCCCGCGCCGCGTTGAGGCATTGCCCAGCCGACGTAGCGTATTTCGCCGACTTCCAGCCCGGAGACGGTGAGTTTTCGCGCGAGTTCTTCGACGGAAATATCTTCGATATCTACGAAATCTTTGAGCCAAGAGACAGGTAATTTCATGATTGCTCCTTTGTATCGCGCCTAGAATTGTTCCAGGAATCGAATGTCGTTGCCCCAGAAGTAGCGGATATCTTCGATTTTGTGGCGCAGCATGGCTTGGCGTTCGGGACCCATGCCGAAAGCGAAGCCGGTGTATCGTTCAGGGTCGTAGCCGCCGTTGCGGAGGACGTTTGGATGCACCATTCCGCAGCCGAGGATTTCGAGCCATCCAGAATATTTGCAGACGTTGCATCCTTTTCCGCCGCAGACGAAACATTCCACATCCACTTCGGCGGAAGGTTCGGTGAACGGGAAATAGGACGCGCGGAAGCGGATGCGCGCGTCCGCGCCGAACATGCGGCGGGCGAAGTCGCTAAGCGTCCCTTTCAAATCGCTGAAGGTGATGTTTTTTCCGACGGCTAATCCTTCCACCTGATTGAATTGCACTTCGGAGCGCGCGGTAATTTGTTCGTACCGGAAGCACATGCCGGGCAGCGCAATTCGGATGGAAGGCGGGTTTTCGGGATTCATCGCGGCGTAATGACGCATGGCGTGAATTTGTCCGGGAGAGGTATGAGTCCGCAGCAAGAGAGGATTTTCCGCGCGGTCTTCTGTGGCGATATAGAAGGAATCCTGCATTTCGCGCGCGGGGTGATGAGGCGGGAAGTTGAGATACTGAAAATTGTATTCGTCCGATTCCACTTCCCGCGAGGTGTAGACCTGAAATCCCATCTCGCCCAAAATTGCCAACATGCGCCGAAGCGTTTGCGTGGAGGGATGAAGTCTGCCGCGTCGCACAGGACGCCCCGGAAGGGTGATATCCAGTTTTTCTTTGGAAAGGGAACGTTCGAGAGCAGCGCGCTTGAGCGCGGCTTCTTTCTCCTCGAAGGCGGATTCGAGCGCAACCTTGACTTCGTTGGCGCGCTGTCCCACGATGGGACGTTCCTCTTTGCTCAATGTGCCTAATTTCTTGAACACCTCTATAATGGGCGATTTCTTGCGCCCAAGATACGCGACGCGCCACTCGTTGAGCGCGTCTTCGTCTTCGACTCGTGCGAGCGCGTCCATTGCCTCTTGCTGAATTTTCTCCAATTCTTTGAGCATACGACCTCCTGACAAGTTAACGAAAAACTCCCGTCCTCGCATGGGACGGGAGGGAGATTCCCGCGGTACCACCCATCTTGGCTGCATGTGCAGCCCACTCAACCCGACCGCCAAACGGCGAGCGGTGGCTCCTTTAACGCGAAGCGCGCGGCTCGAACTACTAGGGGAAACCCATTCACTCGAGCGACTCAGGAGGGAACTTCAGCGGGCTTCAGCCGAATTGGCGTTTCAGCCTTTGCGCCAATCTCTCTGACGGCATTCACTCGCCTACTTTCCTCCGTCGTAGTCGTTGGGCTTTATTATCGCCGGAACGTTTGCATTGTCAAGGGGCGCTGCGTCAATTTTTCAGAGTCTGCTACAATGTACGAAGATTTTGACAGAAAGGAGTGTTGGCGATGTTGAAACTCGGATATATCGGACTCGGACTCATGGGGAAGCCGATGGCGCGGAATCTTCTGAAGGCGGGATTTCCTCTCGTCGTTCATAATCGCAGCCGCGCGGCGGTGGACGAACTCGTCGCGGAGGGCGCGCGTCCCGCGTTTTCTCCGGCGGAAGTCGCTGCCCAGTCCGATGTCGTCTTCACGAATCTCCCCGATACGCCGGATGTGGAGGCGGTCGCATTGGGGGAAAAAGGCATCCTCGAAGGCGCGCACGAAGGATTGATTTTCGTAGACCATTCCACCATTCAACCGGCGGCGGCGCGCCGCATTGCTCGCGCCCTCGCGGAAAAGGGAGTTCTCGCATTGGACGCGCCTGTCTCCGGCGGCGACATCGGCGCGCAAAACGGCACGTTGACGATTATGGTCGGCGGAGACGCGGCGGCGCTGGAAAAGGTGATGCCTGCCTTCCGTGCGGTCGGAAAAACGGTGACTCATGTGGGCGAGTCGGGCGCAGGGCAAATTGCCAAAGCCGCGAATCAAATTATGGTCGCCGCACAAATGGCGGCAATGGCGGAACTTCTTCTCTTCGCACAAAAATCCGGCGCAGACCCTCAAAAGGTCGTGCAAGCCATTCGCGGCGGCGCGGCGCAATGTTGGACTCTCGATGTAAAGCCGCAGCGTCTCTTTGCCGGGAACCGAAGCCCGGGATTCAAAGCCTCGATGCAGTCGAAAGATTTGGGTATTGTCCTCGATACCGCGCGGGAATACGGAATCCCTCTCCCCGTGACGGCAGAGACCGCGCAACTCTTCCACGCGATGGTGCAAATGGGCATGGGCGCGCTCGATAATTCCGCCGTCATCGCGGTTCTCGAATCTCTTTCCGGCGAAATCCTCCGCGTGCAAGAGGTGTAACGCATGAGCAAGCCGCGCGTGTTCTCGTGGACTCTCTTTCGGGATTATTCGCTGATCCTTCTCGGCGCGTTCGTGCAGGCTGTCGGGCTGCGACTCTTCCTCATCCCCGCGAATCTGGTTAGCGGAGGGGTGAGCGGCATTGCACAACTCATCAACCACGCGACGAACTGGCAAATCGGCTTGATGATTTTCCTCGGGAATCTCCCGCTCTTCGCTCTAGGGTGGCGGTTCCTCGGCGGACGGAAATTCCTGTTTCGTACCGCGCTCGCGGTGTTTTCGTATGCGTTCTTCGTGGATTTTCTCGCCCTCTTTCTCCCTCCCCAAGGCATCACCGATGATATTTTGCTCAACGCGCTTTACGGCGCCCTTGTCAGCGGCATAGGGTTCGGCATCGTCTATCGCGGACAAGGGACAAGCGGAGGCAGCGATATCCTCGCGCGCATCCTCAACCGATGGCGCGGCGTCCCGATTTCGCAAAGTTATCTGCTGGTAGATACCCTCGTCATTCTCTCCGCCGGGTTCGTCTTCGGATGGAAAGAAGCCCTCTATGCCCTCATCGCTCTCTATGTCAGCGGCATCGCGGCGGAGACCATCGCGGAAGGGTCGGGAGTCGTGCGGACGGCAGTCATCGTCACCTCGCAGCCGGACGCGGTCGCGTCGGAAATCCTCCAGACTCTCCGGCGCGGAGTCACGCTGCTATCCGGCAAAGGCGCGTACACAGGCGTGGAGCGGGTCCTCCTCTATTGCGTCGTCACTCGCGTCGAGGTGACGCGTCTCAAAGCCATCGTCCGAGAAATTGACCCTGCCGCGTTTCTTGTCATTGGGCAAGCCCATGAAGCCCTCGGCGAGGGATTTCGTCCATTCGAGGCGCTTTGATGTTTCCGAATTTCCTGATTATCGGCTCACAAAAGGCGGGGACGACCTCGCTGTATCATGTCCTGCGGCAGCATCCGCAGATTTTCATGCCCGAAAAGAAAGAACTCAATTTCTTTTTCAAGGAAGACGAATTCGCGCGTGGACCGGCATATTACGCGCGCTTTTTCGCGGATTCCCCGCCCCGTCGTCTTCGCGGCGAAGCCTCTCCCGGATATATCTGTCATCCCGATGCCCCGAAGCGAATCCATGCCCTTCTGCCGGATGTGAAGTTGATTCTCACCGTCCGCGAGCCGATTCGCCGCGCGTTGTCGCAATACTGGGATAACCGCCGACATCTCAACGAGCCGTTGACCTTCGAGGATGCCGCGCGTCGCTATCTCAGCGACGAATACCGCCCCGGGGAAAAAGGGTATTTCAGCCGAGGCGTGTATATGCGCTATATCCGTTCCTATTTGCGATATTTTCCGAGAGAACAACTCCTCGTGCTGGTCTTCGAGGATTTGATTGCCGACCCGCACGCGTTTTACCGGAAGATTTTTGACTTCCTCGGCGTGGATACAGATTTCGAGACGGAGGATTTTTCCCGCGCGTATAATCCCACGACGGTGTGGAAAAATCCCTTCTATCAGATTCTCTTGCGGAAACCGCGCTATCAGCGATATATCCCCGCGCGGGCGCGGCGGCTTTTCTATTGGGGAAGCCAAACGCGGTTTACGCCTCCGCCCATCCGCGAGGAAACCCGCGAGCGGTTGGAGGCGTTTTTCCGTCCCTGGAACGAAGCGTTGGAGGCGTTTCTGGGTCGTGAGTTGTGGCGTTAGACTCCGAAATGCGCCGCGATTCCCAGCATCAAAACCATTTGTCCTAGATGGTACGCCATCATATTCAGCACGCGTCCATTGGGGATGGGCTGAACGAATTTATTCCACGCGAGAACCGCATCGGAAAGCATGAAGAGTACCGCGCCGATGCTTGAAAGCATCGCGGCGTGGGGAGTCCATTCCGGTCGCAGGAAGGTGAGCCAGGCGGAAAATACCATGATGGAGATGACGGTCGTGTAGGCGAGGACGGGCGCTTTGAGCGCGTTTTCTCCTTTTTTCTCCAGTCCTGCGGCGATACGGCGATATAACCACACTGCGGCGGTTCCCAGAATCACCGCGAAGAGCAGCCCGATTCCGTTTAGCGGAAGCGCTGTTTGGTTGAAGCCGACGATGTAGGCGATATGCGCGAGCAAGAACGCTACCAGCCCCGCGATGAATTTCTCGTTGGGGAGCATGAGGAAGATATCGCCTGCAAGTGAAAGCGCCAGCCCAATCCCGAACCAGAGCGACGCGCCTTTCATGCCGCCCGTCGCGAAGAGAAGCCAGAGGAAAAGAAGCACCATCGTCAGCGGTTTGAGGAGGTATTCCGCTTTTTTCCACTGGCGGTATACGGCGTACCAGTCGAGGATTGCGGCAAGGGCTACGAAGCCCATCAAAAATGCCTGCATGAGTCTCGCTCCGATTTACGCGGCGGCTTCTGCGCGCGCTTTGACGCCCTGCATGGATGCCCACGCCAGCGCCATGAAGAACGCGCTGAAAAGCCAGAGCCAGCGATACTGGTCGCCGAGGACATCTACGACGACGCCTCCGAGCGTAGGTCCGAGAACGGCGGCTAACTGGGAGGAAAAGTAATATAAACCGGTGTAGGCGCCGATGTGCTTTTCATCTCCATGATCATAGACCAGCGGGAGGCTGTTGACGTTGACCATTGCCCATAATACCCCTGCGAGAACCAGCGCAATCACGAATACCGTTGCTCCCTGGATGAGGAAGTATCCTGCGAACATGAGTATCGTCAAGCCGATTAACCCCGCTCGGATGGTACGCTCGCGTCCCCAGCGTGTACCGATGAACCCGGCAGGGACTGCGAAGATGATGAAGGTCAGACTCACCGCGCCTGCATAGATGGATGCTGTTCCCGCTTTCATTCCCAGAGTGAAGACGGCGAAGGAGGAGAGACCTGTTTCAAGAGCGTTGAATCCCATGAACCAGAGCAAGATGCCGAGGAGGACGCGGAGTCCGCTTTTGTCGGGGTTGTTGAAGAGGAGTTTCAAATTATCTATGAGACGCGATTCTTCGGTTTCTTGACTCCCGGCGACTTCACGCGGTTCTTTGACGAAGATGAGCGCGACTCCCAGTGCGACAATCATCGCGATTGCGCCCGCGACAAAGGGAGCGGAGCGTCCGAATTTGTTGAAAAGGATTCCTCCGCCGAAATACGCGAGCAGCGCGCCGACGCCGCCCATCAAATTGATGACGCCGTTGGCTTTGCTCCGCTCGTCGGGGGCGAACAAATCTCCCAGCCACGCGACGGTGGGGGCGCGGAAAATCGCCATCCCGAAATCGGTGATGACGATGAACGCGGCAATGGCGAGGACACTTTGTGCAACCGGAATGAAGACGAATCCGAGGAGCGCGATGGGGGCTCCGAGGAGAATCCACCCTTTGCGGCGGCCGAAGCGATTCCACGTCCGGTCGCTTTTTGCGCCTGCCCAGGGGGCAATGAACATATTGAGGATGTTATCCCATGTCATAATGAAGAGCGCCAGACTCGGCGCAAGCCCGAATCCGCGAATGTCGGGGATGGAGCGTCCTGCGGCGAGAAGTTGACGCTCGAATTCGGGATTCCCCGCTTGCAGGAAGATGGGAATATATTGGTTGAAGATGGGCCAAATGATGCTGATGCCCAAAAATCCAAAACCGATGAGAAAAGTCCTTCCCCAGGGGAAGCGTCTTTGAGTCATGATTTACTCCTTTCGATATCCGTGGGCTTCTAGAAAATGAATATCCTCCTCGCTCAACGGCGCGTCTTCCAGTAAATCGGGACGACGCTCCAGCGTGCGAAGGAGGGCTTGTTCACGCCGCCATCGCGCGATGCGCGCGTGGTTGCCGGAGAGGAGTATCTCCGGCACGCGCCAGGTTCGATACTCTCCGGGGCGCGTGTAGTGTGGATATTCCAGCAGCCCAGTCGCATGAGAATCCTCCGCCGCTCCGTTTGGGTCGCCCAACGCGCCGGGGAGGAGACGGGTCACCGCGTCCATGAGGATGAGGGCGGGGAGTTCCCCGCCGGTGAGGACGAAATCGCCGATAGAAATTTCATCGCTGACGAGGTGCTGCCGTACGCGTTCGTCAATTCCCTCATATCGTCCGCAGAGCAGCGCGAGATGCGGATATTGCGATAATTCCTGGGCGACCTTTTGTGTGAATACGCGTCCCTGCGGTGTGAGCAAAATCAGCGGACAGGAGGGCGGTGCGCCGAGGATGTCTTCGACCGATTCGAAGATTGGTTCCGGCTTCATCACCATTCCGCCGCCGCCGCCGTAGGGTACATCGTCTACGACGTGATGCTTGTCGTGCGTCCAATCTCGGATGTTGTGAATCGAAACCTCGAGAAGTCCGCGCTCGCGGGCGCGCTTCAAAATGCTGCTTTCGAGATAGGGGGGGAAAACTTCGGGGAGCAACGTGAAAACGTCGAACTTCATGGTTTCATTCTAGCCGCAACCGCGCGGGAATGCAAGTTTTGGCGAAAGAAAACTCCCCGCGAAAACGGGGAGTTCCTTGTTCAAGGGGTATGTTTCTTTTCTTCGCGTGATTCGCGGGGCGGGCGCTTTTTTTCGTCCAGGCGTTTTTGCCATGAGATTCCGATGATGCCCGTTCCCAAGCCTACAACGGAACATGCGTAGGAAAGGAAATTTAGGAAATAGGTGGATGGGAGATACCCCATCACCATGAGCAAGGGCAGTAAAACCCCTAACGAGACGCCGATGAAGCCAACGACGAGAAGTTTTTTCGGCGTGAGATTACGCATCGTCCCGATAGAGCCAGCAGGCGGCTTCGTGTCCGGGCGCGACTTCGAAGTTTGGCGGGACTTCTACATTGCAAAGCCCGTCTATCTTCTTGTCACAGCGCGGGTGGAAGCGGCAGCCTGGAGGCGGATCAATGAGATTCGGCGGTTCTCCGGGGGGGATGCTTCGGAGTTTCGTCGCATTTTCCGCGAGAGGGTCTGAAATTGCGTTGAGCAATGCCCAGGTGTAGGGGAATTTCGGGTTTCGCAGAATCTCGTTGGTATCTGCTTTCTCGACGAGTTTTCCCGCGTACATGACGAAGATTCTCTCCGAGAAATAGCGGACGGTCGAAAGGTCGTGCGTGATGTAGACGACCGAGAGGCGACGTTCTTTTTGAACCTCGCCGAGAAGTTTCAGAATTTCCACGCGCACCGACGCGTCGAGCATGGAGACCGGCTCGTCGGCAATGAGCATCTTGGGGTTTCGAATCAAGGCGCGGGCGATGACGATTCGTTGCTGCTGTCCGCCGCTGAGCATGTGCGGGTATTTGTTGAGAAAATCTTCTGGCGGTGTGACTTTGACCTCTTCGAGACTCCGAATGACGCGTTCGAGGCGTTTTTCTTTATTGCGAATGCCGGCGAGGATGAGCGGCTCTTCCAAAATCCGCTGAATGGTCATGAAGGGAGGGAGCGCGCCGTAAGGATCTTGCTGCACATATCCGACTTGCATACGGTAGGCGCGCATCCCTTCGCTGCCGCCTTCCCAGATATCTTTTCCTTCGAAGAGGATTTGTCCGTCGTGGGGATGCACCAATCCGAGAATGGCTTTCATTAAACTGGATTTTCCGCATCCGCTCTCGCCGACGACGGCGATGGCTTCGCCGTGCGGGAGGTCGAAAGAGACGTTATCTACGGCTTTGACGTAGCCCGCGTGCAGAAAACCGAATTTCTTGAGTTCGTACCATACGCGCAAATTGCGTACCGAAAGGAGGGGCTGTTCTGCTGCCCCGGCATTATCCTGAATCGTTTTTTCGCTCATAGAATTTCTCCGTGACTAGGATGCGGCAGCGGGCGTTTCCGCTGGGGTTTGGAGGATTTCGTCTGCTTCGTCTTCATAGAGCCAGCATTTGACGAGACGGTCTCCGAGGCGGAAAGTCGGCGGCTCCGTTTGGCATTTTTCGGTTGCCTGAGGGCATCTATCGGCAAAACGGCAGCCCTTCGGCGGAGAAAGAAGGCTGGGCGGTTTTCCGGGGATGAATTGAAGTTCTTCGTCCCCGTAAAGTTTCGGTACGGCTGCCATGAGCATTTTTGCGTAGGGGTGGAGCGGGTTGGCGAAAAAGGCTTCTGCGGAGGAATGTTCCATCATGTGTCCGGCGTACATCACCAACACATCGTCGGCGAGTTCGCTGGAGGTTGCAACGTCGTGCGTGATGAGGACGAAACTTGTGCCCATCTCCCATTTGATGCGTTTGAGGACGTTGTAGATGTTTGCTTGCGTCAATACATCCAGTGCGGAGGTTGGTTCGTCCAGGACGATGACGGAAGGTTTGGTGATTAATGCCATCGCGATGACCACGCGCTGTCTCATCCCGCCGCTGAGTTCGAAGGGATAGCGTTCGATAAATCCTTGGGGAACGCCGACGAAATCGAAAACTTCCCGCACGCGTTCCAGCGCTGCGTCCATCTCAATCCCTTTTTCGTGCAGCAGGAGAGGCTCCAGAACTTGATCCTTCAGTTTCAGTACGGGGTTGAGGGCGTTCATCGCCGCTTGGGGAACTAAGGAGATTTTTGCCCATCGAATTTCTTCTCGATAGGTCTCATCGTCCATTTCCATCGTCTCTTTTCCGTCAATATAGACTTTCCCGCTGTACGCGTGGACGTTTCGCGGCAAGAGACGGGTGAGGGCGTGTCCCATCGAGGTTTTTCCGCAGCCGGATTCGCCGATGACGACGACTGCTCGGTTTTTCGGAAGAGCAAAACTCACATGGTCTACGGCTTGAACGACTCCATGTGTCAATTGAAAATAAAGCACCAAATCGTCAACGACCAGCGCATGTTCTTTCGGGTTTGTGGAAGAAATCATTGTTGGTCTCCTTCCCTTACTCTTGCCGCAAGCGCGGGTTGAAAACGCGGTCTAGTGCGAACCCGAGGAGGGCAAAGCCTAGCCCTGTGACCATGAGCAATATGGAGGGCTCCAAAATCCAGTAATAGTAGCCTTTGTAGAGGGCTGCATTCCCTTGTGCGTCTTGGATGATTTTGCCCCATGTGGGCAATACCGGGTCGCCGATGCCCAACACTGCCAGAGAGGCTTCGAGGAAGACGAAGCCGGGGATGGCGCTGATGAAGCCGGGGATGAGCATGGGGAGAATGCGGGGAATGAGATAGAGGAAGATGATGCGCGCGTTGCTTGCGCCATACGCTTGCGCCGCCTCGATGTAAGGGGCTGCGCGTAATTGCAGGAACATGGCGCGGAAGGATTTAATCCCGCCTCCGAAGATACTCAGGGCAATGGTGACGAGCATGATGACCCACAAACTTCTGGAGATAAAAATACCAACCATAATCAGGATGGGCAGGAAGGGCAGTACCATGTTGATTTCGGTGAGGCGTTGAATGGTGTCGTCTACGATTCCGCCATACCATACGCCGATTGCAGCGATAATCATGGTCGCCAGCCCGATGACGAGCGCGGAAATCAACCCGAATGCCATAGCCACCGGGGTGCCCCACAGCAGCCCGACGGTGAGGTCGCGTCGCAAATGGTCGGTGCCTCCAATGCCATACACTTTTCCGTAGATAATCAACTCTGCGTCTACGTCGTCGTTTTCTCCAAATGTAGTGATGGTCAGGTTAAGGGTGTACGTTCCTTTGAGAGGTTCGGCATTTTCGATTGCCGCTTCTTTGTCTTCGGGGAGGGTAGAGGTATCTATGAACAGGGCTTGTTCTGCGGGAAGTTCCCGTCCCAAAAGCCGTTTTAGGCGCCGCGCGAGGTCTTTATCTTGCGTGAATCGGAAACTGTATCCTTCGTTGACGGCAAAATTCCCAAGGCGGATTTTTTCTCCGTCTGGAGTAATCCATTCTCCAGAGACGAAAGGTTGTTTTTCCGCGTAGGTGGGGTAAACGTAGAGCACCACATCGTCGGGAAATTCGTCCGCGGTGAAATCGAATTGATAGGTCAAGAAAATTTGCTTTCCCGAACTAAGCGCCGTTTCTTCGCGTTGTACGCGCTCGTCGTCTTGTCGAGAATCGACATCTATGGTTTCTGGAAGTTTTTTCGAGCGGAAGTAGTTGATCCACGCTGGCGGCGCATTTTTCGGGTTGTGGTACCAGGTTTCGCTGCTGCCGCGCCAAAGGGTGATTGCCTCATGGTAGGGGATTGCGATGACTGCGTAAAGCGCCATACCAATGAGCAGCGCGATGATGAGCAACCCGACAATGGCTGATGGATAGTATTTCAGTTCTTTGAAGAAAGATTTCAAGAATCCCATGTTTTCTCTCCGTCAGTCTAGTCGTGTTGAGAACCGCCTACGCGGACTCTGGGATCCAGAATGGCGTAGATAAGGTCTAACAGGAAAACGGAAATTGCCAACAGGTATGCGTAGATGATGGTGTTACCGACGATAACGGGGACATCTTTCAGCCCGATGGCTTGGTAGTAGAGTCGTCCATTTCCTGGCCAATTGAAGACTGTCTCAAATATGATTGCCCCCATCCAGAGCGTGATAACGCTGAGCAGGAAGTTGGTCACGATTGTGGGCAACGTCGGGCGCAGGATGTATCGGCGTTCCAGCATTCTATCGGGCAACCCTTTGGCTTTCGCGAGACTTACATAATCTTCGCTGGAGTAGATAAGGAAAAAGGTGCGGTTTCCGTATACGCCGATGAAATGTGAACTCATCAGCATCGCGACAAGCGGCAATACCATGTGTTTCCCTACGTTGAGAGCGTAAGCCAGAGGTTCTTGCGGTTTTGGCGCGTCTACCATGCCGCCAAAGGGCAAATAGCCAAGCCATGCAGCAAAGACAAGGATGAGGAATATCCCGTAGAACCATGCCGGAGCAGCGGAGAGCGGGGCAAGGGCGACGTAGATTTTATCTATCCAACTTCCGTAACTTCGAGATAGTCCCAACCCCACAAATAAGTTCAGGAAAAAGATAAGAAAGAAAGAAGACCCCATTAATAGCAAGGTTGGTGGTAGCCGCTCCAAAATGATTTCTCGGACTTGTCGGGAACCGGAGTCGCTGACCATGAATTGCGCGCGTCCCAAGTTCAGGGTCATCGCGTCCCGCAGGAAGTAGAGGCTGCGGACCATAAAGGGTTTATCCAGCCCGAGGCGTTTTTCCTCGAGGCGGATTTTATCCTCTATCATTTGTTTCTTTTGTTCTGTCGGTACATTTTTCAGCGCGGGGTTGCTCATAATGGCAAGCCCTACCGATTCTTTCAACTGGCTAATGCGTAATTTGTCTACATAGCCCCCCATATTTGCCACCAAGATGGTGATGTATACGCCAATCAAGGTGGTAATGAAAAGTAAAACGGTTTTTACTCCCAGGTAGCGTGCAAAACGTCCCGCACCACCCATAAGGTTCTCCTCTTTTTTGTGGAAAAGGAAATCGTTTCTTAAGAAAAAAGACCAGTGGGGGAAGCCCCCCACTGGTCTTTATCTATCGCGAACTAGGGTTCGACGACTACGAAGTCAACCGAGCCGACGCCGGGCACTGCCACAGCGTTGGAAACGGCAACGACTTGCAGTTTCAGCGAGCCTGCAACGAATTCGCCAGTGGCATCGCCGGGGATGGTGATGGTGTAAGTTCCTTCTTCAGCCATCTCGGCTTCACCCTGGGTCAGCAGGTTGCCGCTCTCGTCAAAGACCATGTACGAGACTTTGGCAATTTCGTCCGCAGGATAGGGATCGCCGTTGAAGGTGACGTAAACATCGAAGGAGGCGTCCTGCCCTTTGACGACCTGACCATCGCCGTCAATCTCGACATCCGCGAGCATGGGTTGTCCGAAGATACCCCATTTGTCGGCAGAGTCAGGATAGTCTTCGTATTTCACGAGGACAGCGGTCTTGTTGGTGGTATCCACTTCGGTAATGATGAAGGGACCCGTGCCAATCCAGAAGTGTCCGTAGGTGTCATAGAAGTTGGCGAGGTTGGCATAGCGGGCTTCTGCTTCGCCGTCGGCAATGTAGTCTTTCATGACGTTTTCGTAGGGGATGGTGCCGTTGGCAGCCGCGTCATCCAGATAGGTCTTGAGGATTTCGAGGCTGGGTCCAGCGATGAAACTGGTCCATTCCACTTCGTTCGCATCGGCTTTGTCGCCGGAGTAGGCGAGTTCGCCGTTGGCTTCCGCAGCGGAGGCGATGGAAAGCAGATGCCACGCCTGCGCGTTCTGGGGCCACCAGGTGCTGACGAGGTTTTCGGCATCCAACTGGCTCACGCCGTCGTCGTAGGTTTCGATGATGAGCGGGTCGGTGGAGACGATCTTGACGCCTTTGAAGTGGCTCAAGAAGGCATCCAGAGAGGCGGCAGCGGCTTCGTCATAGATGGGGCTGGCTTCTTTGCCGCGATCGAAGGTGAGAATCATGCCGTAGACGAAGTCGGCAATGGAGAGGTTGCTGCCGTCTTGCCATTTGATGGTGTCGAAGAGGTCCGCGGGGTAGTAGACAACGCTCTTCATCTTGGCTTCGGTGATGCCGGCTTCTTCCGCGGTAATCCACTTCTGGTTCTCGGCATCCCAATCAACCCAAGCGTCGCCAGGAACTTCGACTTTGTCCACGAATTTCAGGTCAACCCAATCGAGGGTCTTCTTGACGGGCGTTCCTTCGACAACATCCACTTCGGCTTTCTCGATGCGCTCGGGGCGTGCGAGTCCGGTGTAGGGATCCAGGAAGACGCCTTTGTCATTTGTCGCGGCTTGAATCGCCATGTCGTATGCCCAGTTGCTGCCCGCAATCGGGTTCCAGGGTTCGACGTAGAGGCTCTTCTGTGCGAAGTTAATCGTGCCGCCGATTTCATCCGCCCATCGAATGGTGAAGGGCCAGAGGTCGGAACTGCCGACACCGGCAGCGAGGTCGTAGGCGGTTTCGATGCCAGAGCGGTAAGGCTGGAAGCCGAGGAGTTCGACGACGAACATGTGCGTGTTCCACGCGGTGTAGAACTCGGTGGCTTCTTTCATCAGTTCGGTGCGTTCGTCAATGGTTTCGAATTCGCCGTTCCAAAGTTTCTGAGCGACATCGAATGCTTCTTCGGGAACGTCGTAGGCTTGCCACAGCGGTACGCCAAGTCCGAGGTTGGTGTAGAAGAAACCCCAAACCCAAGATTCGTCGCGTGCCAATCCTTCAGCGCCCCAACCACCAATGTAGAGGTTCCAGACGCCTTCTGTCGGGTCACTGCCGAAGACGATGGGGCTGGCTTCGTCACGGGTCTTGTACATGCGGTCAACAGTGAAGCCGGCTTCTTCGAGCGCGTCGGAGAACATATCGCCGATTTCTTTGTTCTTCCACAGGTCGGTGCGGATGATGAAGTGAATCACGACGGGTTCGCCGTCTTTCACCCATTTGCCATCCTGCATTTCCGCGCCCATCGCTTCCATGCGTTCTGCAACAGCGGCTTTGCCTTTTTCCATATTGAAGTGATACTTCGCTTCGATGGATTTGACCGTGCCGATGATGTTCACGTATTCAGGAAGGTTGACGGAGAGCGCAGTGTATTTCGGATACGCGAGCCCGCCGTGGATTTCTTTCGCGGCGTAGTCACGATCCAGCAGCCATTGCAGCGCTTCGCGCAATCCGGCATCGGTGAAGGGGTTGAAGCCTTCCGCGAATTCGGTGGGGTTCACGTGAATGTCTACCGATTTGCCGGTCACGGCGACGGCGGCATCCAGGTTGTCGTCCGACATGACTTCATTGAAGGTGTCGGGATCCACCAGGGTGTCGGCGTAAATGTCCACTTCGCCGGCTTTCAAGCGCGGAATCGCCTGATCCTGGTCGAAGGTGGAGACGACGACCTTGTCCACCCACGCGCCCTGCGGAGCAGGAATGGGGGTCGGGGTGGGAGGAACTTCGGTCGGGGCTTCGGTTTCAACGGCAGGTGCTTCCGTTTCCGCAGGAGCCTGAGGGGCTTCTGTCGGTTTCGGACCGCAGGATGCCAATGCCATGCTCGCAATCAAAATGAGAGCGAACACAAAAAACAAGCGTTTTCGTAACATAGGGGTTCTCCTCCTATTTCAGAGAATTTGAGTTGAGTAAAGATCCGGGGAGGGAAGGTTTCATAATATCTATGCCGCGCATCACCTCCTTTTATAAGGGGAAATTGCTTGCGTATTGTATCGCAAGTTGTATAGATTATATCAGAAAGATTAACCCCAATTCGCGTTTAACGCTGCTCGCTGCTCTTGAAGCAAACGCTTTTTAGACGCGTGGGGGCTTTTATTCCGGGAAAATGGCTTCGTAGATTTCCGGGCAGTAGGTTTTCACCATCTTGGCGGAGAGACCGTTTTCCGCGCAGATGTCTGCGTAGAGGTCAGCAGAGGGACGTTTTCTGCGTGCTTGGGTTTCCACATCCAATTCCCAGAGACCGAAGCGCTGACTCCAGCCGCGTTCCCATTCGAAGTTGTCTACGAGAGACCAGTGGAAATAGCCCTTGATTTGCCAATTGAAGTTGACGGCTCTCCAAAGTTGATGGATGTGCTGCGCGAGGTATCTCGGTCGCATTTTTCCTTGCGAATCTTCTACGCCGTTTTCGGTGACGATGATTGGCTTTTGGAATCCGTGTGCCCATTGAAGCGCCTCGAAGAATCCCTCCGGTTCGTTGGCGATGAAGCCGGTTTCGCTTAAATCGGCGTTTTCGGCGTAGGAGCGCCGCCCGAAGAGTTCGCCAGCCATGCGGATATCGAAGGAAACGTAGTCGCGGGTGTAGTAATTGACGCCGATGAAATCTTGTGTTTTTTCGGCTTCGGGGAGGCGAATGGTTTTCGTCGGGAATTTGATTTTTCCCGTTTGCGCCGCGATGGGGAAGAGGTGGTTGAACATCGCGGATTGTGTTTTGGCGACCCATCTATCCAGCGGCGATTTTGGATTCGCGGGAAACATGGAGCGGTAGTTGATTGCCATGCCGACGCGCGCTTCCCGTTGGATTTCGTGGATGGCGTGGTACGCCCGCGCGTGCCCGCGCGTGAGATTGGTCATCACATGGTAGGCGGCGCGCATCTCCTGTTTGCCGGGAGGGAATTGTCCTCCCACATAGCCGGAGTAAGCGTAGACGTTCGGTTCGTTGATGGTGACCCAGAGTGTGGCATACTCTTTCAGTGCCCGAACGGTTTTTCGGACGAATGCGGCGAAGAGGTCGGGCGTTTTGTCGTTTTCCCAGCCGCCGCGCTCGGAGACCCAAAGCGGGTCGGTGAAATGGTGAAGGGTTACGAGGGCGGTCATGTTTCGGTCGCGAAGACCGCGTAACATTTCACGGTAACGGTCGAGAGCGGATTCATCCCATCGGTCCGGCGCGGGCTGGATGCGACTCCACTCGATGGAAAAGCGATGAGCGTTTTGTCCGGATTCTGCGGCGCGGTCGAAATCTTCTTTCCAGCGCCCGCCCCACCAATCGCAGGCAAGCCCGGATTTATCTTCCGTGTGCCCGGCTTCTTCCCAGGCATACCAGTTGTTGTTCGTGTTTCCGCCTTCGACTTGATGTGCGGCGGTTGCTGTTCCCCAAAGAAACCCTACGGGAAAGTGAAATACGGCATCGGGCATAAGTTCTCCTTTTTATGCGTTTATGCGTTTCAGGTAAGCGAGATAGAGGGCAACAGAGCCAGCGACAGCGGCGTTGAGGGATTCGATATTTCCGCGCATGGGCAAGCGGAGAAGAAGGTCACAGGATTTTCGCACTAAGTTTCTCATGCCGCGCCCTTCGCTGCCGACGACGAGGGCGAGCGCGCCGTCGAGTGGAATTTCCTCCGGCGGTTGTGCGGCTTCGCTCCCCTCCAGCCCGACGATCCATGCGCCCGCGTCTTTGAGTTGGGCAATGGATTGTGCGAGGTTGCTTTGCGCGATGAGCAGGTGTTCACTTGCCCCAGAAGACGCGTTGACGACCGCCGGCGTCACTTGCGCCGCGCGCGCGAGCGGCAGGATGACTCCGTGTACGCCGACCGCTTCGGCGGTGCGGAGGAGTGTGCCCAGGTTTTGCGGGTCTTGAAGGGAGTCGAGGAGGAGGACGAAAAGGGGTTCGCCGCGCGTTTCGGCTTCGTCGAGGATGTCGGCGAGGACGCGGTAGGGGTAGCGCGAGGCTTCGAGGGCGACGCCTTGATGGTTGGCGTTCAGTTTGTCGAGCCGCGAGCGCGGGACTCGGCGCACGGGAATCTTTTTCTCGCGTGCGAGGCGAAGGATATCTGCAAGGCGTCCTTTTTCACGCGCGCCTTCGGCTATTTGCAGGGAGAAGTATTGCCGCCTGCCGGCGCGGAGGGTTTCGTAGACCGCGTTGCGGGCGTATATCCATTCTTTCATGTAGGGGCTATCCCCATCGCCAGGAAGCGCCGTCTTTGCTGTCTTCGATGATGATTCCGAGTTTGGTGAGTTTGTCGCGGATTTTGTCGGCGAGCGCCCAATTCTTTTCTTCTCGGAGTTCTTGCCGAATTTCAAGGAGAAGGTCTATGAAGGGGGCGGCGTCGCTTTTGCCTTCTTTTTCTCGGAGGCGCAATCCCAGCACGCCGGTGAGTTCTCGAAGAATTTCTTGGGCAGGAGCAAGTTGCTCATCGGTCGCGCCTTCGTCGCGGGCGGCGTTGATGGCGCGGACAAGGTCGAAGAGGTGCCCCATCGCTCCGGCGGTGTTGAAGTCGTCATCCATTGCGGCGAGGAAGTTGGTTTTGGCTTTCTCCGCGAGGGAGGCGAGGTCGGAGGCGGCTTGGGTGGAGAGTCCTGCTGCCTCCGCCGCGGCAGGCCGAAGTCCGGTTTTGAGACGTTCGAGAGCGCGTTCGGCGGCGGCAATTGTTTCTTCGTTGAAGGTGAGCGGGGAACGGTAGTTCCCGTTCAGGATGAGCATCCGCATCACATCGCCATCGTGTTCCGCGAGGAATTCTTTGATGGTGATGAGGTTTCCCAGCGATTTGGACATCTTCTCTCCAGAGAGTTGGAGCATCCCGTTATGTACCCAGTAGCGGGCGAAGGGTTTGCCGGTGTAGGATTCGGATTGGGCGATTTCGTTTTCGTGGTGAGGGAAGATGAGGTCGTTTCCGCCGCCGTGAATGTCAATGGTTTCGCCGAGTTCTTTTAGGTTCATGGCGGAACATTCGATGTGCCAGCCGGGGCGCCCTTTGCCCCAAGGGGAATCCCACGCGGGTTCGCCGGGTTTGGCGGCTTTCCAGAGGGCAAAGTCCATTGGGTGTTCTTTGTTTTCGTCCACTTCGATGCGCGCGCCTGCTTGCATGTCTTCGAGTTTTCGCCCGGAGAGTTTGCCGTAGTCTTCGTCTTTGGTGACGCGGAAGTATACGTCGCCGTTGGGAGCGGCGTAGGCATATCCTTTTTCGATAAGCCCGGAGACCATTTCGATGATGCTGTCCATGACGCGGGTGGCGCGCGGGTTGGAGGTCGCGGGGAGGACGTTTAGGTCTTCGAGGTGTTGTTGAAAATCTTGGATGTATTGTTCCGCGAGGTCGAAGGGGTCTACGCCTTGTTCGTTGGCGCGGGCGATGATTTTGTCGTCTACGTCGGTGAAGTTCATTACGTGGCGGACGGTGTAGCCGCGATATTCAAGGTATCGGCGGATGATGTCGAAGACGATGACGGACATCGCGTGCCCGACGTGCGCATCCGAGTAGACGGTGGGACCGCAGACATACATTTTGACGACGTTGGGTTCGAGGGTGTGGAATTCGTCTTTTTTGCGGGTGAGGGTGTTGTAGATGCGAATCATGCAGCGGCTCCTATTTTCGTTTTTCTTTCGAAGCGCGTACGTCTTCTTCGATGCGGGCGAAGATCATTCGTCCCGCCGCCGTTTGCAAGACTTTCGTGACGACGACATCAATATATTCTCCGATTTGGTCGCGTCCGTTTTCGACGACGACCATTGTGCCGTCTTCCATGTAGCCGACGCCTTGTCCGTGTTCTTTGCCTTCCTGAATGATGTTGATGTGGATGGTTTCTCCGGGGAGAACGACCGATTTGACGGCGTTGGCGAGTTCGTTGATGTTGAGAATGGAGACGCCTTGCAATTCGGCGACGCGGTTCAGGTTGTAGTCGTTGGTGAGGATGGGACATCGTAGTTGCCGCGCGAGGACGACGAGTTTACTATCCACTTCGCGGACGCCGTCCACGTCTATGTCGCTGATGCGAACCATGACGTTAGGGTCTTTTTGGAGTTCGGAGAGAACTTCCATGCCGCGACGTCCGCGTTGGCGGCGGAGACCGTCCGGGGAGTCGGCGATGTATTGGAGTTCGTTGAGGACGAAGCGCGGGATGAGGAGGGTGCCGGGAAGGAAGCCTGTGCGCGCGATGTCGGCGATTCGTCCGTCAATGATGACGCTCGTGTCGAGGAGAATGGTGCGGTTCATTTTAGACCAACTGGAGGTTTGTCCCTCGACGCCGGGTGTGCGGTGCGCTACTGACGAGAGCAGTCCGATGATGTCTCCCTGTCGCATGACGAAGACCGCGACGCCGATATATCCGAAGAAGACGACTCCAATGAAGGGGAGGATTTTTCCGAAAGGCGAGGGGAGGAGGGAGAGAGGAAACGCCAGCAATGCAGCGATGAGCAGCCCTGTCATCAAGCCGACAAGACCGGAAAAGAGGGTCTCCGCGGAAAGCCGTCCGAGGAGAGAGCGCAACGCGCGGGTGGGGCGTGTGGTGAAAAATGGGGTGAGAATCAATCCGACAAGTGCGCCGAGGAGCCCGAAAATTGTGACATAAAGGAAGGTCGAGGGTTCGTTGAAACGTCCGAGCCAGTTTCCGAGATAGCCGCCCAAGATGGAGAAGAAGAACATACCGAGAATACGAAAAATAAATTCAGTGCTCATAATAACTCCTTGAAACAATAAATAAAAGAAGAATAAACGCCTCTGCATCATAGCATGCCTGTTCTACCGCGTCAATTGCGGTTTCATGATTCTTCTTGACGGGAGAGATATTTTGGCGTACAATTGTGACAATTATACAATTAGTACAATTATCAGCCGATGAATCCTAAAGAAGTCTCTCTCTTTGCCTCTCGTATACGTCCGGATTTCCGCTCCAGAACTCCGATTTATTTGCAATTGGTCGAGCGGATTCGGCAATTGACATTGAGCGGCGATCTCTCCCCCGGAGAGCAGTTGCCGACAGTGCGTGCGCTGGCGCAGGAACTTCGTATCAATTTCAATACGGTGGCGCGTGCGTATCGCCTTCTGGATGAAGCAGGGATTATCTCGACGCAGCAGGGACGCGGCACTTATATTTTGGAAATTCCGCCGCCGGAGAAAACGCAATCGCTCCGGGAGGAAGCCCTTGCTTCTTTACTTTCCCGATGCGTAGACGAAGCCTCGAGATTGGGATACGAAAAATCCGAAATTTTGGAGGCACTGCGTCCCTATCTGGAGGACGAGTCTTGAAACAGAGGTTTGATGAAATCTGTTTTTGATGAAAACGAGGTGTTCTATGCTTAATCAATTTTCGACGAAGGGGAAAGGGGAAAAGAAAAATAACAATAGCCCTGATGCGCACATTCCCGGTGTGGCGGCGATGCTCTTTGGCGCGGCGATACTTCTTGCCGTTTTGGGAGGAGCGTGGATGTCCGCAGCGAATATCTCTGATGGACTTTCCGGCGCATGGGTTTTGTTTTGGACGCTGATAGGAATCTACATCCTGTTCGCGTTGAAAGTTGCCTCCCAGTGGGAGAAAGCGGTCGTGCTGCGATTGGGGAAGTTTCGCGCTCTGGCGGGTCCGGGATTGTTTTGGGTTGTCCCGATTTTCGACTCGATTCCGATGTGGATTGACCATCGCGTAATGGTGACCCCGTTTTCGGCAGAAAAAACGCTGACGAAAGATACCGTGCCGGTGGATGTGGACGCGGTACTCTTTTGGGTGGTCTGGGACGCGGAAAAAGCCGCGTTGGAGGTGGAAGATTACCGCGCCGCGATTGCGTGGGCCGCACAGACTGCCTTGCGGGAAATCATCGGGCAAATGAGCCTGGCGGATATTCTCGTCGGGCGCTCGAAGATGGATGCGGATTTGCAGCGTATCATTGACGAGCGGACGACGCCTTGGGGCGTTACCGTTCAGTCGGTGGAGATACGCGACATCATCATCCCGCAGGATTTAGAAGATGCGATGAGCCGGCAGGCTCAGGCGGAGCGCGAACGACAGGCGCGGGTCATTTTGGGAGAGTCGGAAATGGAAATCGCCGCCTCTTTCGCGGAAGCCTCGAAAGCCTACGCAGAAAATCCGACGGCGCTGCACCTGCGGGCGATGAATATGCTTTTCGAAGGGCTGAAAGAAAAAGGCGCGTTGGTCATCGTGCCCAGCAGCGCGGTGGATACGATGAATCTGGGAGGACTGAGCGGCATCGTCTCTCTGGCGCAGCAAAATTTACCTTCTGAAGAATAACTTTGTTTCACATGAAACAAAAATCTGGAGGAAAAATGTCTACTCGGAATATGGTTATCGTCTCGGTGGTGCTTCTTATCGTGGCGGTTTTCGTTGGGATGGCTTTGTATCCGCAATTACCGGCGAGGATGGCCTCTCATTGGAATGCGGCGGGGCAGGTGGATGGTTATATGCCGCGTTTTTGGGCGGTGGCGTTGATGCCTCTTCTGGCGGCGGGATTTCTCCTCCTCGCGTTGCTCATCCCCCGCATTGATCCCTTACGAGGAAATATCGAGCGGTTTCGCGGATATTTCAATACCTTTATCGTATTGATGATGCTCTTTCTCTTTTATATGCACGGGCTGACTCTCGCTTGGAATTTGGGGTATACCGATTTCGATATGGGAACGGCGATGATGCCCGCGCTGGGACTGCTTTTTATCTATATCGGCGTGATGATGCGGAAAGCAGAGCGAAATTGGTTTATCGGGATTCGCACGCCCTGGACCCTCAGCAGCGATTTCGTCTGGAAGAAGACTCATTCTCTTGGGGCTGTGCTTTATATCGCGGCGGGACTCCTCGCCCTGATGGGAATTTTCTTCTCGAAATACGCGGTATGGTTCCTGCTGGTGCCGCT
Organism: uncultured Anaerolineaceae bacterium; assembly: GCA_964505165.1. Classification (GTDB taxonomy): domain Bacteria; phylum Chloroflexota; class Anaerolineae; order Anaerolineales; family Villigracilaceae; genus CAZDGZ01. The sequence goes on along the minus strand of CAZDGZ010000002.1, from coordinate 6,505 downwards.
TTTTGCCGTATCCATCTTTTTGGTCGGATATTCGTATGTCCTCTATCAGAAGGAAGAGCGAGAGAAAATATCTTGAGACGTAGAGAAGTCCGAAAAAGCCGACGGGTGCTCATCCGTCGGCTTTTTTGTCGCGAGGCTGTCTTCGTTATGTGCTCAGTTTTTTTCGCTTTTTTGCCTTTTTCTGCAAAAAGGCAACGGCTTTTCCTTGTTCATCGTCCATAATGAGGGAAAGAGACCGCCCGCGCCGAAAATCTTCGACGGCGATGAGGCGTAAGGCGTCGGTGGTGGTTTTGTCGGCGGAAATCCATCGGCGAAGGCGATTCGGCGTTTTGTAGAAGAAATCTCGGTTGAAAAGAACGTCTTCATCGTCGAGGTAAATCGCGAGGGGATAGATTTGCGCTTCCATCAAATCTTGGAAGAAATGTGTCCCGAAGGAGGGTTCCGGCGCGGAGCCAATCCCTTTGCCGGAAAGTTCGATGAGTGCCTGGGTGTTGTAGATATCCGCAAACCCGATGTGAATGCCTAAATCCGGGCTGGAGGTTCCCCAGCGCCCGGGACCGACGGCGATGTAGGATTCGCCTTCCAGCGCGGCGTTCAGGCGTCCGATGGCGCGTTCCAGTTTGTTCCGTTCTGATTGAGAGGCGAGGCTGAAGTATTTTTCCGGTGGGACGAAGAGAACGTAGCGGATGCCGAAGATGCTGCCGCGCGGGACCATACGGCGGGTCGAGAAGATGATTTCTTTCTCGTCTAGGTTCGAGGGCAGATGGGCTTCCTTATCCATATCCAAATGACTTTGCGGACGGCATTGGAGAAGCGTGATTTTCACCTGAGGCTGAATCTCGTTTGGGTTGACGACTTCAACGGTGAATTCTGTGTCTACGGGGGCGTGGTAATGTTGTTCGAGAAGATTGAGCGCGGTTCGCATATATTCCGCGAAGGGAGTGCGGCGCAGAAGTCCGTCGAAGGTGACGACGAGGTTTTCTTTGTCCACGAGATTCGAGCGGAGCGAAGCGAGGTATCCCTCTTCGTAGACTTGCGCGATGTAGCGCAGTACGGGAGAGGTGGGCTGCAAAACCTCGCGCGCGGGGAGGGTTTTGAAAGTGTTTTCTTCCAAGTCAATTAAGTCTACATATTGTTGGGAATATCGCCGAATGGATTTGACCTCTGCCCCCGGATGCAGCAGCGGATGACTCAACGCGACGAGGCGAGGATAGTCGTTGCCAACCTGATCCACCGCGCGGGTGCCCAATCCCCAAACCAGACGCATGAATCCGTCTTCTTTGCGGATTTGCGGCGACCATCGGTAGAGATTTCGACTGAACGCGACGCCCGCGCCGTGCGGGAGGTAATACCGTCCCATGCGCTGCCCCTGAACAAACTGGATGAGGATGGCAATTCTCTCGTCGTAGTCGAGAAGTCCCATGCGGCGGCGATAGAGAAGCGGTTCGGCGCGTAACCCGCTGGCGTAGACGCGGGCAATGGCTTTCGTCAGCGCTTCGAGATTCTCGTCGAGGCTTTTCTGGTTCGGGCAGAAATAACTTTCGTATTTTCCTGCGAAGGATGTCCCGAAACTATCTTCCAGCAAACTGGACGAGCGGACGATGAGAGGATGGTTGCCTGCTTTTTCGAGCAGGGAGCGCAGTTGTTCCAGAATTTCGTCGGGGAAATGCCCGGCGATAAATTCTTTTTCTAGTTGCGGGTATTCCGCGCGGATTTGCTCTTCGCTTTTGTATTTTTGGTCTGCCCATCTCATTAGTCCATTTATAGACATAAATGCATACATGACATCAGAGCCGAGGTAATAGGAGATGGGCGTGCGAATAGATGCCGCGATGTCTGGCGGGGCAACTTCGTGGAGGATTCGTTGGGCGAGGAGCATCCCTGCGGATTTTCCGCCGATTTTTCCTTCCCCGATTTTCTTTCGCCGAATTTTCTTCAAATCCTCTACGGTAAACCATTCTTTGGCGATGTTGATGTACGCGAGTTGGTCGCTAATCATCGTGCGGATGAGAACGACCTTGATTTCCTGAAGCCGCGCTTCCAGCGGCGCGCGCTCTTGCGGAGGAAGCGCTTCGATGGCCGCCGCTTGCTCGAAGAGCATTTCGTGAGGCGCGAGTTCTGGATTGAATGTGACGATATCCGGCGCTTCTCCGCTGCGCTCTGCGAGGATGGAGCGGACGATTTCCTCGAAGTCTTCGTAGGGAAGGTTGTACGCGAAATAGAAATCGGTCAGTGAATCACGAATTCGAGCGAGGCGCAGTTCCCAAATTTCATGGGATTCTTCTGCAAAGGGGTCATGCAGCCCCTCGCGTTTTTGGGAGAGAATGGCTTTTTTGCGCGCTTCGGCTTCGAAGTCCTCGCGGCTGATGATGCCGCGTTTGAAAAGTTCCCGCCGCATTCGCGCGCGAATGCGGCTGCTGAGAACGGGATATTGATTCAGCGTAAGGTAGAGATTGAGTATCCGATTCGAGGATGGGGCAGGGAGGGTCATTTTTTCTCTTGGAAAAGGGTATGAAAAATGCCAGAGCGTGCGCCCTGACATTTTTGCGAAGAGTCCGATTTTTTAGATTAGCCGAGGTGCATGGGCATAATCACATGGACGAAATCCTCGTCTCCTGCAGGACGGATGACGCCGGGGGCGTTTGGTGCGGAGGTCTCGATGGCAACATTCGGCGTTTTGATGACCTCCAGCGCTTCGCGGAGGAATTTCACGTTGAACGCGATGAGCAACCCCGACCCGTCTACGGTGGCTTCGACGACAGTCTCGTTGGAGCCGGTTTCCTCCGAATGGGCGGAGACTTCGATTTCGCTGCTTTCCATCTCGTTTTCTGCTGATTTGATGTTGAGCCGCGCGACGTTTGCTCCCTCCCGCGCGAAGATTTCCGCTTGTTTGCAGGCTTTGAGCAACGCGGCGGTGGAAACCAGTGTGCGGGATTTATAAGAGCGTGGGATGATTTGCTCGTAATCCGGGAATGTTCCTTCGATGAGTTGTGAGACCAATTCCACGTTTTTCAGCCGGAAAACGACCTGTCCTCGACCTTCGGGGACAATCATCGAGACGCTTTCTTCCGAGTCGCTGGCGATGCGCGCCAATTCGCTGAGGGCTTTTGCGGGGACGATGATTTTTATCGGATTCGGTGCGGGGGAGGAGAGATTCGCTTTTCTCACGGAAAGTCGGAAGCCGTCCGCCGCTGCGAGAGTGATTTGCTCTCCCTCGACGATGATGAGAACACCCATCAGCACCGGGCGGGCTTCGTCGCTGGATGCCGCGAAGACCACTTGTTGAATCATCTCCTTGAAGTCCACGACGTTCAGCCGAATCGCGCCATCCATTTCCGGCACAGGGAGCGGAGGAAATTCCTGCGCGTCGATTCCTTTGACATCGTTATTCGACGTTCCGCTGCGGACGTTGAGGGTTTGCGTGGATGGGTTGAGCGTGAGTTGTACTTTGTTGCTGGGAAGGGTGTTGATGAGGTCGGAAAAGGTGCGCGCGGGGACGGTTATCGAGCCTTCTTCTTCTATCTGTGCGGGAATCCAGGCAGTGATTCCGAGTTCCAGATTCGTCGCCGATAGACGAAGGCGTCCCTCATCGCTTGCGAGAAGGATATTCGCTAGAACGGGCAGAGTGCTACGAGGTGAGACGGCTCTCGAGACAATATTCAAACCTCTAGCCAGATTTTCTTGGAGGACGGTTAATTTCATAGCAGAACCTCGTGTGGGTTGATGGAAAGGGTGTGTGCAAAGTATATCATTAATCAATCCCACTTAAGGTGAATGTAATGGCGATTAGGGCGGAGACAATGCCGATGATGAGTTGCAAGAGGATTCCTCCAACGATGACGTATGCGAAAATCGTCCAAAATGAGATAGAAGATCTCTTCTTTGGTTTTTCGCCTTCTGCAAGGCGGCGGAGTGCTTTCGCGGTTTCTTTGGGAGAAAATTCTTCTTCCCCAATCCATTCCCACGTTCCCTCGGAGGGCGGGAGGAAAATTTTCTCGCCGGAGAACTCATCGAGCCATTGACGGAGAGAATCCGGAAGCGCCAGAAGGAGATTCGCGGGGAGAAGGACGGCCTTCGCCGAGGAGGATTCTTCCGAAAGCGGAGCGTGAATATCGTGGAGAAGGAGAGGGAGCGCGGGTGCTTCTTTCTTGAGTTCGAAGGTTAAGATGTTGGCGAGTGTACTCTCCGCATCGGTGAAAAGCAGGACAGGAAAGGCTTGATGCTGCTTGTTCAGATTTTCGGCGGATTGACGCGCATCTGCCCGGAGAGATCTCCAATGATAGATGCCCAGGAGAATCAGGAGGATGAGATTTTCAATTGCATGGGCGTAGTCAATGCTTTCCCCCGGGTCTCCGAGCAGCGCGGTGATGACAAGGAAGAGGAACCAGGCGGATGTTGACATGCTCCCGATAACGCTGGCGAAAAGCACAAGGTAGAGATATCCTTTCCGAATAATGGAGCGGCGCGCGTGATCCCCTTCTTCGCTTTTGGCGAGGGCTTCGCTTTGCATTGGAATCCATGAAGCGAAGTAAGTTGGTATCCCGATGATGAGGACGGATAAGATTCCCGAAAGTTCGTTTCGCAGAGTGGAGCCCCACACGTTCTCTTCGAGCAAAGCATCCGTGATAAAGGAAACCAGCAGCAGGATGCCGACGAACGTCATCACCAGCCCGATGAAGGAGAGGATATATCCGTAGATTCGTTTCATCCCGTTGCGTCGAGGCGCATCCGGGACGGCGGCGAGATTTTCCTTAAGGCTGCGTCCGTAATATCCCCACACTATTCCCGCCGTAATCAGAAGCGCGAGCGCGCCTCCGCTTTTTCGGAGGAGGGTTCGGAACGTGTCCCCGGATCCAAGAATGGTCTCGATAATCCTGGTGAGAATATCCGTGCCGGACGCGAGGACGAAAAGCACGCTGAGAAGGGAGATGATGTACAGCACACTGAGTCGCAGCAAAGATTCTTGTTCTTCCGGCGTTTCCAAGGAATTTTGGATGATTCTCCATGTATATGCCCACAACGGAATGCCGACTAGGGAAAGCGTGATTCCGTTCTGCATCCATTGATTTTCGCTAAGGACGAGCGTGAATGACGTGGAGGAGATTACCCAAAAGAGATGGCGTAAGAGAAGGTCTATCCCGGTGACGCTTAAGCCTAATCCATAGAATACCCACAAATAGCGATAAATCCGCCGTAGAAGAGGAAGCATATCGGAAGGGCTTTTCCATTCTTTTTGGATGATTTGGTAGAAATACCATCCCAAAATGCCGTTGACGAGAATGGCAATGAAGTTATCGCTGAAATTTTGTCCCGCACCGATTATCGCCGGGGAGGACAAGTGGAGGAGTTTGAGGAGCGTCCGGTTGACGATGGCGAGGAGGTTTTGTACGACGGGAATCAGCAGTCCCATGAGAACGATGTAAAGAAACATCCCCCGGATGATGGAGTTTCGTTCCTCTTCGTCCTCTTGCGTTGCTTTTTGAACGTATGTCCAATGAAAGAGAAAGATGGGAATGCCAACGGCGATGAGCGCGAGCGCTTTGGCGAGGGAGACGGTGCTTCCGGTAATGCTGTGCGAGAACAGGGTCCGCGCGAGACCAATGATGCCCCAGACCACTACTTCCAGGCTGATGCCGGTCGTCGCGTAGAAATACAGACGGCGAATCGTTTTCATGAGAATTCCTCTTTCTTATTGAAGGTGCAAATTAGTCTTCCTCGTCGTACCAATCCCACGCCCAAAATGGATAGGGCATTTCCTCGATTTTCCATGCTCCGTCTTGAAGGGTTAAAGTTGCCGTGCTTTTGTGGTTGTACAAGCGAAGGATATCTGTCGAGGATGCATCTGTGACGATGATGTGGACGAGGGCTTTCTCTCCTATGGTTTGGACGTCTTCGACTGCGATAGAGTATTCTTTGAGGTGGAAATGCGAGTCGAAGAAATAAAGGGCGAATTCCTCGTAACTTGGTTTGTTGTCCTCGTCGGCAAGATAGCCGTAGGCGCGCTGATAATCTCCTTTGTCCAGTGCGAGGATGTAATTATGCACGACGTTCTTGGGGAGGTCTTCGGGAAGATATTTTTCCTGGCTTTTGCGGACGAAGAAGATAACGAGAGAGAGAAGTATCAACACTCCCACACCGGCAAGAATCGTGGCAAGGAATTTATCTTCTTTCATGGGAAACTCCTTTTAACGTTTGACGGAAGAAAGAGGGCATCGCTACCGTTGTTTTCCGGCGCGAGAGGCGATAACCCAAAAAGATCCGAAAACCGGAACGAGAAGTGCGAAAAGTCCCCAAAAAAAGTATTCTTTGAGAGAAATACCTTCTGCAAAGGATAAGAAACCGTAAGCAAAAACGCGGCGAGGAGATAAACAACCAGAACCGCGCTTAAAGAGAAGGTATTCATAAATTCATTGTATAGAGATTTTCGGAAAAAGGCAAATTTCTCGCGCTTTATTCCGCGTACCCATTTGGATGCGCGCGATGCCATTCCCACGCGGACGCGATG
>CAZDGZ010000001.1:49801-90109 GCA_964505165.1 uncultured Anaerolineaceae bacterium | reverse complement strand
GTCCCTTCGGGACACTCGGGCAACGGAGATAGCGCGATATACGCCAACCCCTCCCATCCGACTACCCGACTACCAGACTATAAGACCAGCAGACTACCCAACTAACAGAATCAATCCCCTCCCTGCGCCGCGTCTTCGGGAGAAATTTCGCGGTTGAGCACCTGGAGTATCGAGTCGTGGAGCGAGGGGGTCAGTTGCGAGAGAATATCCTCTTCGGGCAAAGGACGGGCAGCGGCGCTAATGGCTTGAAGCGTGTCAAGGGAATCGCGTTCCGTCCACGCGGCGAGGGCATTGGGACGAGGAGGCAGCACCCCCGCCGCATCGCTCCACGCGGACAGGAATTCGCTGTCGGTTAAGAATTCCGCTAATTCAACGGCAACAGGCTGAAGGTCCGGGTTCGAGCCGGCAAGAGACCATATCCAGCCGGAGGCGAGAGAGCAGGATTCTCCTTTTAGCGAGGGAATTGCCGCCAGCGCGGACTCCTTCGGAAAATCATCCAAAAGCGAATCTACCCAAAGAACAGCAGCGGTATCCGGCTGAACGAGGAAATCCCTCAATACGGCATCGTCTTCCTGATAATGAACGGAAGTGGAGGAAACCGCATCGCTTTGGTAGAAAGAAAAGATTTGTGTCAGCAGGGAGGAATCCAGCGCGGGCGCGCCGGAATCATCCGTCAAAGTTCCTCCGGCGGAAAGGTAGAGGCAAAGCGCGAACGAAGCGCGCGGGTCATCCGCCGCGAAAAGAAGACGAATCTGATTCTCTTGAAAACTCTCCCAAGTCGGCGAAAGCCCTTCGAGGGGATGGTAAAGAAGCGCGAGCGCGTCGGCGGCAAAAGGGATACCGTAGACAGCATTGCGGAAACGCGCCATCTCGCGGGCATAGGGATACCAATCGGGATTTTCGGAGAAATCCGTCAGCCCGTCCAGCGGATGCAGCACGCCTTGCCGCGCCGCGGATTCCGCGTCACTGCGAGGAAGCGCGACGAGGTCGGGCAACGCGCTCGGTGCAGCATCCGCAGCAGCGAGGAGGGACGCGAGAAGGCTGGCATCGCCCGTTTCCGCTTTGATGCGAACCTCCACCTTCAAGCCGGGTCTGCGGAGTTCGAATTCACGCAGACGGCTCTGGAGGAGACGCCCTGCCGGCGTATCTGCGGAGGGGTCGAAACGCGGCGGAAGCCACACACGCAGCACGCGCGGGCCTTCGAGAGTCGGCGTCGGCGAGGGGGTACTCGTCGCAGGCAGCGACACAGGCAAGGGAGTCTTCGTCGGGGAGGTATCCTCTGCTCTCGGCAAAGAAGGGAGCGCAGCACAGGCTGCCCCCCCGAAGAGAAACACGAAGAAAATCACCCACGCCGTGCGCAGCCGTCGAATCATTTTCCGAACCTAATGGGCTTAGAGAGCATCGCGACGAGGAGTTTCACCGCGTTTTGAACATCATCGTAATCTACCACTTCGGAAGGCGAGTGAATGTAGCGGCTCGGAATGGAGAGACACCCCGCCGGAACGCCCGCGCGGACCAACTGCATCGCCCGCGCGTCCGTCGTGCCGCCCAATAAAATTTCTCGTTGATAGGGAATGCGCGCTTTCTTCGCCGTCGAAATCATCCAATCCACGACACGCGGGTCGGCGAGCATACCGCCATCTTTGATTTTGACGGCGGGACCCTTCCCCAGCGAAACCGCCATTTTCCCGCTTTCGGGCGTATCGCCTGTGCCGGTTACATCCACCGCGATGCCAATGTCGGGATCAATCCCAAAGGCAGCGGTTGTCGCGCCGCGTGTCCCCACCTCTTCCTGTGCGGTGAAAACAAAATAGACTTCGTGCGGAGTCTTTTTCAACTGCCGCAGCGTCTCGATGAGGACGGCAACGCCAATCCTATCGTCCAGCGATTTCGCGGCGATTCGTTTTCCCATATCGAGGAAAGGACGCACGAAGGCAGCAACTTCGCCCACCTGTACGGGACAATCTTTTGCGCTCGTCGCGCCAACATCAATAAAGAGTTCCTCAAAAGGAATCAAATCAGAAGAACGGAAAATCGCGCCGCCGATGACGCCTTCCGTCCCGTTCAAAAAGCGGACTCGTCCGCCGGGGAGGGTATGCGGACGCACACCGCCCACTCGCGTGAATCGGACGAATCCGTTTTTGTCAATGTGGGTGGCAATCAAACCAATTTCGTCCATGTGAGCGGCGAGCATGATTCGCTTCCCGTCGGCGGAGGCGCTTCCTTTTCGCACAATCAAATTTCCCAACGCATCCACGCGGGTTTCATCTGCAAACGACTTCACCTCCGCGAGAATCACCTCGCGAATGGCATCTTCATACCCCGAAGGGCTATAAGTTTCGACCAGTTTCTTGATTAAGGGTTTCATGCGAACTCCATCAACGTGGGTTTTCTAACAAGCGAGGCGAAAGTCGAGACAACGCCGCGCTCAAAAGGTGAATCGTATTTTCCCAATCTTTCGCACGGCACAAACTCATCGCCGTATGCAAATAGCGGGTCGGCACGGAAATCGAGACGGAAGGCACACCTGCTCTCGCGCGGTGAATCGCGCCCGCGTCGGTGCCTCCGCCGCCGGGCTGCCGAATCTGATACGGAATTTTCTCCGCGTCTGCCGTCTCTTGCAAATGACGCAGCAAGCGCGGGTCTGAAAGCGTTGCGCCATCGGCAACGTATATCGCGGGACCCGCGTCGAGCCGCGTGTTGTACCGGACATTTTCCTTTTCCTCGTCGTAATGCGGCATATCGTAGGCGGGGGTCGCGTCGAGGACAAAGGCAACATCAGGATTCATGGCGTATGCGGCAACCCGAGCGCCGCGCAGCCCCACTTCCTCCTGCACCGTAAACGCGGCGAGAATATCCACGTTTTCGGGAGGATTTTTCAGGAGATGAATCAGCGTCGCCACGCCCAGCCGGTCATCGAGGGCTTTTGCCCGAATGGACGGACCAATTCGACGGAATTTCGTCGCGAAAGCCGCGCGGTCGCCAACGTTGACATTCGCGTTCCCCAAGCCGACATCAATCCGAAGCGCTTCGACGGGAATCTTTCGTTCCGTTTCGTCAGGTTTGGTCAAATGGATAGGTTTCGCGCCAATCACGCCGGGGACATGCTTCTTCCCCACCCAAACCGGTTTCCCGACGAGTTGGCGCGGGTCTACTCCGCCCACCGTTTCGAAGCGAAAAATTCCCTTTTCGGCTTTATCCACGAGCATAAACCCAACTTCGTCCATGTGCGCGGCAATCATCACGCGGAGACGTTTTTTCCCGCGTCCGCGTTTGACGGCAAGGACGTTTCCCAACGCGTCCGTTTTCACCTCGTCCACGAAAGGATTGATTTCCTCGAGAACGATTTTCCGTACTTCGCCCTCATCCCCCGAAACAGCGACGGCGTTGGTCAAACGTTCAAGCAAAGAAAAAGGTAATTTCGATTTTGGCATAGGTCTCTCTTCTCAATCGTCCCAGACGATATTTTCCAGAAAATCCGTTTCCAAACGGGCAATGAACGCCGCGAGGAGACGCCCTGCGCGGCGAATGTCTTTCAGCGAGGCAACTTCAACGGGCGTGTGCATGTAGCGGATGGGAATGCCAATGACCATCGTGGGGATTCCCTCCGCCGCGATTTGCAACGCCATCGCGTCCGTGCCGGAATGCCAGGGCGTCGGCTCGACTTCATAAGGGATTTCCAACTCGTCCGCAATCTCTTTGAAGCGGCGATGCAGCGCGGGATGGATATTTGGTCCCCAGCCGAGCGTGATTCCCTCACCCAGCGGGAAAGTCTCCCAGCCGCTCGCGCCGGGACCCTTGGCAAAGGTCACATCGAGGGCAATCGCGATATCCGGCGTCAAGGCAAAAGCGGAGGTCAACGCGCCGCCGAGGGTTTCCTCTTCCTGAGCCGTCGCGACCGCCCAGACATCCCACGCGTGGCGCTGTTTCTGCAATTCCTGCAAACAAAGCGTCAACGCGGCAACTGACGCGCGGTTATCGAGAGAATGTCCCGTGAGAGTCTCCCCTTGCAAAGAAACCGGTTCGGTCGCGAAAGAAATCGGAGAACCGGCAGGAACAAGCCGCGCCACACGCCGAGGCGGAAGCCCCACATCCACAAGGAGATATTCGAGAGGAAGCGGCGCGCCGCCCTCCGCGTCGTCTGGGAGGAGATGCGCGGGAGGCTGAACAATGACTCCGGGGAGGTCGCGCGTCCCGTGAACGGTGACAGCCTGCCCCGGCAGCACGCGCGGGTCAATACCGCCAATTTCCGTAACACGGATGAAGCCCTCGACGACTTCCGTCGCCATCAAGCCAATCGCGTCCATGTGAGTAGCAATCATCAACGAGGGACGAGGCGCGTCGCCTTCGCCGCGTTTCAACGCGTGCAAAGAGCCGACCTTGCTTTGGGTCGTCTCGTCCGTCAAATCCCGCCACGCGTCTTCAATCAATCGCGCAACGGGCGTTTCATACCCGGAAAGCCCGGGAGCGGAAAGGAGGTCTTTCAGAAAAGGAAGGAGTTTGGTCATAGGTCAAGGAGTCGGGGTTTGGGTTGGGGTTGGGGTCGCCGTTTCGGTTGGAGCAGGCGGCGCAGGGGTAAGCGTAAATGTAGGCGTCAGGGTCGCCGTCGGCGAGGGGGTAAAAGTCGGGGTAGAAGTCGGAGTGAGCGTCGGCGGCTGGAAAGGCGTAAGAGTCGGCGTAAACGTGAAAGTCGGCGTAAAGGTAGGCGTCCTCGTCCACGTCGGGGTAAAGGTTGGAGAAGGGGTAAAAGTATGCGTCGAGGGAAGAAACGGCGTCGGGGAGGGGGTAAACGTGGGCGTCGGCGTAAGCGTGGAGGTTGGCGTCGCGGTGACGATATCCGGCGTCGGCGTTTGAGAGGGCGTCGAAGGCGTCGGCGTGAACGTCGGCATCGGAGAACTCGTATCCGTTGGCGGCACAGCAAAAGTCGCCGTCCACGTCGGCGTCGGAGTCCACTCCGATGGATTCGGCGCGAAATGTACCGCCAACAACCCCACACAATAACACGGCAGGGTCGCGAGAATAACGAGAATGAGAATCAGGCGCCGATGCGCCCGCACAGGGAGAGATTCTTCCATGATGGCTCCACCCCTGATGATAACATTAACCCGTATTTCAGATAAGGGGGTGTTCGCTTTCGCGCGTCTCAAGCAAAGAGGACATGCTCTTTCAAAAAGCGTTCCACGTCTTCGTAAAACGAGACGATGGTTTCTCGTTTGCGCCAGCCGTGACCTTCCCCTTCGTAGACGCGGTAAATGTGCGGGACGCCGTTTGCACGGAGCGCGGCGACTATCGTTTCCGCTTGGTTGGGAGGAACCACTACATCTTCCGCGCCTTGAAAGACCGCGAGCGCATCGCGGATATTCTCCACATGGAAAATCGGAGACCATTCTTTGTAACGGTCCGCGTCTTCCGGCAAGGTGCCGACCATCGAGGCGGTGTAATGTTCCTCGAATTTATGGGTTTCCATATCCAGCGTAAAGAGATTGGAAACGCCGTAAAGGCAAATTCCCGCTTTGAAAAATCCAGGGTGACGCGCCAACGCGTTCAGGACGGTGTAGCCTCCCGCGCTGCCGCCTTTGATGACCAAGCGCTTGGCATCCGCTAAGCCTGCATCCACGAGGGCCTGCGCGCCGCCGATGGCATCTTCCACATCCAGCAGCCCCCACTTCTTCCGCAATGCAAGCATATACGAACGCCCGTACCCCGTGCTGCCTCGATAATTTACATGCAGCACCGCGTACCCTCGGCTGGTGAAAAAGGCCGCGTCGTACCGCGTATCTACATTCCATGTCGCGATACGCTGGGAGGTAGGGCCGCCGTGGATATCCACGATGAGAGGCGGAAGCCCCGTCCCCTCGAAGCGCGGCGAGGCAGGCGGATAATATAGCCCGTGAACCGTCGTCCCATCGGGAGCCTGCCAGGTAAGCGGACTCGGGGAAGGGAGATATGCCGAAGGGATGGATTCCGTCATCGAACGGCGGAGAACGCGCGGGGTTCCGTTTTGGCGGATTACGATTCGGGGAGGAATCTGCGGCGACGCGGCGATGAAGGCTAAAGTCCCGCGCGGCGACGCGGAAATCTGTTCGAGGGAGGTATAGTCCGGGGTTGGAATCGCTTCCGTTTTTCCCGTCCCGACATCCACTTTCCACAGAGAGAAGAAACCGGAATCGTTGCGGAGATAAGCGATTTCGCGCGAAGAAATCCACGCGTACACGCGCATTCCCTGCACCCATGCAGGAGGCATCAACGAACCGCCGCGTACAAGCGGTATCGTGTCGCCGGTGTTCAAATCCCGAAGATAGAGGGTATCCCATTCGCTGTCTTGCGCGAGGTAACTGAGAAAGCGTCCGTTGGGAGAAAACGCGGGTTGGAAAATAGGCGTCTCTTCGTCGCCCGCGAGAAGGGTTTCCTCCGCGAGGGTATCGCCTTCGAGGCGCGCGAGTTTCAGGCGCGTGCCGTCCCAGGGCATTTGGGGATGATTCCATTCAATCCAGGCAATGCGTTCCCCGTCGGGATGCCAAACCGGCTGCATGTAAAAATCCGCGCCTTCGACAAGTTTTTTGGGCCATTCCTTGCCTTCCGAATCGACCCATGCGAGGGTATCTTTTCGCTCATATGTATGGACGAAGAGAATCTTCGAAGCATCGGGAGAAAGGGCAGGAGAAGCCGCCTCGCCGAACGCGGGAGTAACGGGACGAGGAAGTCCTTTTTCGAGAGGGATTTTATAGAGTCTTCCGCCGCTGGAAAAGACCGCGAATCCGCCGCCGACGGTGAAATCCCCTCCGCCGTAGCCGACGCGAGCGCGGACAGGATGTTCGACCGTCAAATCGCGTGGCGCGTCCTCGCCGCGTTGCGCGACCAGTACGCCGCGTCCCGACCGAGATTCCAGCCAAACGAGGGTTTCGCCATCGCTATCCCACTGCACATCGGAAAAGCGGAGTTTCTCGCCAATCATCGTAGGCGAGATAGGGGAGTCCCACAGCCCATAAGGACGAGATTCTTTTTTCATCGCGCGCTCCCTCCGTCATACATTCAGGTATTTTTCAAGTTTTGCGACCAATTTCTTTCGCGGGTGATAGCCATTGATTCGTTCTTTCACTTCCCCTTGATGGAAAAGGAGTAAAGCGGGAATTCCCAAAATGCCGTATCGCTGCACAATGCCGGGGTTTTTGTCTGCATCCATTTTGACGACTTTGATTTTGCCGCCCCATTCTTCTCCCAATTTCGTCACGATAGGGTCTACCATTTTACAAGGACCGCACCATACCGCCGTAAAATCTACCAAGACGGGACGGTCCCAGTCCAACACTTCGGTTTGGAAATTTTCTTCGGTGACGTATGCCAATTCGCTCATTCTTACTCCTCGATAGGAATGGATATTTCTTACAGGCTCCGAGTTCTCTTTTTCGGAATTTTTGTTGACGGATAAATTAGAGCATGATAGAATGCACTTCGCTCACGGGCGCGTAGCTCAACCGGCAGAGCAGTGGCCTTTTAAGCCATTGGTTGAGAGTTCGAGTCTCTCCGCGCTCACAAAACGATTATAACATCCCAAACGAAAATCCCCCCGCAAGGCGAGGGGATTTTGGGTTTAAGCAGGAGAGGGTTAAGGCGCCGGTTTTGCCAGAACGACGGTGAAGTATCCGCCAAGCGCGCTGTCTTGATAGTACGCGTATCCGATACCAATTTCCGTGACCTCCGCGTTCATCAAGTCTGCGCGGTGCGGCGGGTCATCCATCCACCAATCGAAGGCGGCTTGCGCGTCGCCGCCATATTGCGGAGGCTGTGCGTAAATATCTTCGATGACCAGCGCGGCTTTGTAATTTTGCGCGTCCACGCGGGCTTTCGGCGTCGAGCCGTCGGAGCCGGTATGGCTGAGAAGGCTATTACACGCCATGTCAATGCTATGCTCCATTGCCGCGTTCGAGAGTTTTTCGTTCACGGTCAATTCCGGCAATCCTTCGTTTTTGCGCGCCTCGTTGATGAGAGGAAGAAGCGCATTGACGAAGTCTTCGTTTTCATCATACTCACACGGGGCGCTTCCCGAAGGCGTGGGAGAAAATGCCGCGTTCGGCGTCGGGGTATCATTCGGATTCGCCGTCGGCGGGAGACGCGTAGGTGTCGGCGTGACCAGATTCACCGGCACAACCAAAACCTGTCCCACGAAGATTTCGTTGGCATTCTCGATGTCGTTTTCTTCGATGATTTTCTCGACGGTGCTATTCAACTTCCCGGCAATGACCGCCAAGGTATCTCCCATCTGAACGACATATTTCACCTTCGTCCCTCGAGGCAAATCGGGAGGAATTGGCGTCGCTGTCGGCAATTCCATTCCCGGATTCGGGACGGTAATCTCTTGCCCGACGAAAACAATGGGATTTTCAGGATCAATTTGCGGATTGAGCAACAAGATGAGAAGGATCCCGTTATCCCCAAGATTGAATTGTTCCGCCACCGTCGCGAGGGATTCGCCTTCCTGAATTGTGTATTTGAAGGGAGCGGAAGGCGTCGGCGTTAGAGTGATGGTCGGGGTCGGCGTAACCGTCGCGGTGCTGGTCGGGGAAGGAGTCATCGTCGGCGTCGAGGTCAAAGTCGGCGTAGGCGTCTCCGTCGCGAAAAGGGAGAGCGACATCTTCTTCGGTTTATTTGGTCCTGTCAGCCAGACGACGAGAACGATGATACCAACCAGCAAAAGCGTCGCAGCCAATCCCCAAAGGATGAAGGGACCGCTCTGCTGTCTTCGGCGGTATGATTTCAAAACAGAATCGAGAGAATCGTCATGTTTCTTCTTCATGATTATATTTCCTCAAAGAACGATACAAACGGATTTGATACTCATTCCGATTACCCAAAGCGGAGGTATTCTACCTGAGATTTTCGGTTTAAGCGAGGAGAGCGCCGTCGCGGGAGCAATCGAATTTTGCAAAAAATCGCGACATCAAAAAAGCCGAGAGGGACACTCTCGGCTCGTTATTTCGAGAGGAAAACGCTACGCGTCTTCTCGTTTCCACACTGCCAGTTCAAGAGTCAATCGCTCAAAGAAACTGCTCGGAGGCAGCATTCCTTCGCCGTATTCCATATCCGCAACAGTCGCGAGGAGTTGGAGAGTCTGGGTTTCAAGAACAATCTGCTTTTTGGGTTCGACTAGGATCAACTCGCCTTTCGCTTCCAATTTCTGGCGAATCTCAGGGTCGTTGTAGGCATGTTCCGACATCAGGACTTTCGTCGCGGTTTTGATGTCGTTTTTATCGAAGAGCCAAACTTCCATCGCGGTGACTTTCTTCGGATCCCCAACGCCAATCGCCTCCGAAACGCCGACGCCATACTCTCCCATGAATTCTCCCGCCTGGGTTTCGATGCTAAAGGATTCATCGTAGAGATTATCGCCGAGGACATAGGTCGTCATCGTCCGCGCGATAGGCGTCTTCAATCCCATTGCCTCATAGTTCGTTTTTTCTGCCTGGCGATTGATTTCCTGCGCCTTCATCACGGGCGTCGCCTCGCCGGAGGAGAAATTCGGGCGGAAGAGACGATAGGCAAAGATCCCAACCGCGAGGATAAGGAAAACCGCCACCCCGATAAGAAGATATTTCATCCAAGGAGATTTCGCCGTCCCGCCGGAGGAGGGAGCGGAGGATTCTTCTCCCGTCTGCGGGACTGCCGTTTGGACCAGGTCGGAAAAAATCTCGATGCTCCGTTTATCTTGCGCCCCGGGGGAGGTCTGAATTTCCGCCAGGCGCGTCGGGGCATCTTTCCCCAAATCTTGATAGCGGCGAATCGCCAAATTCGGGTCATGATTCACGATAAATGAGTCAATCGCCATTCGGAGGTAGGTTTCCTGATAATCGGGACGAAGCACGTCCGGCGCGGCATCTACCCACTCCACCGGCTGAATCACCCATCCCCAAAGCAACCCCAAAGAAAACCCAATAATCAGCATGACAATGCCGACAAGAAGAGGTTTCTTAAAAAAGGCAGATAACGAATTCATATGGTCATTCCTTTCCCAGAGCCAAAACGCTCCCGCTTTTCATTATACAGGAAGGCTGGAAAATCTGAAAACAATTCCGGCGAATTGGGGACATTCGAAGTTCACAGAAAACCTTGAATCGCCGAAATGGCGTTTTCTACGGGAATCTAATTCTACATTTCTTGAGTGCTGCCGGCAAGTTCCTCCAACAACGAGATAGCGTTTTCGATACGTTTCAAGACGGTTTCGCGCCCAATGGCTTCCATCGTCTCGAAGAGAGGGGGGCTGACCTTGCGTCCCGTTACTGCAACGCGCAGGATGCCAAAAAGTTGCCCCGGCTTGAGCGAAAGTTCCTCGGCGAGAGCGCGCATCGGCTCTTCGGCAGTCTCCCGCGTGATATTCGGCAGGGAGCGAAGGAGGTCGTACGCGCGCCGCGCTGCCGAAAGAGAATCCATCGCCGTCATCTTCTTGCCGATTAATTCTTCCGGCACGGGAGAAATCGTCTTCTCGAAGAAAAATCCGCCGACTTCGGGCGCGTCGCTCAACGTCTTCAGGCGTTCCCGCAAAAGCGGCGTGATTTTGTGGAGGGTTTCGTCATCCACTTCGTATCCCGCGTCGAGGAAGAAAGGCTTCATCCGCTCGGCGAGGTCGTCCAATGCGAGGCGTCGAATATGCGTCCCGTTGAAATGGTCTAATTTCGAGAAATTGATTGCCGCCGGCGCGGGGTTAAGGTGGTTGATGTCGAATTTTTCAATCATATCGTCTAGCGAAAGGACATCTCCCTCGGCAACGCCCCACCCCATCAGCACAATCCAATTCAAGATGCCTTCAGGAATATATCCCATCTCTTTCAAATCAGAGACGAAAATCGAATGTCCGCCTTTCATGGCTTGCGCGGCTTCGCGTTTGCTCATCTTGCCTTTGCCGCTCGGTTTCAAAAAGACCGAGAGATGCACCCAAATTGGCTCCTCCCAGCCCAACGCGCGGAGGATGAGCGCGTGGAGGGGGAAGGTCGGCAGCCACTCGGAACTTCGGAGGACGTGGGTGATTTTCATCAAGTGGTCATCCACCATCGCGGCGAGGTGATAGAGCGCCCACCCGTCCGATTTGACGAGGATGTAATCATCCAGCGTATCGTTGCGGACGGTGATTTCTCCGCGCAGCAAATCGCGCACGGTTGTCGTCCCTTCTTTCGGCGTTTTGAAGCGGATAACATGAGGCTCCCCCGCCGCCACGCGACGCGCGGCTTCTTCGGGAGGGATATTCCGGCAATGCCCATCGTAGTGAATGGGTAATTTCTTTTTTTGCTGTTCCTGCCGCAATTTCGAGAGACGCTCCGGCGTGCAAAAGCAGGGATACGCGTGTCCGCTTTCGACGAGTTGCTGCGCGTATTTCTGGTAGATTTCTTTTCGCTCCGACTGACGATAGGGACCGTACGGGCCTCCCACATCAGGACCTTCGTCCCATTCCAGACCAAGCCAGCGCAATCCTTCCATCAATTCTTCTTCCGCGCCCGGGACGAAACGCTTGAAATCGGTGTCTTCGATTCGGAGGATAAACTGCCCTCCCGTGCGGCGGGCGAGGAGGAAATCATACAACGCGGTGCGCGCACTGCCCAGATGCATTCTTCCAGTCGGAGAGGGGGCAAAACGTACTCTTGCAGGTTTCTGTGTTTCAGTCATAAGTCTCCATCTCGGTTCAGGCTTCCATTCCTTCCTGTCGCATCACGACACTTTCGACCAAGCCCACCCCAAGCATCAAGGAAAGCAAACCGCTTCCCCCGTAACTGATGAAAGGCAGCGGAAGCCCGGAAACCGGAATCAAATTCAAGTTGACGCCAATGTTAACCGCTCCCTGAAAGAAAATCAATACCGCAACGCCAAATGCAATCATCGCGCCTGAAACATCCCGCGCAAGCCGCGCCGCGCGGATACACCGCCACACAATGAAAAGCAAAAGGAAAATTACCAGCACCGCGCCGACCAAGCCAAATTCTTCCGAAATTGCGGAAAAAATGAAGTCGGTATGACGCACCTTCAAAAATCGGAGTTGAACCTGCGTGCCGTGACCATACCCCTTCCCGAACAATCCTCCTGAACCAATCGCAATAAGCGCCTGCCGCACATTATAGGTCGCGCCGTGACGCGCATTCGGGTCAGGGAAAAGAAAGTTGAGAATCCGCTGCTGCTGGTACCCCTGCAAAAACGGGAAACCGGCAATCGCCAAGACAATCCCCAAAAAGGAGAAAATCGCCACATGCTTCAATTGCAGCCCATTAATCCACAACATCGAAAACCACAGCACCAAAATCACGATGACATTGCTCAAGTTCGGCTGCAAGAGAATCCAAATTGCCAGCCCCATGACCCAGCCTAGCCCTTTCACAATCCACAACAAATCACGGGGGTGGTCCTGTGTCTGCTCGAAATAACGCGCCAAAATCAAAATCACGACGATTTTCGCCAACTCTGTCGGCTGAATGAAAATCACCCCTACTTTGAACCAACGCGCTGCACCAAAGACCGCCCGCGCGCTCAAAAAGAGGAAAATTAGCAAAACCGCCATGACCCCGTACAACGGGCGATACAACGCGGACCAATAACTATAATCAATCGCGGAAACGAGGAAAATCACCACCAGCCCAATGAGCGCGAAAATAATTTGGCGCGTAGGATACCCCGCGATTTCCGTATTCCCCGCGACGGCGGAATAAATCATCGCGACGCCAAACGCAATCGCCAAAATGACCGCGCCTAGCAGCCAGAAATCGAATTGCCGCCAGGAAGTATGACGAAACATAAAGAAATATCAGGATTTACGACGAGAAACCGGTTTCAACGGAATATCCGCGACCAAACGCTGCGAACGTCCATCACGGGCAAGGTCAATCCGCACCGCGTCGGGGTCAATCTCCACATAACGGGAAATCACCTCCAGCAAATCGTCCTTCAACGATTCCAGCATCGAAGGCGATAAATCCGTCCTATCGTGAATCAAGACAAGTTGCAAGCGTTCCTTCGCGCTTTCCGCGCTTCTGTTCCCGCGTCCCGTCAGGCGATTGAAGAAACTCATCTTACCTCCTCCCGGTCAGGCGCGAGAATTTCTGCCAAAATCCGCCCTTCTCTGACAAATCCATCAAAGGCACATCCTCGCCCATCAAACGGCGCGCGATATTCCGAAACGCCTCCCCCGCCCGGCTCTTTTCGTTCAGCGCCACCGGCATCCCTCGGTTTGCCGCGATGATTACGTCCTCGTCCTCCGGCACCACGCCAAGCAACTCAATCGCCAGCAAATCCAGCACATCTTCCGGGGAAAGCATATCATGTTTTCGCACCATTTCAGGATTGATGCGATTCAAAATCAACAAAGGATCACCCTTCTCCTCTGCTTCCAAAAGACCGACGACTCTGTCCGCGTCCCGGACGGCAGAGACTTCCGGGTTCGTCAGCACAATCACCCTGTCGGCAGGGGCGATGGCGTTCCTGAAGCCGCGTTCGATCCCCGCCGGCGAGTCAATCAACACCCAATCGCATTCCTGCCGCAACTCCTCCGCGAGGCGGAGCATATCGCTGGGCGAAACGGCTGTTTTATCCCGCGTTTGCGCCGCCGGAATAAGAAAGAGGTTCGGGACTCGCTTATCGCGTATCATCGCCTGACGCAGGCGGCAGCGTCCCTCGATGACATCCACCAAATCATAGACGATGCGATTCTCCAGCCCCATCACCACATCCAAATTTCGCAGTCCAATATCGCCATCCACGCAAATGACCTTCTGTCCCGCCGATGCCAGCGCAATGCCTAAATTAGCGACTGCGGTGGTTTTTCCCACACCGCCTTTTCCTGAAGTAACCGTAAGAACCTGTGCATTCATATCATTTCATCCTGTTCAATCTTGATTCCAAGGGAACACTACCAAACGCCCATCCCGCACAAACACACCCGAAGGGCGTTTTGGATAAACCGTCTCTCCCATCGAAAGCGTATACGCGGCGATTCTCGCCTGCATCGGGCGTAATTCTATCGCGTAAATGGCTGCCGATTCATCTCCCGATGCGCCCGCATGAACCGCGCCGCGCAATTTTCCCCAAACCATCACACTGCCCTCCGCCGAGATTTCCGCTCCGGGATTCACATCTCCCAAAATCACCACAGAGCCGGCAAATTCGACCCGCGTACCGGAACGAAGAGTCCGGTTAATCCACAACGCCAGCCCTTCTTCCTCCACACGAGGCGAGGAAATCCGTCTCGGCGCGGCAGGTTTGGAGATTCGCGTCGCCAGCCCCAGCAGTTGCGCGGTTTTCACCGTCACCGGGGACTCTGAGAGTACCGCCCAAAGCAGCACATCCCGCTCCGAAAGTGCATCGCGGAGACGCACCATCTCGTTGACCTGAAAACTTCGGTTCCCGACATCCAGCACAACCCGCGCGCCGCGAAAAAAGGCTTGCATCCCGTCTATCTGCGCCAAAAGCGCCTGCTTCAGAGTTTCCCATTCGGCATCGCCGAGGGAAATCAGCAGACCATCTCGAAGTCCTTTGATTTGAATCAGAGAATCTTTCATGGCGAAAAAGGTTTTTGGGTTGAAAAGAGTCAGAAGCATCCGAGCGTTTTCGGCGCATCGCTTCAGACGGATTCTTGAATAAATTATAGCATGGGGCGCTTTTTTGAAGTTTATATCAGGACTTTCGGCGCACCTTACGAAAGGAACTTACCCGCCCAATCCTGCCGCGATGTCCATCGCTTTGATTTCGAAATAAGCGCGCATGACCTTCGCGACAATCGGCGCGGCGACACTCGCGCCCTCGCCGCCGTTATAACAAAACGCCATCACGATAATTTCAGGGTCTTCATACGGCGCATACGCCAGGGTCCATGAATGGGTGGGCCATTGACCAAATTGACAGCGATTCGCGGCGAGTGCAACATCATCGCAATACTCCGCCGTGCCGGTCTTCCCCGCGACCGCAATCGTGAAGTCGCCAAAGGCTTTGTGAAGCGTGCCGCGCGCGTCCGCAACGGCGAGGCGCATACCCTCCTGTACTTTGCTCACCACATAAGGCGAAACGGTCTTCTTCGTTCCCGTATCTTCGCAATATCCGCCCTCGCAATCGAAATTCGTAATCAACGGCGTTTGCGTAATATCCCATTTCAGGCGCGGGACGAAAGGCTGAATCACATGATTTTCCTCGTCGCGGATTTCGTAAATCACCGTAGGCTGCATCAGTTTTCCGTCGTTGGCAATCGTCGCGCCCGACATGATAACCTGAAGCGGCGTCGCGAGGACATATCCCTGCCCCACGCTTGCGATATAGGTATCCCCCGTAGACCAGTTTTCCCCTTGCGTGATACGTTTCCAGCGCGGAGAAGGAATCAGCCCGTCCGCTTCGCCGGGGAGTTCGATGCCGGAGGGTTCGTCATATCCCAATGCACGAGCATATTCTCTCAAACGCAAAATGCCCAGCCCCTCAGGAATTTCATCTTTGTACCCGCCGCCCAATTTATAGAAGCAGACGTTACTGGAATACGCGATACAGTGCAAGAAATCCAAATGCCCGAAGCCTTCTGGATTTTTGTCATAAATCCAATCTACGAAGGGACGTTCGCGCCCCGGGTCATTCGGAGAAAATTTTTCCGTCAAAATCAACTGACCGGGCGTCTCGATGATTTGGTCAACGGTGACCACGCCTTCGTTGAGCGCGCCGGTCGCTGTTGAAAGTTTGAAGACAGAGCCGGGAGGGTATTCACTCGAAATCGCATTATTCAAAAGGGGATGACGCGGATCCTGACTCAATTGTTCGTAATAATACGCGGGGATGAACCGCGCCATTCGATTGTTTTCATACGTCGGGTAAGACACCATCGCCAAAATTTCCCCTGTTTTGGGGTTCATCGCAATGACCACACCGCTGGAAATACGAATTTTCCCGAAGTACGCGTTCCACGAGTTAATCTCTCCAAGCAACGCACCTTGCGCCGCGATTTGGAGGCGCGTGTCAATCGTCAAGCGGATGCTTCTTCCGGGAATCGGCGGGACGGGCGGTTCCAGATTCCGAAGTTCTTTTCCGGCAACATCTACCTCGACCACGCGCTTCCCGTTCTTCCCAGCGAGGACATCTTGCATCGAGGCTTCCACGCCCGCGTACCCCACTTTGTCGCGTCCTGCCTTGAAGCCCAGGGCTTCGTAGGCTTCCACCTCCGAGGCGGGAATCGGGCCCAAAAATCCGATGAGATTCGCCGTCAGCGAGCCGGTCGGGTAATCCCGAATCGGTTCGATTTCCACCCCCACACCGGGCCATTCCACCGATTTTTCGCGGACGATTCTCGCGATTTCTTCATCCACATCACATTTCACTTTCACCGGACTATACGGAGCGAGGGAATCTCCCAAATCTACCAATTGGGTAATGCCGGGACCCGGCACACACGGCGCAATCATCTTCGCATCTTCCACCGTTCCCTTGTTCACCGGGACATCAATGATTTCGGAAAGTTCCCGATAAATTCGTTGGATATCCGCGAGGTCATCCGGTAAATAGGCGGGCGTAATGGTGATATTGTAGGAGGCAACGTTACGCGCGAGGACAATTCCGTTTCTGTCGTAGATAATGCCGCGAGGCGCGGGCACGCTGATTTCACGCGTGAAGTTATCTTCCGCACGAACTACCCAATTCTTCCCCTGTAAAATTTGTAATTTGAAAAGCCGCGCACCCATCGCGAGGAAAACCAACGCCCCTACCGCGTATAACGCCATCATCCGCCAAGGGGAAAAGCGCACCGGATTAGAAGACTTGGAGGTCATGATTCATGCTCCATCGGGTACATCCACGCCGCGAAATCCCGCATTAGGGCATAGACGAAGACCGCAAAGAAAAAATTCAAGAAAAGACTCGGCAGCGTCACGACCCCCAACGCATCTGCAATAGAAAGCGGCACGCCTTGAAGGCGGAGCGTGAAAATCGTCAGCAGGTGCATGAAAATCGTCCCCAAAAACGTGACACCCAACATCGCCAGCAAAGGCATTTGCCAGATTCGTCCCTGCAGAAAATGCGCCATACCGACGACGGCAAAATATCCTATCAACGGAATCACCCAGGGCAGCCCGGAAACGATTCCAATCATCAAACCGCCCAACGCCGCCCAATGCCACGCCGTTTTCACCCGTTCTTGAAGCGCCCACGCCGCCAAAACCACCAGCATCAAATCCGCATGTCCTCCCAAAAGGGAAATGCGAGAAATAACCGCTGTTTGGAAGAGAACCACCAGCGCAAGCAGAGGAAACGCCAAAAGTTCAATCATGGATTATGGTGTCGTTTCTGGAAGAAGAGGAGAAATATCTACAGGGCGAAAGTTCGTAATCACCAAAACGATTTCCAATTGCGAAAAATCTACCGCCGGTAATATCGAAGCCTGCTGGAATAATTCGTAATCTCGCTTGCGGACATTGACCACTTGTCCAATCAACAAATCGGGAGGATAATCTCCGCCCAAGCCGGAGGTAAAGACGACATCCCCGGGTTCGACATGCGCATCCTGTGAAATCATGTCCATCGTCAAATCGCCGGTGACGGAGCCGGTCAAAATCCCGTCCGTTTCGGCGGCTTGGAGCCGCGCATTGACCGCAATGCCAGGGTCGGTGAGCAACTGCACACGCGCCGCGTCGGCGATGACCGCGTCCACGCGTCCCACCAATCCCTGATTCGTCACCACAGGCATCCCGCGCCGAATCCCGTCGGAGGAGCCGCGATTGATGATGATGTAATGCAAAAATGGACTTGGGTCACGTCCAATCACCGCGGCGGCTTTGTAGGTACTTTCAGGGTTGGCATGCGAGAAGTCCACTAATGCGGCGAGGATTTGCGTCTCCGTCACCTGCTGCTGCAACTCCACGATTTGAGTCTGAAGCCTCGAAACTTCCGCTTCCAGTTCCGCGTTACGCTGACGAAGTGAAATCACATCGCGCGGAACGGTCAGAAAATCTCGCAAGGCTAGATACCGCGTCGAAACCCAGGTTTGCGCCGAAATTGTCGCGCGGTTCAGCCATGCAGACATCGAACCAAAATACCCGCCGAATGCCAATGCCAAAATCCCCCCCACGACCAAAAACAGGATGGTGATTTGCAACATGCGGGAAAAGAAATTTTTCATAACCAACGCTCAGGGAAACGCGCGGAGAAGGCCGCGAAAACGCTACGCCTGATGCCGCGTACTCCCGCGCTCCAGCCCAACCAAATACCGCCCTAAGTTCTCGAAGTCTTCGTAAATCATGCCGGTTCCACGAGCCACACAGGTCAACGGGTCTTCCGCAACCCATGCGCGGAGTTTCAACTCTTCCGCAATCAACTGATCCAAGCCTTTGAGCAGCGCGCCGCCTCCAGCAAGACAAATGCCAATATCCATCAGGTCCGAAACGATTTCGGGAGGGATTTCGTCCAACGCGTCGCGCACGGTGTCCACGATGACGCGCACCGAACCCGAAAGCGCATCCCGAATTTCGACGGAGGAAACTTGAACGGTATCCGGCAGCCCCGTCACGAGATTTCGCCCTCGGACTTCGAATGTCTTCTCCTCCGGCAGTGGAAACGCGGAACCGATTTCCTTTTTGATTCGTTCCGCCAATCCCTGCCCAACCAGAAGATTATATTTATTACGAAGATATTGAATAATATCCTGATCCATCTCGTCGCCCGCGACGCGCAGCGAACGAGAGGCGACGACGCCGCTCATGGACATCACCGCGACTTCCGTCGTCCCGCCGCCGATATCCACGACCATACTGCCGCGAATCTCGCCGATAGGAAGTCCCGCGCCCAACGCCGCGGCAATCGGTTCTTCAATCAAGAAAGTCTGCCTTGCTCCTGCCGCCATCGCCGCATCGTAGACTGCGCGTTTTTCCACCTCCGTCACACCGGCGGGAATGCCGATGATGACACGCGGCTTCGGAAGCGGCACAATGCTTTGCTCGTGAACCCTCCCGATGAAATACTCCAACATCACGCGAGTGACATCGAACTCCGAAATTACGCCATCGTGGAGGGGACGCACGACCATCACATTCGAGGGAGCACGTCCCATCATTTCCTTTGCCGACATTCCAATCGCCAATGGCTGACGGGTGCGTTTATCAATCGTCACCCACGAAGGTTCGTTGATAACGATTCCTTTCTTCCGCACATAGACCAGCGTATTGGCAGTCCCCAAATCAATGCCGATATCGAGGGAAAAAAGTCCTAAAAGCCAGTTGATGGGATTGAAGAAAGTCAACGAAAAATATCCTCAGTGAAAGTATAGAGTAGCGCAAGTCCCTTAAATTTCTGAAAGATTATACCACGCGCAGAGAAAGAGACCACCCAAGAGAATACTCGAATTTCGCTGCCGTGCGCGGGCAACCCAATTCAGGGAGATTGCCAAATCTCCGTTGCTCTCGATGCCGTTGGGCGCAACCCCTTGAAAGAGAAGGGGTTATGGCTTGTAGCGTTTTTATCTCTCAACCCCCATTTTCAGGAGTTTTCTCATGTCTAAAGTTGCCATTGTCACCGACAGCACCGGCTATATCCCTCAACCTCTCATAGACGAATACGGAATCACTGTTTTGCCGCTTCATCTCATCTGGGGAGAAGAAACCTTCCTCGACGGCATAGACATTCAACCCCAAGAATTTTACGAACGTCTCCAAACCGCGAAAGCCCTGCCAACCTCCTCGCAAGTCACCATCGAGACCATGAGAAGCACCTTCGAAGATTTGCTCGAAAAAGACTTCGACATCTTGGGCATTTTCATCTCCTCGCAACTTTCAGGAACCATCAACTCAGCAGAGCAGGGACGCGCGGCGCTCAAAAGCGGACAGGAGAAAATCGCGATTTTCGATTCTCTCTCCACCTCGATGGCGATGGGATTCCAAGTCCTCGCCGCCGCGCGCGCCGCGAAAGAAGGCGCATCGCTCAAAGAATGTATCCAAGCAGCGGAACAAGCCCGCGAAAACAGCGGCGTCTTCTTCGTCGTGGATACGCTGGAATTCCTCCATCGCGGCGGACGAATCGGCGGCGCGGCGCGACTCCTCGGCACGCTCCTCACCCTCAAACCGATTCTCACCATCACCAAAGACGGGAAAATCGATTCCGTCGAAAAAGTCCGCACCAAACGCAAAGCCGTAGATAGAATGGTGAAACTCGTCAGCGAAGCCGTCGGAGATGAAAAACCCATCCGCCTCGCGAGCATTCAGGCAAACGTCCCGGACGAGGCAAACCGTCTGCTGGAACGCGCAGGGCAAGAACTCAGCGCAATCGAAACCATCTCCTCCGAAGTAAGCCCCGTCATCGGAACTCATGTTGGTCCCGGCACCATCGGGCTGGCATATATGAAAGGAATCTAACCCCAGAAAGGACTCTATATGGCAAAAGTAGCCGTAGTCACCGATAGCACCGCATATCTTCCCCAAACCCTCATCGAAGAATACGACATTTCCGTATTGCCGCTGGGACTGATTTGGGAAGGGAAAACCTACCGCGACGGCGTAGACATTCAACCGCAGGAATTCTACGAGCGCCTTCAAACCGCAAAGGAACTCCCGACCTCCTCCCAAGCCTCGACGGAGACCATACGCAAATTATTTGCATCGCTTCTCGAAAAAGGAAACGAGGTATTGGGAATTTTCATCTCATCCAAACTTTCCGGCACCTTCAACGGAGCGAAACAGGCGCGTGAACTGCTAAAAAGCGGCAAAGAAAAAATCGCTATTTTCGATTCGCTTTCGACCTCGATGGAAATGGGATTTCAAGTCCTCGCCGCCGCGCGCGCCGCGAAAGAAGGCGCATCGCTCGCGGAATGCGAAGCCGTCGCCGCAAACGCGCGTAAAAACAGCGGAATCTACTTCGTCGTCGAAACGCTGGAATTCCTTCATCGCGGCGGACGAATCGGCGGCGCGGCACGTCTCCTCGGGACGATGCTCAATCTCAAGCCTCTCCTCGCGGTCATTGACGGACGCGTGGAAGGAATCGGGAAAACGCGCACCAAACGAAAAGCCACCCGTCAGGTCGTGGATTTGGTCGCGGAGAAAATCGGAGAGAAAAGCCCCGTCCGAATTGCCGCGCTTCACATCAACGCGGAAGAGGAAGGGAAAGCCCTCCTCGCACAAATCGAAGAACGCTTCCATCCCAAAGAAGCCTTCCTCGCGGAAGTCAGTCCCGTCATCGGGACTCATGTTGGTCCCGGCGCAGTCGGACTGGCATACGTCGCCGGCGTTTAAGCGGCGCGCCCCCTCGATACATCGCAGGCGTTTGGTCTTTTGCCAAACGCCTTTTCCATTACGGGTATAATTTCCTTATGCGCTCACGACATACGCCCCTCGTCATTGGCATCGCGGGCGGTTCCGGCTCTGGAAAAACCACCGTCGCCCAAGAAATTCTCAACCGAGTCGGCCCCGACCGTATCGCCTTTTTGCAGCATGACGCGTACTACAAAGACCTCAGCGGCTTGCCGCCCGCGCAGCGCGCGGAAGTCAACTTCGACCATCCCAATTCCCTCGAAACGGATTTACTCATTCGCCACATCGAAGCCCTCAAAGCGGGCGAAGCGGTGGAAGTCCCCATTTATGATTTTTCCACACACAGCCGCACATCGGAAACGTTCACCGTCGCGCCGCGCGGCGTCATTCTCGTCGAAGGGATTCTCATCTTCGCCGAAGCGGAATTGCGTGAACAATTCGATGTCAAAATCTTCGTAGACACCGACTCCGATTTGCGATTCATTCGCCGTCTTCAACGGGACATCGCCGAACGAGGACGAACGACGGAATCCGTCATCCATCAATACCTTTCCACCGTCCGCCCCATGCACCTGGAATTCGTCGAACCCTCGAAACGATACGCCGATGTCATCATCCCTGAAGGCGGATACAACACCGCCGCGTTGGATATGGTCGTCGCGCGTATCGAATCCCTCTTGAAATGAAAGGATTTTCTCATGCAGCCGAAACAATGGGCATCCCCGCCCGAAATGGTCATTGATACTCAAAAACACTACACCGCCACCCTTGTCACTGACAAAGGTGACATCGTTCTCGAACTCTTCACGGAAAAAGCGCCGCGTACCGTGAACAATTTCGTATTCCTCGCCCGCGAAGGATTCTACGACGGGACGATTTTCCACCGCGTCATCGCGGATTTCATGGCACAAGGCGGCGACCCCACCGGCACGGGACGCGGCGGCCCCGGCTACCGCTTCAAGGATGAATTTCATCCCGATTTACGCCACGATAAACCCGGTATCCTCTCGATGGCGAACGCGGGACCCAACACAAACGGCTCCCAATTCTTCATCACGCACGTCCCCACACCCTGGCTCGACGGCAAACACAGCGTCTTCGGGCAGGTGATTGAGGGGATGGATGTCCTCCTCTCCATCCCGCCGCGCGACCCGATGCGTCCTCAATCGCCGGCAGTGACCCTTCAACGCGTCCTCATCGAGGAAAGCGCCTGAAACGATGACTCTTCGGGAGCGCCGTCTCGCCATCCTGCGATGGCTGAGTCTCCTCACGGTTCTCGGACTCAGCGCGCTGCTCTTTGCCTTTCGAGAAAAACTCGAAGGGATGACAGCATACGGCTATCCCGGAATTTTTCTCTTCGCGCTCCTCTCCAATGCCAGCATCCTGCTTCCCATGCCGGGGCTGGCAGTTGTTTTCTCAATGGGAGGCGTCTTTCCCCCTCTCGGAGTCGCAATTGCAGCAGGGACGGGCGGTGCGCTCGGCGAACTTTCCGGCTACATGGCAGGGTTCAGCGGGCAAGCCGTTGTCGAGAGAATTGATGTGTACGAGCGTATCGCGCCGTGGATTCAAAAATACGGCGTCCTCGCCATCGTCTTCCTTTCCGCGATTCCCAATCCCTTTTTCGATTTAGCGGGAATCGCCGCAGGCGCGATGAAGATGCCTCTGCATCATTTTCTCCTCGCATGCTGGATAGGACAATTGACCAAAGCCCTCACCTTCGCGTACGCCGGTTCCGCTTCGCTGCAATGGCTAGGATAACCCATGCCTTCCCTTAAGAAAAACACTTCTTTCCACAAAGATTTGGGGCTGCAACTCCTCTCGCTCTATTTGCTCGTCATCGTCCCCGCGATTCTCGCATTGTTTTTCTTCGACCAAGTTGTCGGAAGGCATGTCCAAAACGACGTGCGGGCAAATGACCTCGCCCTCGCGCGCGCTATCGCGAGAGAGACTCACCTCTCCATCACGAATTCTCTCCAAGCCGTCTCCAGACTTGCCTCGTACCCCGGAATCGTCGAAGCGGATCCGGAGGGCATGGAATCGGTCTTCAGCATTTTCCTCAGCACCCGCCCGGATGTCAATCTCGTCTACCGTCTCGATTCGGATGGAATTATGCTGTACCACTACCCCACGGGACCCGGCTCGACGGTCGGCGTGGATTTTTCTTTTCGAGAGTATTACCAGCGCGCGCGAAAAACGAAAAAACCTCTTTTTTCCAAAGGGCGCATTTCCCCGACAACCGAGCAGCCCGTCGCGACCGCCGTCATGCCAATTTGGAGCGAGGAAAACCAATTCCTCGGACTCGTCGCGACCAACATCAAACTCGCCAGTTTGAGTGAAACCCTCCTCGAAATTGCCGGAAGCCATCAACCGGACGAGGGTTTTCAAGTCGTCATCCTCGATTCGAGCGCGCAAATCATTGCCTCGCCCGACCCCTCATGGCTTCTTCAAAAAGCGGAAGAGCGCCTCCCCGATATCTTCGCCCCTGTCCTCTCAGGAGAAAGCGGCTCCATCATCGCGAAAGACCCGGACGGGGAAGAACGCCTCTACACCTACGCGCCGATTCCCAGCGCGGGATGGGGCGTTGTCGTCAGCCGTCCCACCTCCGCCGCGTTCGCCTCGCAAATCACCATCCATCATCTCACCATCATCGTCGCAGCGACTTTCCTCCTCATCGGATTGGTCGTGTGGATTGTCCTGACCGTCCGCGTCATCATCCCCATCGAGAGACTCTCCTCCCTCAGCAGATCCATCGAAGCCGACGTGGAGGTAGACCCGGAAGCGCGGGAGGAAATCGCCAAAATGGCAAGCCGCGCGGACCAAATCGGACATCTCATCCGAAGCATTTTGCGGATGGAAAAATCCATCGCTGCGAGAATCAACGAACAAAGCATCCTTCTCGAAACGAGTAAAGCCGTCGTCTCCTCGCTGGATTCGCAAATCGTCCTCGACCGAATTTTGGAACAGGTACATAAATTGCTAGGCGTGGAAATGTGCGCCATCATCGCCCTTGACAGAGAACGCGACGCGTTCACCATTCGCGCAAGCCGGGGATTGTCCAAAACGTATACCGAGCAACTCGCCATCCAGCCAACAGAACCCCATTCGGTGACGATGCGCGCGCTGCGAAGCGGACAGCCCATCCAAATCAGCGATACCGAAACCGCCCCCGCGTTCGCCGCGCAGCGTCCGCGCGCGAGAGCCGAGGGATACCGTTCCCTCCTCGCGATTCCGATGAATACGCAACACGCGCCGCCGACCGCGCTCCTCGTCTTTCGTCCCGACCCGCATGTCTTCACCGAAAACGAAATCCGCCTGCTGGTCAGTTTCGCCAACCACGCGGCAATGGCGCTCGAAAACGCCGCGCTCTACGCGCGGAGCGATATGCGCCTCCAGGAGCAAACCCGCCGAATCGAAGCCCTCGTCCAATCTCTCCATGACGGGTTGATTCTCAGCGACATGCGCGGCAGAGTCATCTATGCAAACCCGCGCATCGGCGACCTCGCGACCTTATCTCCCGAAGAACTCAGCAAAGCCACCATTGACGCCGTTTTTCAAAGGATTGCGGAAAAATCCCCCAACCCGGACTCCACGCGCAAAAAAATTCAAGAAGCCCTCGAAAGCAAAGAACGCCACCCGGCAGAAATTCCGCTGCACGCGGGCGGGCGAAACATCTGTCTCCGTCTCCAAATTTTCGATGTAACCGATTCTCATGGCATCCCGATTGGACGGGGACTCATCCTCCGAGACATCACCGCAGACCGTGAAATAGACCGCATGAAATCGAGTCTCATCTCTACCGTTTCGCACGAACTTCGCACCCCCCTCGCGGCAATCAAGGGATACGCAACGACCCTCCTCGCGGAAGACGTAGAGTGGGACAAAGAATCCCAACGCGAATTCCTCAGCATCATCTCCGAAGAATCTGACCGTTTGAGCGCGCTCGTCAACAACCTGCTGGATCTTTCCCGAATCGAAGCCGGAAGCCTCCACCTTACGCGGGAGGAATGCTCCATCGAAGAAATCATACGCCTCGCGGCAAAACGCGCGCGGCTGCATCCAGACGATACGCTGGAAACTTATATCGCTCCCGACCTTCCCGTTCTCTACGCCGACCCCACCCGTCTGGAAACCGTCCTACGGAATTTGCTGGAAAACGCGACGAAATATGCCGGTCCCGGAGCGCGGATTCAAATCCGGGTCACGCGCGAGGACGAATCCATCGTCTTCCGCGTCAAGGACAACGGTCCCGGCATCCCGGAGGAGGAACGGCATCGCATCTTCCAAAGTTTCTACCGCCTCGACACCAGCCTCACCCGCCTCGCCAGCGGAGCGGGACTCGGTCTCGCCATTTGCAAAGGGCTTGTTCAAGCACATGGGGGTACAATTTGGGTAGAATCTCAACGTGAAGGCGCGTGCATTGCCTTCTCTATTCCCTTGACCAAAGGTGTTGCCTTATGACCTCGACGGTATTGGTTGTAGATGACGAAAAATCCCTCCGAGATTTCGTCCGCCGAAATTTGGAAGTGCGGGGAATCAACGTCCTCACCGCGTCCAACGGATTGGAAGCCCTCGCCATCTTCAACACCCAACCGGTGGATCTCGTCATCCTCGACATCATGATGCCCCGCCTCGACGGGCTGGAAACCACCCGAAGAATCCGCCAGACCTCGCTCGTCCCCATCATCATTCTCACCGCGTTAGGCGAGGAAAGCGATAAAATCCGCGCTTTCGACCTCGGCGCTGATGATTACCTCACGAAACCCTTCGGAATCGGCGAACTCCTCGGACGCGTGAAAGCCGTCCTTCGACGCGTGCGCTGGTCCGAAACCAACGCCCCGGACGAGAGAATCGTCCGAGGCGAAATTTGCGCCGATTTGGGAAGGCATGAAGTCACCGTCAAAGAACAACGCGTCGAACTCACCCCCACAGAATTCAACCTCCTCGTGTACATGATGCAAAACGCCGGGAAAGTGCTCTCCCACCGCGCAATTTTGCAAAACGTATGGGGACCGGAATACGGCGAAGAGGCGGAATATCTCCGCGTATACATGGGCAGACTCCGCCAGAAAATCGAAGAAGACCCCATGCACCCGAAATACCTTCATACCGAGCGCGGAATTGGCTATCGTTTTGAAGAATAGCCCGTTTTTATAAGATATTTATGTGCGCTTCTGATATTTTTAGCCTATTTTTGCACGGAGAGAGTAGAATAAAGGTGGCGGCGCAGGTTTCCTATATTGCCGCGCCCAAGGAGGCGGCTCTCGAAAATACAGAAAAACGCTTACCCTTTCCTATTTCCCTTACTTCAATCGTTCATTCTCTCACATAGGAGGAGAATCTTATGAAACGCACCCTGATTATTCTGGTTTCTCTCTTGCTCGTTGCGAGCCTCGCGCTCACCGCGTGCAACCAAAACACGCCTACTCAGGCGCCTGAACCGGAGAAAACCGAAGCCCCCGCTGAGCAGCCTGCTGCGACGGAAGCCCCCGCGGCAACCGAAGCGCCCGCTGCCCCCGCGGCGAAAACCGTCACCATCGGCTTCACCGCTTCGCTGACCGGTAAATTGAATGTGTCCTCCACCCGCCAGAACAACGGCTTGCAACTGTGGATGGATCAGGTCAATGAAGCAGGCGGAATCACCCTCGCAGACGGCACGGTCGTTACCTTCGAGCCGAAATTCTACGATGACGAATCCAGCAAAGACCGCGTGCAGGAACTCTACACCAAATTGGCAACTGAAGACAATGCCGACTTCCTCATCAGCCCCTACTCCAGCGGTCTGACCGCCGCCGCCGCCGTCATCGCCGAACAATACGGCAAAATCATGATTACCACCGGCGCCGCCTCCGATGCGACCTACAAACAGGGATTCGCCCTCGTCTATCAGGCGTACACTCCCTCCAGCCGCTACATGACGGGCGCGATTGACCTTCTGAAGAACGCAGACCCCGACGCCAAGAAGATTGCTTTCGTGTACGAAAACAGCAAATTCTCCACCGGCGTCGTGGAAGCCGCGAAAGCCTACGCCGAAGAGCAGGGCTACGAAGTCGTTGTCTTCGAAGGCTATGACCCCGAAACCACTGACTTTGGCCCCATCATCAACAAAATCGCTGAATCGCAAGCCGACGCAGTTTTGGGCGGCGGTCACTTCCAAGACGGCTCCACCATCGCGAAGCAACTCTTCGAGAAAAACGTTGAATCTGTGAAATACATTGCCCTCTTGGTTGCGCCCCCCAATCCCGATTTCGCTGACCTCGGCGATGCCGCATTCGGCGTTGTCGGACCCAGCCAGTGGGAACCCGATGCAGCATACACGCCTGACTTCGGACCCACCAGCGAAGAGTTCGTGAACGCGTATCAAGCCGCCTTTGGCGAAGCCCCGGACTATCACTCTGCGGGTGGCTATGCCGCCGGTTTGATTCTGCAAAAAGCCATCGAAGACGCCGGCTCGCTCGACACGGATGCCGTCAAAGCCGCGCTCGACGCGATGGATATGACCATCTTCTTCGGCAACATCAAATTCGACACCACCGAAGAGGCGCACGGTCTCCAGATTGGACACAGCATGGTCTACATCCAATGGCAGCGTGACGACAACGGCAACCTCGTGAAAGAGGTTGTGTGGCCCCTCAACGGCGCCACCGCCGACCTCGTTTACCCGATTGGAGAATAATTCGTTTTAGCCTTCCCCTTGCAGGCGCGAAAACGCCTGCAAGGGGATTTTTTTCACCCCGTCGAACAAACCGGAAAGGAGAATTCATGGGAAGCAGCGGCTTACTCACTTCTCTCGTGGACGGCATTCTCATCGGCGTCATTTACGGCATTGCCGCAATGGGGTTGACGCTGATTTGGGGCGTGATGGACGTCATCAACCTATCGCACGGCGCGATCATCGCGCTGGGAATGTTCATCATGTATTTCTTTTTCACCATCGCGGGTTTAAGTCCCTTCATCGCTTTTCTCTTGGTCGCGATCGCAGGGCTGCTTTTGGGCATCATTATCTACTTTATCGCGATCCACCGCGTGCTGAATGCGCCAAGCCTTTCTACCCTGTTGGCAACTTTCTCCGTCAACATGATTATCATCGGTCTGGGAACGGCATTTCTCAGCACCTCTCCGCGAAACATTGACTTTTCGCTTGGGAAGATTCATCTTGGCGGCGTCACCATTCTCGGCACACGGCTCGTTTCCGCATTGATTGCCGTGCTGGTCGCGGGCGGGTTGTACCTCTTCTTATATCGAACCCGCCTCGGGAAATACGTGCGCGCGGTCGCGAACAACCGTTCCGCCGCCGAATTGATGGGAATCCCCTCGACGCAAATCCTGGCATTCAGTTTCGGACTAGGAACCATGCTCGCCGCCATCGCAGGCGCACTCATCGCCTCGTTGCTGCCCTTCACCATCCTAGCAGGCGGCGCATACGAATTGAAATCCTTCGTCATCGGCGTTCTGGGCGGACTCGGAAACCCGCTAGGCTCCCTCGCCGGCGGTCTGATTCTTGGACTGATTGAGAGTCTCATCCCCATTTATATGCCGAACACATGGGTTCCCGTCATCGAGTTCGTTCTCTTCGTGGTCACCCTCCTCTTCCTTCCCAACGGACTCTTTGGAGAAAAAGAATGAAGAACTGGAAAAACCCCGGGTTGTGGCTCGCGCTCGCCATCGTCCTTGCAATGGGCATTTCGCCCATCATCACCCGAAACGCTTCGGCGCGCGAGGCATCTTTCACCATTTTGCTGGCAATCGTATTCGCCTCCAGCCTGAACATCTTGCTGGGATATACCGGCTACGTCAGTTTCGGTCATGTGGTTTTCTACGGACTAGGCGGGTACGTCGGCATGTACCTTCTTAGCACCTTCGGCGTGTCGCTGTGGATTGCCGCTCTCGCAGGAGGCGCAGCCGCAGGTCTCCTCGCCTTTTTCCTCGGAAAAGCCATCCTGAGATTACGCGGCGCGTATTTCGCCCTCGCGACCATTGGCGTCAACGAAGCAGTACGCGCGTTCATCAACAACTTCAAGCCTTTCGGTGGGCCCATCGGGCTTTCGCTGAATTTCAAAATTTACAAAGAATACGGCGGTGCTGCCAACGCGTTGTGGATATCGTATTACTCGGTTTTCGCCATCGCGTTCCTCGTCGTCATCATCAGTTATCTCGTCAAAGAAAGCAAATTCGGATTGAGTCTGCTTTCCATTCGAGAAGACGAAGACGCGGCGGAAGTAATGGGCATCGTCACGCCCGACGCGAAAACGTGGGCATACGTTCTTTCCGCGATTTTGCCGGGGATCGTCGGCGTGCTCTTCTTCTTCAAGAAC
This sequence comes from uncultured Anaerolineaceae bacterium, assembly GCA_964505165.1. GTDB lineage: Bacteria > Chloroflexota > Anaerolineae > Anaerolineales > Villigracilaceae > CAZDGZ01. The sequence continues at coordinate 60,570 of CAZDGZ010000001.1, read as the reverse complement.
GGCAACGTCGAACCCGCTGACGCGTTCCATCTGCAATTTTCCATCGAAGCGCTGGTGATGGTGATGCTCGGCGGACAAGGGACGGTTTTGGGTCCCGTACTCGGCGCGTTCGGCTATCAATGGCTGCGCGGCTTCCTATTGACGAATACCTTCTTCAAAAACATCCAGTTGACCGTCGCGGGCATCCTGCTCCTAACCATCGTCCTCTTCATCCCCGCGGGCGCGGTCGGCTGGCTGCGACAACGATTCCCGCGCTTACGGAGGATATTGCCATGACCATGCTGCTACAAGTAGAAGGCGTCACCAAACGCTTCGGCGGGCTGCAAGCCCTCACGCAAGTCACCTTCGACCTCCCCGAAGGGCAAATCATGGGACTCATCGGACCCAACGGCGCGGGGAAGACCACACTCTTCAACGTCATCAACGGGATTTACCATCCTGAAGAGGGAAGCGTCCGCTTTCGCGGCGAAGAGGTGACTCACCTGAAGCCTTATCAAATGGCAAAGAAAGGGCTGGCGCGCACGCATCAAATCGTCCGCCCGTTGAATGAATTGACCGTGCGAGAAAATGTCGTCGCGGGCGCGTGTTTCGGACGAGAGAATCATTCTCTCAGCGAAGCCGCGAACATCGCGGACGAAGTCCTCGCCTTCGTCAAACTGGATGGAAAATCGGAACAACTCGCCGGAAGCCTGAATGTGGCTCAGAAAAAACGCCTCGAGATGGCGCGCGCACTCGCCGCGCGTCCCTACCTCCTCCTCCTGGACGAGGTTCTCGCGGGGCTGAATCCCTCCGAAATCGGCGCGATGGTTGACATCGTCAAAAGCATCCGCGACCAAGGCATCACCATCATTATGATTGAGCATGTGATGAAAGCCGTGATGAACGTCTCCGACAGAATCATCGTGCTGGATTACGGACAGCAAATCGCCGAGGGAACGCCGGAAGAAATTGCCAACGACCCGAAAGTCATCGAAGCGTATCTTGGCGATCCGGAACTTGCCAAACAATTGAGAAGAGAGGATTAACGATGGCTATTCTCGAAGTACACGACGTTGATTCCGGATACGGCGAGGTGCAAATTCTCTGGGGCGTCAATATGACGCTGGAAGAAGGTCAACTTACCGCCCTCGTCGGCGGGAACGGCGTAGGAAAAACAACGCTGCTCCGCACCGTGATGGGGTTGAATCGCCCCTGGAAAGGAAAAGTCCTCTTCGAAGGGAACGATGTCAGCAAACTCCCCGCGCACGCCAAAGCCCAAATGGGATTAGTTCTCGTCCCGGAAGGACGTCAACTTTTCACCTCGATGACCGTACAAGAAAATCTCGAAATGGGAGCAACCAGCAAACGCTCGCGCGGCAAAATCGCTGAAAACCTCGAACGCGTCTTCACCATGTTCCCGCGTCTCAAAGAACGGCGCGGACAAAAATCCGGCACGCTCAGCGGCGGCGAACAGCAAATGCTCGCAGTCGCGCGCGGCATCATGGCAGACCCCAAAGTGCTGATGATTGACGAACTCTCGTTAGGACTTGCGCCTGTGCTGGTCCTCGACCTCTTCCAAAGCCTGCTTCAACTCAAAGAAGAGGGATTGACCATCCTTCTCGTCGAGCAAAACGTCCAGATGGCCCTTGCCGTTAGCGATTATGGATACGTCCTCGCGGAAGGGCGAAACGAGATAAAAGGCGCCGCAAAAGAATTAATGGAAAACGAACATATCCGCTCAGCATATCTTGGGATATAATAAGAATGTGAAAGAAAACACATTCTCCCTGCGCTATCTACGAAGGAGGTAGTCCCCATGCTCGTCAACGAACGAATGTCTCGTCCGGTGATTTTCATTCAACCGGATATGCCCATCCACGACGCGCTCAACTTGTTCAAGCAAGAACACATCCGCCGCGCGCCCGTTATCGAAAAAGGAAAACTCGTCGGAATCGTCTCCGACCACGATTTGCTCAACGCCTCGCCCTCACCGGTTTCAAGTTTGAGCGTGTGGGAGATGAACTACCTGCTCAGCAAAGTCACCGTCGCGGAAGTGATGACGAAAAACGTCGTCACCGTCGCCGCCGACACCCCCATCGAACAAGCCGCCCGAATCATGGCAGATAACAAAATCGGCGGGCTTCCCGTGATGAAAGACGGAAAAGTCGTCGGCATCATCACCGAAACCGACCTCTTCAAAATCTTCATCGAACTCATGGGTGCGCGCGAACTCGGCGTCCGCGTGACGGCCATCATCGAAGACAAACTCGGCGCGCTCGCCAAAGTGACCCGCGCCATCGCGGAAGCAGGCGGCAGTTTCATCGCCTTTGGTATGTTCACCGGCGAAGATCCTTCCACGAAGATGATTACATTCAAAGTCATTGACATGGACGAAAACGCCGTGCGAAATGCCATTGATGCAGTCGTCGAGAAAATTTGGGATATTCGCACCTGCGTCAATTATCAATCCTGACCCTCTCGTTTCCCTAACACAACCCCTGCGACGTCCTGCCGCAGGGGTTTATTTTTTGTCTGAAAGAAAAACGCTTCACCGTCTTCGAGAAGATTTTCTTCGCGGAGAACGGCGACGCGCAGGAGGCTTCTTCGCGGGTTCAAGGAGGCTCTTCACTTCATCGGGCGTCAGATACCGCCATTCTCTCGGTTTGAGATTTCCAAGTTTGAGCGCGCCGATTTGCACACGCAAAATCTTCACCACCGGCAGCCCAAGCAAACGTCCCGTTTCACGGATTTGGCGTTTTCGTCCCTCGCGCATAGTCACGAGAAGCCACGCGCCTTTCCCCGCGCGTGAAAGGACACGCACTTTCGCAGGCGCGGTACGATAGCCATCTTCGAGGACAATCCCCCGCCGCCACGCAGACAATTGTTTTTCATCCGGCGGGCGCGCAACCAGAACCCGATATACTTTTTCGTGTCCATATCGCGGATGAGTCAACTTGTTCGCAAGGTCGCCATCGTCGGTCATCAAAATCAGCCCCTCGCTATCCACATCCAGCCGTCCTACCGGATAAATTCTCCCCTCGACGGGGACCAAATCGCGTACCGTTGGACGCGGGTCCGGGCTTTCGACAGTAGAAAGAACGCCGCGGGGCTTGTACAGCGCGATATAAATATGCGATTTCGGAAGCGAAATCTTCTTTCCATCCACCGTAATCGTATCTTTTTCCGGGTCGGCTTTCTGTCCTAACGTCGCGACCTTCCCATTGACGCGCACGCGCCCCGCTTGAATGATAGGTTCACATGCGCGCCGCGAACCATATCCCGCTCGCGCTAAAATTTTCTGCAGCCGTTCTTCCATAAACGCGTTATCCCTTCAAAACGGTTTGATTCACTTCGTCGCCGCTCTCCTGGATATTCAAAGGAGGCAACTCGGACAGTGAATTCAAGCCGAAATACTGTAAAAATTCCGGCGTCGTTTGATATAAAATCGGACGCCCCGGGCCCTCCGCGCGGCCGGCTTCTTGAATAAGTCCTTTGTTGAGGAGGCTCCGCATCACCCCATCGCTGTTGACGCCGCGAATCGCGTCCACTTGCGGGCGCGTCACCGGCTGCTGATAGGCGATAATCGCCAAGGTTTCCAGCGCGGCGCGGCTCAAACGAGAAGACCCTTCCAATCCCAAAAACTGCTCGACATACTCCGCCAGTTCCGGCGCGGTCGTCAACTGCACCCGTCCGCGATACCGCTGGAGTCGAAGCCCAAATTGCGGAAGGGTTTCCTCCAACGCCTTCAACCCTTTTTCCACCTTTGCGGAAGAAACTCCCAGCGCCGAAGCCAAATGCGCGAGAGACGTTGGGCCGGACGCGACGAAAAGCAAGGCGGCAAGCCTCGCAGCCAAAGAATTTTCCGAAGAAGATTTTGAAACGCTCATGCTATAATTGCTCCGCTTGATTGAAAAATTGTCATTTCCAAAACTATCGAAACGAAAACCAATGAACCGAAACCAAAAACTCACCCGATTAGGGCTTCTCCTCAGCCTGCTCCTGTTTACGCTGGCTTGTACCATTCACTTGGGCGGTCCCGAATACCCGGACACGCCGATACCCGTTTCTACCGAAGCCGTCGAGGCGCTGCAAGAAGAAGTCAAAGCCGCGATGGAAGCCGCAACAGAGAACGGGGTCGTGACGCTAACCGTCAGCGAAACGCAATTGACCTCGTTTCTGGCATTCAAACTTGCCTCGCAAGAAACGCCGCTCTTCACCAATCCGCAGGTCTATCTGCGAGACGAGCAAATGAAAATCTACGGGCAAGTACAAAAAGGATCCTTCGTCGCCAACATCGCCATCACGGTTTCCGTCGGCGTAGACGAAAAAGGACAGCCGGAAATCAAAATCACTGAAGCCGATTTCGGTCCCTTTCCCGTTCCTGAGGGACTGACAGAATCGCTTTCCGCGTTCGTCAAGGAAGCCTACGCGGGAGCCATTGGACCTGCGGCAACCGGATTCCGCCTCGAAGCCATTACGATTGGCGAAGGCTTCATGGTTCTTCAGGGACGGATAAAATAGCGAATGGATTATACCAGCAAGATTCGCCGCTGCTTTCTCCCTCTTTTCGCGTTGATTCTCGCCCTCGCGGGATGCAACGCGCCGCAACTTCATCATCGGGACATCCATGTGAACGTCATCGCGGGAGGAGAAACGCAGGAAATCACCCTCCCGGCGGGCAGCAGCGTCTCGGACGCGCTTCTGGCGGCGGGAATTTCCGTCGGCGAACTGGATAAAATCGAACCGCCGCCCTACGCGTTGCTCTCCGAGGGCGACACGATTCGGTATATCCATGTGGAAGAAATTTTCGAGACGGAGGAGGAAATCATCCCCTTCGAGCATCAGGTGATTCGAAACGAATCCCTCCCGGAAGGCGAAACCCGACTCATGCAGCCCGGCGAAAACGGGAAGAAAGAAATCACCATCCGCCGCGTCCTCGAAGACGGCGTCGAAACCGCCCGCTCCGTTGTCAAAACCGTTGTCGTGCAAACGCCCGTGCCGGAAATTACGATGGTCGGCGTGCAAACCGCCTTCGCGCCGATTCCTATCCCCGGACGAATCGCCTATCTCGCAGGCGGCAACGCGTGGATTATGGAAGATTCCACCGCGAACCGCCGCCCGCTCGTCACCACCGGAGATTTGGACGGCAGAATTTTCTCTCTTTCGCCGGACGGGAAATGGCTGCTTTACACCCGCAAATCCGATAAACCGCCTTCCGAAGAAATCAACACCCTTTGGGTCGTGAGCGTAGACGGAAAACCGGAAAAGCCCATCAACCTGAAAGTCTCTAACGTTGTGCATTACGCGGGGTGGCGTCCCAACAGCGGATGGAGAGTCTACTTTTCCACCGTCGAACCACGCGCCACCGCGCCCGGATGGCAAGCCAACAACGATTTATATCAAGTCACCTTCGGACCCGGATGGGCTTCCAGCGCGCATGAAATCGTCGAAGCAAATTCCGGCGGCGTTTACGGATGGTGGGGCATCTCGTTCACATGGTCGCCCAATGGATTGAAACTCGCCTATGCCCGCCCCGATAGCGTTGGACTGGTGAATATCAAAGAGGGCACATTCGAGCCTCTCCTCGACATCCTCCCGCTTCAAACTCACAGCGACTGGGCATGGATTCCCGGCATCACTTGGGGAGCAGATACACGCACCTTATTCACGGTGACGCACGCGCCGCCGCCCAGCCTCGTCGCGCCGGAAGAATCTCCCTACTTCGACTTGAGCGCGGTCTCTCTCGTCAACGACACAAACGTCAACATCGTCCAGCAAAGCGGCATGTTCGCGTACCCTGCCGCGTCCCGTCTCGTCGTCAGCGGGCAAGAGCAAATGTATCAAATCGCCTACCTTCAAGCCATCTTTCCCGCGCAGAGCGAAAACAGCCGATACCGCCTCGTCGTCATGGACAGAGACGGCTCAAACCGCCGCGCCCTCTTTCCCTCCGGCGACGCGCCCGGACTCGAACCGCAGACTCCTGTTTGGGCGCCGGACGCCATCGAAGGGCAGACGGGCGACTTCATCGCCATCGTTTACATGGGAAATCTCTATCTCATCGATTCCGCCACCGGCGAAGCCAGGCAAATCACCGGCGACGGGTTGATTACCCGCATAGACTGGAAATAAACTTTACAACGAAGAGGAAAAAATGCGTATTCTCATCACCGGCGCAGCCGGATTTCTAGGGTCGCACCTTTGCGACCGGCTTCTTGCCGAAGGACATCAAGTCGTCGGCATGGATAACTTCGTCACCGGCAGCCCGGACAACATTGCCCACCTCGCCGGAAATGAAAATTTCACCTTTTACCGGCACGATGTATCCCAATATATTTTCGTCCCCGGAAAAATCGACGCGGTAATGCACTTTGCCTCTCCCGCCAGCCCTAATCCGAAATCGCCGCGCGCATATTTCAACCTCCCCATTCAAACCATGAAAGCGGGCGCGCTCGGCACCCATAATTCCCTCGGGGTTGCCAAAGCGCACGGCGCGAAATTCCTTCTCGCCTCCACGAGCGAAATTTACGGCGACCCTCTCGTTCATCCGCAGCGGGAAGATTACGCGGGAAATGTGGATACCATCGGTCCCCGCGCCGTCTACGACGAGGCAAAACGCTTCGCCGAAGCCCTCACGATGGCATATCACCGCTATCACAAATTGGATACACGCATCGTCCGCATCTTCAACACCTACGGTCCCCGCATGGATTTGGAAGACGGACGCGCGCTCCCCAACTTCCTCAAACAGGCGCTGCTGGGAAAACCTCTCACCGTCTACGGCGACGGCAGTCAAACCCGTAGTTTCTGCTATGTGGATGATTTGATAGACGGCATCGTCCGCCTGCTCTATTCCGACGAACATCTTCCTGTCAACATCGGCAATCCTAGCGAAATCAGCATTCTCGAATTTGCCAAAGCCATCAACGACATCACCGAAAACGCGGCGGGAGTCTCCTTTGTCGCCGATGGACGCAGCGCGCGCGACCCGCAGCGCCGTCAGCCCGACATCACCCGCGCACGGCAGATTCTCGGCTGGGAACCGAAAGTCTCACTGGAAGAGGGAATCCGCCGCACGATTCCCTACTTCAAGGAAAAACTGGGGCTGTAACGTGGCATCCATCCTGACAAGTCGTCGAGAACAAATCCGTTTTCTACGTTTTGCCGTCGTAGGGAGTATCGGCGCCGTCATTGACTTCGGCTCGTTCAATCTCATGGTGAGTCTTCTCCATGTGAACGCCGTCCTCGCCAGTGTCATCTCATTCAGTGCAGCAGTGACGAGTAATTTCATCTGGCATCATTTCTGGACCTACCGCGACTCCCGCACGAAACCCATCGCGCAAAAACTGGGACAATTCACCCTCGTCAGTTTGAGCGGGCTGGCAATTCGGACGCCGATTTTCGCATGGCTCGAAGCGCGGCTCATCCCGGCGATTGCCGCCCTCGACCTCTCCCTCCCCTTCACCCCCTCGTTTTGGGGACACAATCTCGCCCTCGCCATTTCGGTCGGAATTGTCATGCTTTGGAATTTTTTCGTAAACCGCTATTGGACGTATAATGATGTAAGCGAAACTTCCTAACTCAAACGAATTTCTCGAATCTCATGGCAAAAATCATCCCCATCTACACCTCCAAAGGCGACGCAGAAGCCTTCCTCGTCTATCCCTATCTCTACAATCGGCTGGGGGAATGGATAGGCTGGGTCACACCACAGCGAGAAGTATATTCCGTGCTAGGGTATTACGTCGGTGAAATCACCAGCGAACCGCGCATCCTTCGGAAACGAGTCGTAGACCCTCCAAAACCTCGGAAGAGACCGCCCGCGCCTCCGCCGAAGATCGCGCCTCCCGCAACAGTTCCCCTCGCCCCGATGATGCGAGAACTCTCATACGAGACCATTGACATCCTCCTCGACGAACCGGAACGCCTCCACACCGCTGACGCGGGAGAACTCCGTGAGGACCTGGACTGATTTCCTCCATGCCGCGCCTATCGAAAACGAAACGTCTCCTGCTCCTTCTGCTTGCCGCCGCGCTCCTTCTCGGAATAGCGACCTTCCGCGACTACGGCGTCACATGGGACGAGCCTCTCTATTACGCCTACGCGGACGCCATCGGCTACGCGTATTCCATCCCCGCGCGTCTTTCCGGTGATTTTCAAATCAATCGAGCGTATGGACCCAGCGCGGCAGACCATCGCAACCGAGGCCCCGCCTATCTCCTTCTCGCGAGAAACGGAGTCTATCTCCTCCACGCGCTCACCGGCATAGACAAAGCCGCACTCTGGCATTTCATCAATTTTCTTTCGTTTCTCATCGGGGTCTATTTCCTCTACGAACTCGGCTTGCGATGGCTCTCTCCAGAAGGGAGTCTCGCCGCGAGCGCACTCTTTCTCACCCAGCCGCTGCTATGGGGACACGCGTTCATTAACCCCAAAGACATTCCTTTCCTAAGCATCTTCATTCTCAATCTCTACGTCGGGTTTCGCATGGTGGAATCCCTCTACGGCGATTCCCCCTCGCTGCGGGATATTCTTCTTCCCGGCGTTTTGCTTGGACTGGCAACCAACCTCCGCATCATTGCGCCGCTCATTGCCGCGCTCCTCTTTCTTTACGCCTTCCTCCTCTCTTACGAACAAAAAAACTGGAAGCCGCTCGCATACTTCCTCCCTTATGGCATCATCGCCATTCTGACGCTCTACGCGACCTGGCCCTATCTCTGGGATGCGCCCATCCGAAAATTCATCGAAGTGCTGACTCTCATGTCGCATAACCCGACCACGCTCAAAGTCCTTTTCCTCGGACGAATGTACCCCTCCTACGACCTTCCGCGCCGCTACCTTCCTTGGCTCATGGGACTCACCCTCACCGAACCCGTGTGGATTCTCTTCGGAATCGGCGGATTCGCTGCGCTCTCGAAAATCTGGAAAAAACGCATCGCCTGGCAAACGCTCTTGCTCATCGCGCTCTGGTTTCTCATCCCCTTCGTCTACGTTCTCCTCATCCGCCCGCCGATGTACGACGGATACAGACATTTCCTCTTCATCCTGCCCCCGATATTCCTCTTCAGCGGATTCGCCTTCGACGCGCTGTTCCGGGTCCTTCGGAAAGGATGGAGCCGCGCTCTCCTTTCCGCGTGCATCCTCCTCCCCGGCATTTTCGCGGCGATTCCGCTTCATCCCTACGAATACGCCTACTACAATCAACTCGTCGGCGGGACAAGCGGCGCGTTCCGCACCTACGAAACCGAATACTGGCTCACCTGCTATAAAGAAACCATCGAAGAATTCAACGAAATCGCGCCGCCGGACGCGCGCCTCGCCGTCTACCGAGAAGCGCGGAATGCCGCATACTATACGCGGGAAGATATTCTCGTCGAAGACTACCGCGCCATTCACGGGGATATTCAGCCGGGAGAATTCGTCCTCATCTCCTCTCGCAGCAACGAAGACGAGCGAATCCTTCGCGGCGCGCCCACCCTCCTTCAGGTCGGGCGCGAGGGCGCGACCTTCTGCGTCATCAAGGAGTACATGCCATGAGTCTCCGCGTCATTGCAGGGAGCGCGAAAGGCATGCGGTTGAAAACGCTGCCGGGGAATGCCACGCGTCCCATCACGGATAGAGTCAAAGAAAATCTCTTCAACATCCTCGGCGGCGACGTGATAGATTCCACATGGTGGGATATTTTCGGCGGAACGGGCGCGGTCGGCATCGAAGCATTGAGTCGCGGAGCATCCTTCGTCCGCTTCACAGAACGGAGCCGCGCGGCGGTGCAGATTATTCGCGAAAACCTCTCACACTGCCATCTGGACGACCGAGCGGAAATCCGACGCGGCGACGCGTTCACCTTCCTCGAATCCACGCCGGACGCGCGCTTCGATTATCTCTACATCGCCCCGCCGCAATACAAAGGAATGTGGGCGCGCGCCCTGCATCTCCTCGACTCAGTCCCCGGCTGGCTTTCCGAAGACGCGTGGGTCATCGCGCAAATTCATCCCCGCGAATACGAAGACCTTCCGCTTCAAACCCTCCAAAAATTCGACGAAAGAAAATACGGGAGTACGCTGCTCGTCTTCTATCAACTCGCGCAATAAACAAAAACAGAGTCTCCACAAAAAACATAGACTCGAGGGAACGCAGACAATGGAGTAACAGAAATTAGAAAAAATTATGTTACTGTTCACTACATATTCAGCAATCTCCCCCATATCTAACTCGTTACATCGAAGGATACGGCAAAAGCGCTAAATCCGCAATAAATCGATAATCTTTCTGATTTTTTGACGCCAATGACGCACCTTGTACAATTGTTGTTGCAGCAATAAGCGCATCCGCTATTAACAATCCATGACTCAATTTATACTTCTGCAAGAGAAATACTGCCTCATCAGATATGGCTTCTGACAATGAAAATATCGTAAATCGGCGAATAAATCGCTCCACGGCTCGTTGCTCTCGTTTGTTCGCACAACCTACGAGCAATTCCATTTGGGTTACCACGCTAATTCCCACACTATTTTGGCTCTCCAAATCTTCCAAATATGCTACAGCGTTCGGGTCTCCACGTCCCACATCTATCAAAATATCCGTGTCAACAAGTACCAACGTTCTCACTTCGCGCTCCCCCATTCCGAATTACGCAAATTCCTCACCCATTTACGACTATCTTGTAAATCCGTGCGCTCTTTCCAAATACCAACAAATGTCTCTTCCGAAAGCCTGAGATTTGAATCAGGTCTCCGAACAGGGCGATAACGGGCTTCCAAAAAAGCAATGAAATCTAATACTTGTTGCTG
>CAZDGZ010000001.1:40718-49701 GCA_964505165.1 uncultured Anaerolineaceae bacterium | reverse complement strand
CTCTATCTCAAGATACGGTATAATCCGCCAATCAACACGAAAAGGATTACGAATGACTACTTTCCAATTGCTCATTGATATATTTCTCCACCTCGACACGCATTTAAGCGACATCATCACGCAATACGGTGCGTGGACCTACGCGCTGCTTTTCATCGTCATTTTCATCGAAACGGGGTTCGTCGTCACGCCGTTTTTGCCGGGCGATTCGCTGCTTTTTGCCGCGGGGACTTTCGCCGCGCTTGGCGCGCTCAACCTCGCTTTTCTTTTCCTTCTCATGGCCCTCGCCGCGTTTTTGGGCGATACCGTCAATTACTGGATTGGTCACGCCATCGGGTATCGCGCGTATGAGGGGGAAGTGAAATGGGTGAAAAAAGAATATATGGACCGTACGCACGCGTTTTTCGAGAAACACGGCGGAAAGACGATTTTCCTCGCTCGGTTCGTCCCTATCATCCGCACGTTTGCCCCTTTCGTCGCGGGCATCGGACGCATGTCCTACGGGTATTTCATCTCCTACAACATCTTCGGCGGGTTAGCATGGGTCGCGACTTTTCTCGCCGCTGGATATTTCTTTGGGAATATCCCCTTCGTAAAGCATAACTTCTCTATCGTCATCCTCGCTATCATCGCCATTTCGCTCATCCCCGCCGGAACGGAAGCCTGGAAAGCCCACCGCGAAAGTAAAAAATAGGATTTTCCTCATGGCATTTCGCCTCTTCATGTGGATTTTGATGCTTTTCGGCGGCAGTGCGCTGAGCCTCTGGCTCGATACACACTGGGCGCGTCCGCTTTTCTTCAATCTCCCCTTCCATCTCCTCTCGCTGATTCTCGGCGTTGCGCTGCTGAAACTCGTCCTGAACATCAGCCGCAACACGGGACGATACCTCTCCCGCATGGGACGCGAGGGCGATATCCCGAAAACGGACACGAACAAACTCGTCACCGAGGGGATGTACGGATGTATGCGTCATCCCATGCACCTGGGATTGCTCTTCTTCCCTCTCTCCATTGCACTGATTCTCGGCTCTCCAACCTTCATCTTCTTCCTCGCCCCAATAGAAGCGCTGCTGATGATTCTTCTTATCAAAATAATGGAAGAGCCGGAAGCCATCCGCAAATTCGGAGACGCGTATCGGGAATATCGAAAACGCGTCCCGATGTTCAACCTTCGCCGCGACTGCATCCGCCTCTTACTGGAAGAGCAGGAAAGACCCTCCTGATGGATACAGCCGTTTGGCTCGTCGCGGGCGTCCTCTTCCTTTCGGCATTCACCCAAAGCGTTTCGGGATTTGGGCTGGCATTGGTTTCGATGGCGCTGCTCCCGAAAATCATTGACCTGCAACTCGCCACGCCCCTCGTCGCACTCATTTCCATTGTCATCGAAGGGTCGTTGATTTTCCGATATCGGCTTTCGCTCAATATCCGCGCCATTTGGCGGATGGTTCTCGCCTCGCTCATTGGCGCGCCCATCGGGGTGATTCTCCTCTCGAAGGTCGAGGAACGTTTCGCGCTCGCTATTTTGGGCATCGTCATCGGCGGATACGCGCTCTACGCGCTCATGGGATTCAAACTCCCCAAACTCGAACACCCTGCCTGGGGCTACCTCGCGGGATTTCTCGGCGGCGCATTAGGCGGCGCGTATAATACCTCTGGTCCCCCTGTCATCGTCTATGGCGACTGCCGGCGCTGGAAACCTGAAGAATTCAAAAGCAATTTGCAGGGATTTTTCCTCGTCAGCAGCGCGGTTGTGCTGGCAAGTCATGTGATGAAGGGAAACATCACCCCGGAAGTTCTGCACTACTTCTACCCCGCGCTCCCCGCCATGTTCGCAGGGATTCTCGCAGGGTTGAGCATGGACCGATGGCTCGACCCCGAAACCTTCCGAAAAATCGCGCTCGTTCTCCTCGTCCTCATGGGCGCGCGTTTGCTTTTTTGACCCATGAACAAACAACCCCAAAAAATCTTCGCATTTCTTCTCCTCGGCGTCCTCTCCATTCTCTATTATTTCTCGTGGGCTTTCACGCAGCCTCTCATTCCCAATACTCACGCGGGCATGGAGCGAATCGAGAAAAATATGTGGTGGGCAGATGACGCGCGTCAATACCGCGCTACCGGAGACTGGATTTTCGGCAAAACGCAGGAAACCTACATCGAATCCCGTCCCTGGGGCTATCCCTTCTTCGTCGGGTTCTTCCGCGCCGTTTTCCCTCGCCATGCGGAAAAAATCATCTGGTTCTTGCAATTTCTGCTATGGCTTGCCTCCGTCGAACTTCTCGCGCTGGCAGTCTATCGGCTCACCGGCAAGATATGGCTCACCCTGCTTTCCGCCACGCTGTTTTGGATTCATCCCTCCCCCATCGCGATGACCTTTCACGGATTGACGGAAACTCTCAACATCTTCCTGCTCACCGTTTTCGTCCTCCTCGTCCTCCAAAAAGGAGAAACCAAAACCTATCAGGCGCTTTTCGTCCTCGCGCTCCTCGTCGTCGTCAAACCCACATATCAAATTCAACTCGCGCTGTTGATTCTCTACTTTCTCTTCACACGGCTGAACCCGCGAAAAGGCAAAACGTGGGGAATGCTCGCCCTCGTCCTCTTGCCCATTTGGATACAATTTCTCTTCTCCGGCATCGGAACAGGACGCCCCACCCTCTCCGACATAGGAAAAATTACGCTGCGAGATTATTTCGTCACTTGGACATACGCCCACGCGAAGAACATGGATGGACGCGCGGCAAACGCCATCGTCCGCCAATGGACGCTTTCGGACCAACTGACATTTCTCAAAAAGAATAAACGCGCCGCGCTCTACACCTATTTCGACGACCTCATCCCGCGCGGACTTCTCGCGGATTCGTGGCTCATTCAGGGAGAAAACAACCCGATGGATACCGCCGCCCGCGCGGTCAACGCGGGAGACTTCGCGCTGCATCTCCTCGTTCTCCCTCTCATGGTCTACGCGCTCGTGTTCACGCGCGGACGAGTTCGCGAGACCCTGCTCCTCCTCTATCTCTTCGCGCTGATTCAAATTCTCGTTTCGGGAATTTCCTCGAATCAGGGAGACCGTCTCATCGTCACCGCGATGCCGCTTTGGATTCCCGCCTACGCATTTTTACTGAAAAATTTTCCCGAAGAAGACTAACGCTGCAAACACGCCAGCCACGCCCGCGCTTCCCCCTGCGGCGGTTCTCGGAGGATTGCCAAAACGGGGATACGCGGCGTTTGATTTAGCGGAATCACGCGGACATCCGCGTTCGCATCCCGCCTCGACAAAATTCCCACCGCCGCGTCCTCTTCCGCAACGGCAGAACGCATCTTCTCAGGAGACGGCGCCTGTTTCGCCATCGAAAAAGGAGGCGCGCCCATCAATATCGCCTCGTCGAATGCGCGCTGTAAATCGCTTTCCGCGTCATACGCCCAAACCTGAATTTCCGCGTTCTCGCCGCCGACCTCCGCCCAATTGCGAATCTGTCCGCGAAAAATCGCGGCGATTTCCGCGTTCGTCAGCGAGGGGATGGGATTCTTCGGGTTTACGATAAGCACCATTTCCATCTCGTCTATCTCGAACACGGGGGAGGATATCCGCGGCGGCTCGCCAACGCGGAGGAGAACATCCGCGTCGGCGGGGGAATCGCTCCGCGAGAGGAAAAGCGATTCCGTCTGCGCCGCGCAATCGTACACATCCGAAATCCAGGATTCCGCCGCGGGCGTGAAATAAATGGTCATCACGCGCGGCGTTTCGGTCGGAACTGCCGAAGGAGAGGCAGCGCATCCGGCGAGAAAGAGCGCGAGAAGCAACGCGGCGCGTCGAATCTTCATATCATCTCGACCATCAACAGCACAAATCCCAGCACAGCGCAATACACCGCGAAAACCATCAAAGAATGGGAGGACAGGTAACGCATCAGCCATTTGATTGCCGCCCAGCCGACGAGCGCGGCGGTCAGAAATCCAACGAAGAGGACGGGCAAAAACGCGCTCAAATGAGGGAGGGTCAGCAAATCGAGGGATTCATACGCCCCTGCCGCGAGCATCACCGGCGCAGACATCAGAAACGCGAACCGCGCCGCGTCTTCGCGGCGTAAGTTCCGCAGCATTCCGCCGGAAATCGTCGAACCGGAACGAGACGCGCCGGGGAAAACCGCGAGGACTTGGAAGAGTCCTATCGTCAGCGCATCCCGCCACGTCATCGAATCCAGAGAGCGGGTTCGTTTTCCGAAATGTTCCGCCGCCGAAAGGAGAATCGCCGCCGCGAAGAGTCGAATCGACGCGGCGAAGAGGGGAGAACGGAAGAGGGCTTCCAGCGCATCTTTGAGAAAATAACCCGCGAGGAGCGCGGGAAGGGTCGCGAGGAGGATATACCACGCCAGCGCGTTCTCCTCCGAGGAAAAAGGACGCGCAAAAAACGCGCGGAGCAGCGCGAGAAAATCCTTCCAGAAATAGATGAAAAGGGAGACGAGAGTTCCCCACTGCACGAGGATGAGAAAGGCGAACATCTCATCGCTCGAAGGAATCTTCATCCACGACTGCGCGATGAGAAGATGCGCGGTCGAAGAAACCGGGATGAATTCCGTCAAGCCTTGCACGATACCCAGAAAAATGGATTCTAAAAAAGTCATGGTGTTTTCTCCTCAGCGCGCGTTCTGGAGGCATTGTTCTGCCATTTCTGCCGCCAAAGCGGAAGGCGTGCATCGAAATCTCCCGTCAAAATCGCTGCGCGCATTTCGCGAACCAGCGAAATCAGGGCATGTAAATTGTGAATGGATAAAAGGACTCCCGCGAGGGCTTCTCTCGCGGTAATGAGATGCCGCAAATACGCGCGGCTGAAATGGGTGCAGGTATAGCAATCGCAAGTCTCGTCAATAGGACGCGCGTCCCGCGCGAATTTCGCGTTCATCAAATTCAAACGTCCCTCGGAACTGAACGCGGCATGATGCCGCGCCAGCCGCGTGGGAAGCACACAATCGAATATATCTATGCCGCGCCGTACCCCTTCGATTAAATCTTCCGGCGTCCCCACGCCCATGAGATAACGCGGTTTCTCGCGCGGCAAAACCTCGTCTACCACATCGAGCATCGCGTACATCTGCGATTTCGTCTCCCCTACGGAAAGCCCGCCAATCGCGTGTCCGGGGAAACCCAGCGAGGCAATGAATTCCGCCGACTCCGCGCGTAGGTCCGGGTTCACGCCGCCCTGCACAATCCCGAAAAGCGCCTGGTCTTCGCGGCGATGCGCCTTTAGCGACCGTTCCGCCCAACGATGAGTCCGCGCCATCGCGCGGCGAATATACGCCTCGTCGTTTGGGTCGGCACACTCATCGAAAGCCATGATGATGTCCGCGCCCAGGTTTTCTTGAATCGCGATGGATTTTTCCGGCGTAAAGCGATGAGTCGAGCCGTCAATATGACTACGGAAGGTAACGCCCTCCTCATCCACTTTCCGCGTCTGCGCCAGCGAGAACACCTGAAATCCTCCCGAATCCGTCAGCATCGGGGAATTCCACTGCATGAAAGCATGCAATCCGCCCATCTCGCGAACTACGTCATCGCCGGGGCGCAGATACAAATGATAAGTATTCGAAAGGACAAGGGTCGCGCCCAATTCTTCCAATTGACGCGGCGTCAGCAATTTCACCGTTGCCTGCGTCCCTACGGGCGCGAAAACGGGCGTCTCCAACTCGCCGTGCGGCGTACGGAACACGCCCGCCCGCGCAGAGCCTTGCGCGGCAAGAATACGATATTCAAACAAAGGTCACTCCATAAGAGAAAAGGCGGCATGCTCCGGCCGCACAATCAACATCGGAACCTGCATCTTCATCTGCGGCAAGTAGGGAGAGGAAATCGTCGCATCGTAAAGCGAGAACCATGAGGAGCGCGAAACCTCCAGCGCCGTCTTGAATTCCGTCTGGGTAGAAATACGCGCCGACGCGCGAATCGTGAACGCGCCAACCAACGCCTGTACAGGGAGCATCCGGCGGTTGGCTTCTCCCTCCTCATAATCCAGAGGGGATTCCACGCCGGGAGCGAGGTGAAAGCCGATAAGGTCATTTACGGGGAAGAAAATTTCCTCGAATTTCAACGTCTTCACCGAACCGCTCATCCGCGAGACCTGCGCGTGCAGCAGATGAAGATATTTCGGCGCGCTGTCAGTGCGGAGCCAGATATTCACGCGGACAACTTTCGTCGTCACCAAATCGCCGTAAATAAAGGAATTTTCCGTGTAGGCCACCACCGGCGTCGTCTTCTCGTTTTCTTGCAAGGTATACATCGCAATAACCTCCGCTGGAATTATACGTGACAACACGAAAAATGGGAAACGCGCGCCACCCTCTCAATCGCCCTTGCCCCGCGTACAATCCCCGCTTATACTCATATCATGCAGAAACGATGGGAAACCGCCCCTCCAATCACCGCGCAAGCGGAAAAAGCCCTCTCCAAATTTCCACCCGTTTTACGTCAGATTCTCTACAATCGAGGCTACGCCACCGACGAGGAGGCACGCGCCTTCCTCAACAGAGACGTTCCCTTCGATACCAATCCCTTTTTGCTCCTCGACATGGAGGCCGCAATCGAGCGAATCCGCTATGCGCTGGAACACGGCGAACCTATCGCGGTATACGGCGATTACGACGTAGATGGCGTGACCTCGACCGCGCTCCTCGTGCAGGTGCTGAACGCTCTTGGAGGGGACGCGCGTCCCTACATCCCGAATCGATTCGACGAGGGATACGGATTGAACCTCGCGGCGCTGGATTCCCTCGCAGCGGACGGCGTCCGCCTCGTCATCACCGTAGACTGCGGAATCCGCTCTCTGGAAGAAGCGGAACACGCGCGCGGCATCGGGCTGGATCTCATCGTGACGGATCATCACCACCCCGGGGATTCGCTTCCCAACGCCCTCGCCGTCATCAATCCCAAACGCCCCGGCGACCCCTATCCCGAAAAAGATCTCGCGGGCGTAGGCATCGCGTATAAAATCGCAGAAGCCCTCTATCAGCGCCTCCGCCCGAAGACACTTCCCGTTGAATCCTATCTCGATTTCGTCGCCCTCGGCACTGTCGCGGACCTCGCGCCGCTCACCGGAGAAAACCGCGCGCTCGTTCAACGCGGACTTCGAGAAATCCGGCGGGGCACGCGTCAGGGAATCGTTTCTCTTGCAGGAGTGGCAGACCTATCCCTCCCGAAAACCACCGCCGCCGACATCGGCTTTCGTCTCGGACCTCGGCTCAATGCCGCCGGACGGCTCGACGAAGCCATCGCGGCATATCGTCTCCTCGTTGCCAAATCGGTGGGAGAGGCAGCGGTTCTCGCGCAAAACCTCGACAATCAAAATCGGCAGCGGCAAAAACTCACCCGGGAAATTCAGGAAAAAGCGGAAGAAATCGCGCTCCGCGAGGGCGAACCGCCGTACCTCTTCTTCGCCGCGCATCCCGATTTCAACGCGGGCGTCGTCGGACTAGCCGCGTCCCGTCTCACGGAAAAATACTATCGTCCCGCCATCGTCTGCGAACAAAACGAAGACACCACGCGATGCTCCTGCCGCTCCATCCCGGAATTTCACATCACCGAAGCCCTCGACGCCTGCGCCGATTTGCTAGAACGTCACGGAGGGCACGCGGCAGCCGCCGGGTTGACGGTCCGCAACGAAAACCTCCCCGCGCTCATCGAACGTTTGGAATCCATCGCAGAGGAAAAACTTGCGAGCGAAGACCTCCGCCCCACCCTTATCGCGGATATGGAACTCCCGCTCCGCGAATTGACCCCGACTCTTCTCGAACACCTGCGTTATCTCGAGCCGACCGGGTACGGAAATCCGGGCGCGCTGTTCATCTCGCGAGGAGTCACCGTCGCCTACGCGCGCGAGGTTGGAAAAGAAAAGCGGCATCTCAAACTCAAAGTCACCGACGGAAAAATTACCTTCGACGCCATCGCCTTTCGGATGGGACATCTTCGGGCTTCTCTGCCTTCTCGCGTAGATTTATTCTACGCGTTCGAATCAAATGAATGGAATGGACGCGTTACGCTACAATTGAACGTGAAAGACATCCAAGAAGCGTAAGGCACTCAAAGGTATTCTCTGCGTATGAAAAACGACATGCCCAAACTCCCTCTCACAATCAAGCCGGGAAGTGATTTTTACAGAAAACCTCTTCCCATCCAACACACCAAAACCTGCGAATGCAAACCGAATCATTTAAATTGCATGACCGCAAAAGAATGGGTAAAAAGTCAAATCGGAATATGGCAATTCGCATACGAAAAACGAGACATTCGCGATAAAAGCCAACATCCCGCGACTTTCCCCATTTCTCTTGCAAAAAAAATCATCCTTTTGTTCTCCCATGAAGGCGAACTCGTCCTAGACCCCTTCGTAGGCAGTGGAACTACACTGGTCGCGGCGCAAGATACGAACCGAAATGCCCTGGGCTTTGATCTTCAGGAAGAATATGTTGATTTGTGCGCAAAGCGCCTGCAAAGCAATAATTTCTTCAACCATGCCCAGCAAGTCGCTATTCAAGACGACGCGCTCAACATCCCGGATTATCTCGAACCCGAAAGCATTCGCCTGATTTGGACTTCACCACCCTATGCCAATCTTCTCAATCACAAACGCAAGAACAAATCCCGACGCAGCACGGAACGAAAAAACGAACAATTCGGAAAAATCGAGCAATATTCTCAACACCCGCGCGATTTAGGCACAATGGATATCGAACAATACACACAAGCCATCGGTGATATTTTCGAGCGTCTCCTTCCGCTCCTTAAACCCAAAGGGCATTGTGTAATCAACGTGCCGGATATGTGGTGGGAAAATCAGCGCATTACCATCCATATTGCCGTTGTAGAAGAACTCCGCAAACGCGGCTATGAACTCAGAAACACCATCATTTGGGATAGAACCAATATCATCAATGGAGTTGGAATTTTCGGCTGGCCCTCCAATTACATCACGATGGGCACAACCTTTGAATATCTA
>CAZDGZ010000001.1:0-40618 GCA_964505165.1 uncultured Anaerolineaceae bacterium | reverse complement strand
AATTTTCGGCTGGCCCTCCAATTACATCACGATGGGCACAACCTTTGAATATCTACTGGATTTTTGGAAATCTCCTGCATAAACTAAAAGAGTTTGTATTATGTAGATTTCGATGCCCGCACCGGGCATAATCATGGTACAAAATTTAGAATACGAAGACAGCAATTTCTCAACTTGTATGAAGAGATACAGGAACTTTAACTACAGGAGGTATATTTGATGAGTGAAGAACGCGTAAAGCGGCTTCTTTCCGGCAACGAGGCAATCGCCCGAGGCGCGTGGGAAGCCGGGGTCGCGGTGGCGTCCGGGTATCCCGGAACGCCCAGCACCGAAATTCTGGAAAATTTCGCTCGTATGCCCGGCGTGTACGCGGAATGGGCGCCTAACGAGAAGGTCGCGCTCGATGTCGCTATCGGCGCAGCCTACGCCGGACGCCGCGCACTCGCGACGATGAAGCACGTTGGCGTCAATGTCGCCGCCGACGCGCTCTTCTACGTCGCGATGACCGGCACGGAGGCAGGGTTGGTTATCGTTTCGGCAGATGACCCTTCTATGCACTCCTCGCAAAACGAGCAGGATAACCGCAACTATGCAAAATTCGCGAGGCTCCCCTGTCTCGACCCTGCCGATAGTCAGGAAGCGCGGGATATGACCATCGCAGCATTCGATTTGAGCGAACGGTTCGATACTCCCGTGCTCCTCCGCCCGACCACCCGCGTCTGCCATACCAGTACCCTCGTAGAAACCAGCCCCGACCGATACCAGCCGCCGGAGCCGGGGAAATATCCGCGCAACCCGAAGAAATATGTGATGGTTCCTGCGAATGCGCGGGGACGGCATCCCGTTATCGAGGCAAGGATTCGAGAAATCGCCCAATTTGCGGAAAGTTTTTCGTTCAACCGCGTGGAATGGCGCGGGAAGGATTTGGGCATTCTCACCTGCGGAGTCGCCTATCAATATGCGCGCGAGGTCTTCCCCGACGCAAGCATCTTGAAATTGGGGATGTCTTATCCCGTCCCGGCGGAGTTGATTCGCGGGTTTGCCGGCGAGGTAAAACGCGTCATCGTTTTGGAAGAACTCGACCCCTTCCTCGAGGAGCAGGTCCGTCTTCTCGGCATCCCACTCTACGAGCCGCCGGGATTCGAGGGGTACATCCCCGGGACGAAAAGCATCTTCCCGATGATAGGGGAACTCAATCCCCGACGCGTTCGCGAGGCGGCGATAGAAGCCGGGCTTCTCGACGGCGAAACGGAATCAGGCAGCCCTGAGTCCGAACCGGCGCCGGAGGCGCTTTCCCTCGTCCTCGATATGGATTTGCCCAATCGTCCTCCCGTTCTCTGCCCCGGATGTCCGCACCGCAGCACGTTCTACATCCTGAACAAGATGAAAGTGCCCGTCAACGGCGATATCGGATGCTATACGCTGGGGGTCATCCCTCCATTGAGCGCCATCCACACGACAGGCTGTATGGGCGCGAGTATCGGCGTGGCACACGGCGGCGCAGTCGCGAAGGACAAGGAACGGCATATCGCGGTCATCGGGGATTCGACCTTCTTCCACACCGGTATTCCCGCGCTGTTGAATGTCGCGTATAACCAGAGCAATGTCATCACCATCATTCTCGATAACCGGATTACCGGCATGACCGGGCATCAGGAAAATCCCGGGACAGGAAAGACTCTTCAG
This sequence comes from uncultured Anaerolineaceae bacterium, assembly GCA_964505165.1. Classification (GTDB taxonomy): domain Bacteria; phylum Chloroflexota; class Anaerolineae; order Anaerolineales; family Villigracilaceae; genus CAZDGZ01. Next base: position 38,932 of record CAZDGZ010000001.1, on the reverse strand, counting down.
GGAGACCCGACGATTGATTTGGATTTGGAAGCGCTGGTACGCGCATTGGGGATAGAGAAAGTGAAGACGGTGGAAGCCTACGAGGTAGAGAGCATCGAAAAGACTCTAAAGGCGTGGGTCAAGGAAGAGGGGCCTGCCGTGCTAATTGCGAAACACGCGTGCGCGCTGCTCCCCGAGGAACGCGCACAATATCTGCCTTTACGCGTAGAGCCGGAAGCCTGTAACGGCTGCGGCATCTGCTTCCGCATCGGCTGCCCCGCGATTTTGCAGTCGGAGGAGAAGGATCCGAAATACGGGCGTCCGCTTGCAGAAATTGACCCGCTGCTCTGCACGGGATGCGAAATCTGCGCGCAGGTTTGCCCGCGCGATGCGATTTTGTTCCGAGACCAGATTTTGGCGGAGAAGGAGTGAGCGATGGACGATATTCGATTTTTGCTCACCGGCGTTGGCGGGCAGGGTACGCTGCTCGCGAGCAATGTGCTGGCGGAAGTCGGCATGGCGCTGGGGTATGATGTCAAGAAAGCGGAGGTTCACGGGATGTCGCAACGCGGCGGGAGCGTCGTTTCGCATGTACGATGGGGAGAGCATGTATTTTCCCCCGTCATCCCCGAAGGCGAGGCGGATATTCTCATCGCGTTCGAAAAATTGGAGGCGATTCGCTTCGTGAAGGGACTCAAGGTCGGCGGAATGGCGCTTCTCAACGAGTACGAAATCGTCCCGGTGACGGTCAGTTCCGGGAGCGGGAAATATCCGCCGGACGAAAAAATTTACGCCGCGTTCGAGGCGCTCCGCGCGACGGTACAGCGGATTCCGGCAATTCGCATCGCGGAAAATCTCGGCAGTGCGAAGGTCGCGAATGTGGTCATGCTGGGCGCGCTTTCGCGGATACTCAACCACCCTCCGAAAACGTGGATGGATGTCATCGAGCGGCGCGTCCCTGCGAAATTCGTGGAGTTGAACCGAAAAGCATTTCAGGCTGGACGCGACGCCGTCCAGTCATAAGGTACGGCGAGAAAACGGGAGGCGGCGCCTCCCGTTTTTCGTTTTCCCTGCGCGTGTTCTCGGTTGTTGCCACGCTTTCAGCCTAATGAGTTCCGAACCTCCGCGTACAAACACAACACCCCGATATTCCTTGACAAAATAGAACAAGTGTTCTAAAATCAAAGACATCTCATCAGGGAGGGAGCGTCGTACCCCCTTCCCGTCTTTCAAGTTTCAGGAGGCAGAAAAATGTCAACCGCTCGTGTACGAAACAAGTGGCTGCGCGGAAAATCCCTGCAACGAGGCGCGGCGTGGGGAATGATAATTCTCGGCGCGCTCCTCGCATTCGAAATTTTCAACTTCAGCACAACGGATTTCGCGCTGCGCGATTTGCTCGGCGATTTGCGCTTCATGGGCATCCGTTGGGCAACCATCCTCTCCATCGCGTTTTGCGGAATCGACTTCGCGGGTATCGCCCGAATCTTCACCCCGGAACAAGGGCGCGACGAACCGATGGAGGTCTGGTATCTCTTCGGGGCGTGGCTCCTCGCTGCGGCGATGAACGCGTCGCTTACATGGTGGGGCGTATCCATCGCCATACTCAGCCACAACAGCATGGGAAGCGCAATCGTTAGTTCGAAGGTGCTTACCAAAGCCATCCCGATTTTCGTCGCCGTGATGGTGTGGCTCATCCGCGTCCTCATCATCGGGACCTTTTCGCTCGCAGGAGACCGGCTTTTCACGCAAACCGACGCGCCCGCGCCGCGTCCCCGCGCCACAGCATCCCGCTCTTCCCGCCCCGCTGCACGCCCCGCACGTCCCGCACCGCGAACTGCGACCTACCGCGCTTCGACGCCGAAACCATTTCGTCAAGACACCTCTGTCTCCGAACCGACCTACCACCCACTCGTGGATGCGCGTCCCGCACAACCCGGGGTAGAACGATTCGGACAAAGGGAGTTGTAACCGCGCGATGCCTCTCTACGCTCTAGACAACGAAGAAACAGCCGCCTCTTCTACGGAAGAACGCGGCTGTTTCTTTGGATTCCTTCTGCCCCCGCTCATGGTCCTCCTCATCGGAGGATTTCTCGCTGCCTTTTCCTGGAACGCCGCGAGATACTCCCCCGCCGCGTCGACTCAAACGAAGAGCCTCGCGCCGCTCTTCACCCCGGAAGTCCTCCGCTGGTCCGCCCAACTCGAAATTTGGGCAGCGAACGCGGAAATAGACCCCAATCTCGCCGCGACGGTAATGCAAATCGAATCTTGCGGAAACCCTCTCGCGCGCTCTCATGCGGGAGCGGCGGGATTGTTTCAGGTCATGCCATATCACTTCCTCCCCGGCGAAAACCCGTTTGCCCCGGAGACCAATGCGTTGCGAGGGCTGAATTACCTTAAAAAATGCCTCGATGCGGCAGGCGGCGAGGTACGCCTCGCGCTCGCGGGCTACAACGGAGGGATTTCCGTCATATCCCGCGCACCGGCATTGTGGAGCGAAGAAACCCGCCGATATGTGTATTGGGGAACCGGAATTTACGAAGATGCACGACAAAATCGAAGCGACAGCGCGCGTCTTCGAGAATGGCTTTCCGCAGGAGGCGCATCGCTCTGCGCCTCGGCTCACTAAGTGGAAGAAAGTTCGTTTTCCTCCAAAAGCGGAAGCCAAACGTAAAACGCTGTCCCCTCTCCCTCTTTGGAATCGACAACAATCTCTCCCCCGTGACGAGTCACAATCCACTGTGCAATAGACAGCCCTAATCCTACGCCGCCCGACTCGCGAGTCCGAGACTTTTCCGCGCGGTAGAAACGGTCGAAGATGTGCGCCAAATCTTCTTCCGGGATTCCGGGGCCGGTATCGCGGACGACGATTCGCGCGCGTCCCGAACGCTTGCTCAACCCGACGAAGACTTCTCCGCCCTCCGGCGTGTATTGAATCGCGTTCCCCATCAAATTGAGCAGCACCTGTTTCAAGCGATCCCTATCGCCAAGCACCTGAATTTGGTCTATCTCCGTCAGTTTCAGGTGAATCTTGTTCCCCGCGAGGACACTCATCTCGCGGAATACTTCTAACAGGAGGGTATCCAGCGAAACGGGATCACGGCTAAGGGGGAGCGTCCCGGATTCCGCTTTGGAGAGGAGGAGCAAATCGCCGACGAGGCGAGTCAGCCGGTTGACTTCCTGGTCTATGCTCGCGAGGGTTTCTTCGTCTACCGTTTTCATGCGGCGCATCAACCCCACATTTCCTTTGATGACGGTCAACGGAGTCCGAAGTTCGTGACTCACATCCGCGAGAAAACGATGCTGGGAGGAAAAAAGCATTTCCAACCGCTCAAGGGTCTGATTGAAGACGTAAATCAATTGCCCTACTTCATCATGCGGCGGTCCGTGATAAGGAATGCGGCGGGAGAGGTCATCGGCGCTGTTGATTTGCCGCGCGGTATCTACGACATCTTCCAACGGGGAGAGGGCATGCCCAAGCGCAAACCAGGAGATGCCCCCAGAAAGCAGAATCAAAAAGATGGAGGCAATGACGAGGATATGCAGCAGCGAATGACGTACCGAATCCGCGAATTCCATGCTCATGCCTTCTTGAAGTGTGGCAATGTGGCGACCGCCAGCGACAAGCGGAACCGTACATACGCGGAAATGCTTTCTTCCAATCCAAACATCTCGAAAAACAAGTTGATGGGAGGAGAGAGCGTAGGGGTCTAGAGGAGAATCCAAAGAAAGAATATCGTCAGAGGAGACCAAAAGCGTTCCTTCTCTACTCCACACTTGTACGGAAATCATCGCGGGGGCATCCACTCGAAAGGTCTTCCAAAATATCACATTCCCCACAGAATCGATTTTCATCGTTTCAAGCACTTCAGGAAGAGTCTTGACCAGCAATTCATCCGCTTGGGTTGTCAAGAAATATGTAACCAATCCATAAACGGTGACCCCGAAAACAAGAAAAATGCCCCCAAGCAATGCAGCATATAAGAACGTCAAGCGAGAACGCAGCGACATCGTTCAGGGTTCTTCGCGCAGCACATATCCTACGCCGCGTACGGTATAGATGAGACGCGGCTCGCCGTTTGCCTCCAATTTTTGGCGCAAATAGCGAATATACACTTCCAGTACATTGCTTTCGCCGCCAAAATCATAGCCCCATACTCGGTCGAAAATGACTTCGCGCGTCAACACCTGACGAGGGTGGCGCATGAATAATTCCAGCAAATCGTATTCTTTCGCGGTGAGAGGGATTTTCCTGTCTCCGCGCGAGGCTTGCCGCGAGCCGGTATCCAGCGTTAGGTCTGCGAAGGTGAGTACCGGAATACGCCGCGCCTGCGTCCGCCGAAGCAGCGCGCGGATTCGCGCGAAAAGTTCATCCAAATCGAAGGGCTTGACGAGATAATCATCTGCGCCCGCGTCCAACCCCTGCACACGGTCTTGTACCGTATCTTTCGCCGTGAGCATCAGCACCGGCGTTTCTCCGCTCACGCGTAAGCGATGGCACACTTCCAGCCCGTCCATTCCCGGCAGCATCCAATCCAAAATGACCAAATCGGGTTGTTTCTCGCGCGCCATCATCAAACCAGTGCGCCCGTCGGTTGCAGTTTCCACCGCGTACCCCTCGTAAGTCAAGCCGCGCTTCAGTAACTTCAAAATCGCCTGGTCATCTTCGATAATCAAAATTCGTTCGTTCATAATCGCCTCTTTTAGAGTTGCGCCATTGCGTTGTGCAAAATATACCATAAAGCGCCGAGAAATTTTGGTAAAATCCGCCTATGTCCAAATTCTTCCCTGACGGCGTACCGCGCAGCAAGCGGCTCTTCGATATTCTCCTTTCGAGCATTGGACTCATCCTCCTTTCACCGTTGCTGGCAATCCTTGCGGTTCTCGTCCGTATTTTCTTAGGACATCCGATTCTCTTCACGCAGCAGCGTCCCGGCTATAAAGGGATTCCCTTCCTCATCTATAAATTCCGCACAATGACGAACGACCGCGCGCCGGACGGCAGCCTTCTTCCCGATAAGCAGCGTCTTTCTCCCCTCGGACGTTTCCTCCGCTCCCTCAGCCTCGACGAATTGCCCGAACTCATCAACGTCCTACGCGGCGAAATGAGTCTCGTCGGACCGCGTCCCCTGCTCATGGAATACCTTCCGCTCTATTCGCCGGAGCAAATGCGCCGTCACGACGCGCTTCCCGGCATCACCGGATGGGCACAAATTCACGGACGAAACGCGCTAACCTGGGAGGAAAAATTCCGTCTCGATGTCTGGTATGTAGACCATTGGTCTTTCGCGCTGGATTTGAAAATCCTCTTTCTCACCTTCTGGAAAGTTCTCAAACGAGAAGGAATCTCTCAGCCCGGACAAGCGACGACGGAATACTTCCGGGGAAATGAGGAAGACGCCTCCTAAATCCGCGAAATTCCACGCGACGCGGCGGAGAAAGACATCCTATTTTTCAGGTATACTATCTTAAACGAACGCCCTTTCGAGTTCCAAAGAGGAGGTTTCGATGACTATCAGTTCTCTGGATGCCATGTTAGAGGTCGCCATCGGATTGGTGTTCGCATGGCTCATTCTCAGCATGGCGAACATGCAATTGCAAGAGTGGCTCGGCACCATTCTTTCGTGGCGCGCCCGCTTTCTGGAAGCCGCCATCCTGAACATGCTTCGGGACAAAGATTTGGTCGAAAAATTCTACAATCACCCGCTCATCCAATCGCTCCGACAACCGGGGAAGAAAAAATACGATTTGCCCTCCTACATTCCTTCGCAGAAATTCGCCGCAGCCGCGCTGGACGTTCTCTTAAGCATTGACCAAAAAGGCTCGGAGCCTCCGCCTCCTGCCTCCACGCTTTCGCTCACAGAAATACGCGAACGAATCCAAACCCTCAAAGCGCAAGAGCCTCGCCTCGCGCAAGCCTTAGACCACCTCTTCCCCAATCTGGATGAGAAAACAACGGATGCCGCGCTTGCTCTTGAAACCGCGCGCGCGAACATCGAATCTTGGTTCAACGACAGCATGGAACGTCTCTCCGATTGGTACAGGCAGCACGCGCATACCTGGGCATTCATCCTGGGGCTTGGACTTGCCTTCGCGCTCAACGTAGACTCCGTACAAATCGCACAAGATTTGTGGCGAGAACCCACGCTCCGCCAAACACTGGTCGCGCAAGCCCAAAATCAAAACGTCCCGGCTGAAAGCATCTCCGTTTCCGAACTTAAAAGCGAATACGAAAACTTGAGCATCCCGATTGGATGGGGAACGATTCCCGCAGAAAATAACGAAGCCTGCGGATGGCTCCCAGGGCAGCCGGTACACCCCGCCGTGTGGTCTAACGGGGAATGCCGAATCCTCGTCAACCTCCCGATGATGGACGACGGATGGGGGTGGCTCGTCAAATTCATTGGACTGCTCATCAGTGGCGCGGCAGCAGCACAAGGCTCCCCGTTTTGGTTTGATATTCTGAAGAAACTCATCAATGTCCGAGGCTCTACACCGGCGCCCGCGCCCGCCCCGCCTCCCCCTGCAGAACCGGTTGGGTAAAAATCCAGCGTAAGAGATTCAAAAGACTGCGCCAAAAACGCAGTCTTTTTTCTGCTACAATCTACGGGGAGACCCCATTATGGACGACCTTTTCGATTATCAGATGCAGCAAACACTTTCGCGCGATGCGCCGCTCGCAGCGCGGATGCGCCCGCGTTCATTGGAGGAATTCATAGGGCAGGAGCATATTCTGGGCGAAGGGAAACTCCTCCGGCGAGCGCTTCAAGCCAATCGTGTTTTTTCCTCCATTCTCCTTGTCGGACCTCCGGGAAGCGGAAAGACGACCCTCGCGCGAATCATCGCGCATCACACACAAGCACATTTCGAGACTCTTTCTGCCGTCTTCGATGGGAAGCAGAAACTCCGAGAAATCCTCGAGGAGGCGCGGGAGCGGAGGAAATATCGCAAAGAACGCACCCTTCTGTTCATAGACGAAGTTCACCGATGGAACAAAGCCCAGCAAGACGCGCTTCTCCCTCACATCGAAAACGGATTGCTCACCTTCATCGGCGCGACAACCGAAAATCCCCATTTCGAAATCATCAATGCGTTACTCTCCCGCTCCCGAATTTTCCAACTTCATCCTCTTTCCGAAGACGACCTGAAAACCCTCCTCTTGCGCGCGCTCCACGATGAAGAACGCGGATACGGGAAGCGGGCAATCCGCCTCGACAAGGACGCGTTGATTCACTTCGCCCAAGCCGCCAACGGGGACGCGCGTCATGCCCTCAACGCGCTCGAACTTGCCGTCGAGACCACATCGCCCGACGAGAAAGGACTTCTTCACATCACCCTCGAGGTCGCGCGAGAATCCACTCAACGACGCATACGCTACGACAAAACCGGCGACGCTCATTACGATACCATTTCCGCATTCATCAAATCCATTCGAGGCTCCGACCCCGACGCCGCGTTGTATTGGCTCGCGAAAATGCTCCAGTCGGGAGAGGATCCGCATTTCATCCTCCGCCGCCTGCTGATTCTGGCAGGAGAAGATGTCGGATTAGCCGACCCAAACGGGTTGATTCTCGCGAACGCTGCCGCGCAAGCCTTCGACAGAATCGGATTACCGGAGGGAATCTATCCCCTCGTCGAGGCGACTCTATACCTCGCGACCGCTCCGAAATCCAATTCTGCAAAGGGATATTTTCAGGCAAAAAAATATCTCGAAAAACACGACACGGGAGAAGTTCCCGCGCATCTCCGCGACGCCGCATTCGGGCGAAATGTGGGATATGTGTACCCGCATGACGAAGAAGGACACTTTGCGCCGCAGCAATACCTTCCCGATTCCGCGCGGGGAGTCGAATTCTACGTCCCTTCCTCAGAGGGATACGAGAAAGAAATCTCACGGCGCCTCGCCCAATGGCGAAAGTCCCGAAAAGAGTCCGCGTAACCCGCGAGGAATCTCCAAAACAAAAAAGCCACGCCAATGCGCGGCTTTTTTTGCAAAAGAGCAGCGAATGTGCTTTCGTTTAGCCGTTCAGAAATTCTTCCAACGCGGCTTTACTGATACGATAGGCCTTCCCCAATTTCTTCGCCTTCAAATCTCCTGACTCAATCGCGGCGAGGACATCTTCCTCGGATACCTTCAAAATAGCGGCCGCCTCGGATGGAGTCATCACGGCGGGCATTCCTCCCGCAGGCTGGGATTGCTTCTGCGAAGCGGATGACTGCTGCGCCGCTGCGCCGCTGGTCGCCTGCTGCATGAGATTTCCAATGCCCATTCCCGCGCCAATACCGGCCGTCAAGCCCGCGCCGCCGCTGGGATTGCTGGCAGCCTCTCGCATTGCATCCGCCGCCTGCAACTGGGTATAGGTTGCCATGTCGAGCATCCCCATATCGCGAAGTTCCTGCGCCGATTTTTCAGAGGGCTTCAAGTTTCCAATATAGAAAGATTTGAGCGTAAGCCCCAACGCGGCGAAATCATCTTGGGCTTTGACTCGGACCCCCGCGCTCAACTCTTCGGTCAAGCCGATGAGTTCGAGGACATCATGTTTTTGTCCCGTTTCACCAAGCAAATCCTGTAAAGTGGAGAGAAGCATCGTCCGCAAGCGATTTTCGAAATCCGCGAGCCGGAAGGAGGCTTTTGTCCCGACGATTTGCGTAACCAATTGCTGCGGGTCGCTCACTTGGAAGGAATAAGTACCAAATCCCTGAAGCAATGCGACACCCAGCCCCATGCCTGCATTTCGCACCAAAATAGGCTGCGGAGTTCCCCATTTTCTATCCGCGAACTCTTTCATCGAGACAAAATACACTTCCGCCGGGAAAGGTGTTCGGTCGTTGAAGGCTTTTCCGATAAGATTGATGAGCATCGGAATGTTCGCGGTCGCGATCGTGTGGCGTCCCGGGCCGAAAACATCCAGGGCGTTTCCATCTCGGAAGAAAACGGCGGCTTGCGCTTCGCGAACGATGACTTGCGAGCCAATACGGAAATCGCCAATGCCGGTTTCCGGGAAACGATGGACGATTTCGTCCGTCATTTCGTTGGGGTATTCGATTACATCAAAAATTCTTGCCATCATACTCTCTCCTTAAAGACTCATTCGGTGACAATTTGATTATAGTCGAGGGTGAAAGAGGTTACAAGCAGTACGGAGGTCGAGTTTTCGAGCGCATCTTGCAAGCGCGGAAGAGACCGCCTTTCGAAAATTTTGTAATTTCTACATTCTCGAATATCCCAATCTTTCAAAATCCAGCCAAGAAATCTTCGCTTCAGGGTATAATGCAGCAACAGGCGAGAGATGTTCTCTAAAAAAGAAAAGAGATAATATGCGCGTGGATGTTTCAGTTTATGGTAGTTTGGCTCGTTTTCTGGGTGGAAAACATGTCTCCACGCGTCGAATTCAGTTGCCCGAACATGCCAAAGTCCAAGACCTGTATACATTGCTAAACATCCCTCCCGAAGAAACATCCTACGTCTTCATCAATGCAGTTCTCGCCGATATGCCGGGGTATCAGGCCGCTCTCGAGGAAAAACTGCATGACGGCGACCATATTGGGATTTTCTCGCTGGGATATATTTGGCCCTACCAATACCGCGACGGGGCAATGATGACCTCGAGTCTTCTCGCGGCTTTGGACGAACACATTCCGCTTCACCATGACACACGCTACATGAACCACTAAACCAGAAAGGAGTTTGTTGTGGCAAGAAAAATTCTCCGTATCAATATGAGCACCCTCTCCGCCACTTACGAGGAACTTCCCGAAAAGTGGGCAAAATGGGGTGGTCGCGGGCTGACGTCCGCGATTGTTTCCAGCGAGGTGGATCCTACCTGCCATCCGCTAGGACCGAATAATAAATTGGTCATCGCGCCAGGATGGGTTTCAGGAACCCCCGCCGCGCCGAGCAGCGGACGAACTTCCTTCGGAGCAAAAAGCCCCCTCACCGGCACCATCAAAGAATCCAACTCCGGCGGACTTTCGAGCCAAAAAATTGCCAAATTGGGACTGGCTGCAATTGTCCTGGAAGGGACGCCCAAAGACGGCAAATGGTACTCCATCTTCATCAATAAAGACGGCGTGAAATTCGAGGATGCCAGCGACCTCATGGGCAAAGGCATGGAAGAAGTGGACGCCATCATGTGGGAGCGATACCCCAACAAACCCGCCGTCATCGGGATTGGGCCTGTCGGCGAGCGCAAACTCACAAACGCAGGCATCTCCGTAAACGACCCGGAAAATAACCCCGGACGCTACGCGGGACGCGGCGGCTTGGGCGCGGTCATGGCAGCGCGCGGCGTGAAAGCCATCGTCGTGGATGACAAAGGCGGCCCCGGCGTCGAAATCGCCAACCCCGACCTCTTCAAACAGGGACGCCGCAAACTGACCAAAGCCATTCAAGCGCACGATTTGACGAAGAAAAACGGCGGCTTGAATGCCTACGGAACCGACGTGCTGATGAACATCATCAACGAATCCGGCGGGCTTCCCACTCGCAACTTCAGCGCGGGGCAATTCGAAGGCGCGGCAAAAATCTCCGGCGAGATGATTGCCGAAATCGTCGAAAAACGGAACGCCGGTATGACGGGGCACGCCTGCCATCCGGGCTGCATCATTCAATGCTCCAACGTCTACCCCGGACCCGATGGAAAAATCGTCGCCTCGCCCATCGAGTACGAAACCGCAATGGCGCTTGGCTCCAACTGCGGCATTGACGATTTGGATTTCGTCGGGCAAATGACCAAATACTGCAACGATTTGGGCTTAGATACCATCGAAGCCGGAAACACCATCGCAATGGCAATGGAAGGCGGCTTACTCGAATTCGGCGACAAAGAAGGCGCGCTTGCCCTCTTCAAAGATATTGCCGACGGAACCCCTCTCGGACGCATTTTAGGGCAAGGCGTCGAAGCAACCGCCAAAGCCTTCGGCGTCTATCGAGTGCCGACCGTCAAAGGGCAATCCATGCCCGCCTATGAACCGCGCGCCATCAAAGGCATCGGCGTCACCTACGCCACCAGCACGATGGGCGCAGACCACACCTCCGGCTACACCATCGCCCCAGAAATCGCGGGCGTGGGCGGCAAAGTAGACCCGATGACCGTCGAAGGCAAAGCCGAACTCTCGCTCACCTTCCAAGCCGTCACCGCGTTCATTGACAGTTCCGGCTACTGCCTCTTCATCGCATTCCCCATTCTGGATATCCCCGAAGGCTGGGAAGGCATGGTCGAAAGCGTCGCGGGCGTGATGGGAATGGACATCACCAACGACGACGTCGTAGCCATCGGCAAAGAAATTCTCAAGATGGAACGCCTCTTCAACGAAGCAGCCGGCTTCACCGAAAAAGACGACCGTCTACCGGAATTCATGCGCTACGAACCCCTCCCGCCGCACAATACCGTATGGGACGTACCGGACGAAACGCTGGACAGCGTATACGCCTGGGTACACGAAACCGCTTAACCCTCCTCAACACAGACGCGGGCACGCGTTGCCCGCGTCTCTTTTTTTACGATGAGCATTCACGTTGAAATCCGCGTCTTCGCAACCCTTCGGCGCTACCTCCCCGATTTAGACATCGGCGAACCCCTCGAAATGACCCTCGAAGAAGGCACCACCCTCCGCTCGATTGCCTCCTCCCTCGGCATCCCAACGGAGGAAGTCAAAGTCATCCTCCAAAACGGACGCCAATCCGAGTGGGAAACGCCCGCCGAAGACGGCGCACGCATCGCCTTCATCCCCGCAGTCGGAGGCGGATAATGTCCACCTTCCAGCACCCCCTCTGGGGCTACGAAGTCACCTACCCCGATGACTGGGTACACGCCACACATGGCGATGTAGAAGCCTTCGCCCCTCATTCCGCCGCGCTCGACATCCACTACGAAGGCGAGCGCATGGGCTACCTTCTCCTTCGAGCGGAACTCAACCCCTACCAAAAACCCATCGAACCCCTCTGGGCGGAACATCTGACGCGCATCGCCGTCATGCACGCCGCGAAGAAAGTCGGTTCCTCCCTCTTCACGGTTGGAAATGCCAAAGGATTCGAAGCGGAACTTCTCCTCCCGCGCCGCGAAAACAAACGGCTCTGGGTAGGGATTCTCTCCGCCGGCGGAATCATCCTTCATCTGATGGTCATGCACAGGAAGACCGAACGCGCCGCGTTCCAGCCGATTGTTTCGAAAATCGTCGCCAGCCTGCGCTTCGCCGCGTCGGTCTCGGACGTACGCGTGACTCCTCGCGGGATGCCGATTCCTGCCTCCTGCGTCCCCGCGCCCGTAGAAGAACTCTTCCCGCAAGCGAATCCCGAAGACCAATGGGAAGCCTATCGAGGAGGCGGCGCGGCAGACGCCCTCCAAATTTTCTACCTTCGAGAAGCCCCCGCACATGGATGGGAATCCCTCGCTTACTTCCCCTTCCCCGGAAAAACCCCGGATATCACCTACGCGACCCTCCTCCTTCACAAAGAGGGAATCGGAGCGGCAGTGCATATCCTCCCCGTCGGAAAAGACACCCCTCTCTCTGAAGGCAATATCGTGATACAGTATCCGACAAAGAAAGGATAACCTCGAAACAATGGTAACGATTTACCTGTACGGACGACTCCGAAAAACGCACCGCGTGGATAGAATGAACGGCACGCAAGGCATCATCGAAGTCGAAGCCCGCCCAATGGAAAGACTCGAAGACCTACTCCAACGCATTGGCATCTCGATGCAAGAACTCTACACGATTTTCCTGAACGGGAAATTACTGACAACCCATAACAAAATGGCGGATTATCTAGGCTACCAGCAATTTTGCGAAGACTGCCACAACTGGGATTTATGCGTCACCATCAAAGATGGCGACCGTCTGGCTCTATTCGGGCTAGATATGGCAACGCTGGTTATCTAGGAGAACACGATGTTTGAACGTCTACGCGACCCCGTTAGCGGATTGACTCACCTTTTCGCCGCGATACTCTCTCTCGCAGGGCTGATCTTCCTCCTGGTTCTCGCATGGGGAGATAAAGGACGCGTCGCATCCCTCGCCATTTACGGCGCGAGCCTCGTCCTTCTCTTTTCCGCAAGCGCGACTTATCACATGGTCAAAGGGCGGGAGGAACTCATCGAGGCGCTTCGCAAATTCGACCACGCCGCGATTTACCTTCTCATCGCGGGAAGTTATACCCCTCTCTGCTGGAATATCTTTACCGGTTTCTGGAAGTGGGGATTGCTCGGCATCATTTGGGGAATGGCAATCATCGGCATTATCGTCAAAATGTTCATCATCCGCGCGCCGCGTTGGGTCTCCGCCGGTATCTATCTCCTGATGGGATGGCTGGCGATATTGGGGCTGAAAGAAATCCTCTCCACGCTCCCCGCGGGCGCCATCGCATGGCTCGCCGCCGGTGGGATTATCTACACCCTCGGCGCGGTTGTCTACATCACGAAAAAACTCGACTTCATCCCCGGAAAATTCGGCTTTCATGAAGTCTGGCATATCTTCGTCATGCTGGGCGCGCTGGCACATTACATCCTCATCGCCGCCTACGTCGCCCCCCTACGATAACCGGGGACGAGAACCCCCGCGGCAAATCTTTCTCTGCAAAACTTAAGCGCGCCCGAAATCCCTTCTTCCTCAAGATTCCCAAATTTTTGTTGTATACTGGAAAAAATCTCTAGCAGGAGTCTCCCATGACCGAAAAACAAGTGATTTCCACTGAGAAAGCACCTCGCGCCATCGGACCTTATTCGGCAGCAATACGCGTCGGAACGATGATTTTCACGGCAGGACAAATCCCAATGGATCCCGCAACCGGGGAAATCGTCGCTGGCGGCATCGAAGCGGAAGCACGTCAGGCATTGACAAACCTAAAGCATGTCCTCGAAGCATCCGGCGCGGGGATGGAGGATGTCGTCAAGACGACGGTTTTCCTCGCAAATATGGAAGATTTCCCCAAACTCAACGCTATCTACGCGGAATTCTTTACCGAAAAACCACCCGCTCGTTCCACCGTCGCGGTCAAGACGCTCCCCAAAGGCGTTCGCGTGGAAATAGAAGCCATCGCGGTTCTCCCTGAATAAAGCCTTGAGAAAAACGCTTCGGGCGCATGGTGGTAGAATTACGCTTCGCATGCGGCGAAGCGCGGAGAACGTAAATTCGCTGTCTCGTTCCAGTCTTTCGCTCCCCGCCGCGCGAAAAACGTGATTTATGCCGCCATTCGTATCCATCATCATCCCTTGTTATAATGAGGAAAAAACCATTCGCGGCGCGTTAGAGGCACTGTACGAACAGACCTACCCGCGCGAAGATATGGAAGTTATTCTCGCGGATGGTCTTTCCGAAGACGGCACGCGCGAGGAAATCGCCGCGTTTTCCCGCGAACATCCCGATTTTTCGCTGCGAGTTGTTGAAAACCCAAAACGGATTATCCCTGCGGGACTGAACCGCGCCATTCAAGCGGCGCGGGGAGAAATCATCATCCGCATGGACGCGCACGCCGCGCCTTACCCGGAATATGTAGAGAGATGCGTCGCCGCGCTCGAAGAGAAAAAAGGCGACAACGTCGGCGGCGTATGGGAAATCCGCGCAGGCGCGCCGACCCGAACAGCAGAATCCATCACCGTCGCCGCCGCGCACCCCCTCGGCGTAGGCGATGCAAAATACCGCCACGCGAAAACCGCCGCCTATGTGGATACAGTCCCCTTTGGGGCGTTCCGCGCTTCGCTCATCGAAAAAATCGGCGCGTTCGATGAAACGCTTTTGACAAACGAAGATTACGAATTCAACGCGCGCCTCCGCGCCGCGGGCGGAAAAATCTGGCTTGACCCCGCGATTCGGTCCATCTATCACGCGCGGGCGACCCTCGCCGATTTGTCGAAACAGTATTGGCGTTACGGCTACTGGAAATGGCGAATGCTCCGCCGCTATCCCGAAACCGTGCGATGGAGACAGGCGCTTCCGCCTCTTTTTACCCTCTCGATTTTTCTCGGCGCGGCAATTTCGCTCTTCTGGAAAACGGCATTTTGGCTTTGGATTCTCGAAATTGCGATATACGCGTTGATTCTTCTCGCAGCAGGAATGCGAGAAGCCATACGACGAAAGAAAATTTTTCTCGCGATAGGAATTCCCCTCGCGATTGCAACCATGCACCTCTCGTGGGGCAGCGGCTTCTTGTGGAGTCTGCTCGTCTCGCGATTTCGGAAATGATGGAATGACCAACACCCTTTCACATAAACCCACGTTACGGCTGGGGGCAAGAGAACAACGTATATTGCTTTTCTTAGGCGATTTTCTCGCCGCCGCACTGTCGCTTGTGGGCGCGGTGTATTTCTGGTATCGCTATTCTTGGTATGCCCTCCTCGCAACCGGCATCTCGCCCGAAAAGGCCGCGAAATTCTTCCCAGGGCTGAAAATCCCGTTTTGGTTTTATCTCCTTCCGCTAGGGTGGCTTCTTCTTTTGATTGAACTCTATGAGCCGCAGGTTTGGGCAAATTGGAAAAAGACTCTCCGCGGCGTCTCGCTCGCGGCGTTTGTGGGACTGGTCATTTACTCCCTCGTCTTCATCATGTTCCGCGACCCGACCTCCCTCCCGCGCATCGGCGTCGGGGCTTTCCTCGTCCTCGCCTCCGCGTTGACCCTGCTCTGGCGCGCGCTCTATATTCGCATCTATACCTCGCACGGGATGACGCGGCGCGTCCTCATCGTCGGCGCGGGAAAAGCAGGACGAACCCTCCTCAAAGCCTATCAAGGCATCACCCCGCCGCCCTTCCGCCTCGTCGGCTTCGTAGATGACGACCCGGAAAAACAGGGAACGCGCATCGAGGGGATACGCGTCCTCGGAAGAAGCGATGACTTGCTCAAGGTCATCGAAGAAGAGAACATCACCGACCTTGTTATCGCCATCACCGGCGAAATGATGGGGAGTACATTCCAAGCCATTTTGGACGCGCAAGAAGACGGAATCAGCGTCACGAGAATGCCAACGATGTACGAAGAAATCATCGGACGCGTGCCGGTACACCATCTGGAATCCGATTGGATTATCCGCTCCTTCGTAGACGACGCGCGGGTCAGCGCGTTTTACGAACTCTCGAAACGCCTCGTGGATATCGTCGGCGGCGCGGCGGGGTTAGCATTCTTCCTTCTCCTGCTGCCTTTCGTCGCGCTGGCTATCGTCCTCGATACAGGATTCCCGATTTTCTACCTCCAAACCCGTCTCGGACGAGGCGGAAAGCCTTTCAAAATCATCAAATTGCGTACCATGCACCAAAACGCGGAAGAAGACGGCCGCGCGGTACTCGCGGAAGAAAACGACCCGCGCATTACGCGAGTGGGACGTTTTCTGCGAAAAACACGGCTGGATGAATTTCCCCAATTTTGGAACGTCCTTCGCGGCGAAATGAGCCTCGTGGGGCCTCGCGCGGAACGTCCCGAACTGGTAGAAAAATTTCAGACGCAAATTCCCTTTTACCGCGCGCGGCTCCTCGTCAAACCGGGAATTACCGGCTGGGCGCAAATCAAATATGGCTATGTCTCGACGGTCTACGATACCGTCATCAAACTGGAATACGATTTGTATTACATCAAACACCGCACCTTTTGGATGGATCTCACGATTTTACTGCGGACGGTGGGAACGGTGTTTGGGTTCAAAGGACGCTGATGAAAACTTTCTTGGTTACAGGCGGTGCGGGATTTATCGGCTCGCACTTGGTTCGCGCGCTTCTCGCACGAGGCGACAAAGTACGAGTGCTGGATAACTTCTCCACCGGAAAAGCAGAAAATCTGGCAGGACTTCAGGGCGCGTTGGAGATTCTCGAAGGGGATATTCGGGACGCCGCCCTCGTGAACGAAGCCGTCCGCGGCGTGGAGGTCATTTTCCACGAAGCCGCGTTCGTCTCCGTCCCCCTTTCAATGGAAACCCCGCTTCCCTGCTTCGAGACGAACGTCCGCGGAACGGAGATTCTGCTGGAGGCGGCGCGCCACGCGGAAGTCCGGCGCGTGGTTCTCGCGTCCAGCGCGGCAGTCTACGGGGATTCGGATTTGCTGCCGCTGCGGGAGGATTCTCCGCTGCATCCCCTTTCTCCTTACGCGGTATCCAAACGCGTGGATGAACTCTACGCCGCGCTCTACACCGAAGCCTTCGGGCTGGAGGTCGTCGCGCTGCGATATTTCAACGTTTTCGGGCCCCGGCAGTCCCCCGATTCCGCCTATGCCGCCGCCGTGCCGATTTTCACCCGCCGTATGTTAGAAGGAATTGCGCCAACGGTCTTCGGCGATGGAAGGCAAACGCGGGATTTGATTTACGCGGGGGATGTGGCACGCGCGAACCTTCTCGCCGCTGACGCAAAGGACGCACCCGGAAAGATATTGAATATCTGCACTGGACGCGAGACGCGTTTACTCGATTTGCTGGACGCGCTGAAAGGCATTCTCCCCGACGCACCGCCGCCGGAATTCGCTCCGCCGCGAGCGGGAGATATTTACCGTTCCGTAGGCTCCCCCTCGCTTGCAAAAAGGATTTTAGGATTTCGCGCGAAAATTTCTTTAGAAGAAGGATTACGAGAAACTGTTGCATGGATGAAAAGTTGAAGAATCCCTCTCGTTTTTTTGTTCGCAACCGATATGTGCTAATGGTGGATGTCGCACTCACGCTCTTGGGCGTGCTGGGGAGTTTTGCGCTTCGCCTGAATTTAGGAGAAATTCCCTTCTACTTTCCTGCCGCGTTGACGATGATGGTGGTCGCGGTGGCAGTGAAAATCCCCATCTATTATTTTTTCGGACTATACCGCCGATGGTGGGCTTACGCGAGCGTGAGCGAGTTGAAATTGATTGCAAGCGCCGTGACCACCGCTTCTTTCGCCGCGAGTATGGTGATGCTGGCGCTCTTCGAAAGCGGATTCGTGCAGCCGGGGATGCCGCGCTCCGCATTGGGGATTGACTGGCTCCTCTCGCTGGTCTTCATCGGAGGCTCACGATTCGCATTGCGGATTCTGGCAGAGCCTTCGCCGCTTCCCGACAAACGAAAAGCGCGCCGCGCGCTCATCGTCGGCGCAGGGGACGCGGGAGCCTTAGTCGTGCGCGAGATGACCAAAAACCCCCAACTGAACACCATTCCCATCGGTTTCTTGGATGACGACCCGCAAAAGCAGGCGCACGAGATTTACGGCATCCCTGTTTTGGGAAAATTGTCGGACTTGGCACATATCCTCTCTTCCCGCCGCGTAGACGAGGTGATTGTCGCCATCCCCAGCGCGCCGGGGAAGGTGGTACGCATGGTCGCGGAAACCTGCCGCGAAAAAGGAATCCCCTCGCGAACGATGCCGGGGCTGTACGAGTTGATTGGGGGAAAAGTCAGCGTTTCACGTCTCCGCGAAGTCGAAATTTCGGATCTCCTGCGGCGCGAACCCGCGCATCTGGATGATGACCGCGTGGGCACAGCGCTGACGGGGAAGCGCGTCCTCGTCACGGGCGCAGGCGGCTCTATCGGGCGGGAGCTCTGCCGTCAGGCAGCGCGCTGGGCTCCTGCAGAATTGATTTTGCTCGGACACGGCGAAAACAGCATCTTCGAAGCCTTGCTGGAATTGAAAGCCGATTATCCCTCCCTGCGGCTCATCCCCGTAATTGCCGATGTGCGGGATTTGCCGCGCCTGCGGCACATCTTCGCCGCACACCGCCCCGAAGTCGTATTTCACGCGGCGGCGCACAAGCACGTCCCGCTGATGGAGACGAATATCCCCGAAGCGGTGACGAACAACGTCCTCGGGACGAAAAATCTCATCGAGGTTTCGCTCGAGTCGAAGGTCGCGCGCTTCGTCCTGATTTCGACGGATAAAGCCGTCCGCCCCTCCAGCGTCTACGGCGCGACCAAACGCCTATCGGAGATGCTGACCCTCCGCGCCGCGCGGCAATCGGGACGCGTTTTCACCGTCGTCCGTTTCGGCAATGTATTAGGAAGCCGGGGCAGCATCATCCCCATTTTCAAGAAACAAATCGCGCAAGGAGGCCCCGTAACGGTGACTCATCCCGAAATGCGGCGATTCTTTATGACCATCCCCGAAGCGGTGTACCTCGTCCTCCAAGCCTCCTCGATGGGACAAGGCGGGGAAGTCTTCGTGTTGAACATGGGCGAGCAGGTAAAAATTCTCGATTTGGCAAAAGACCTCATTCGACTTTCCGGGCTGGAACCGGGGCGCGATATCGAAATCGTCTTTACGGGCATTCGTCAGGGCGAGAAACTAAGCGAAGAATTGTGGGAAGAAGGCACTCCCTACGAAAAAACCGCGCATCCCGATATCTTCCGTTTGGGACAGCACGAGGAGATGAGCGCGGAGGCGCTGGAACGCGCCATCTCGCGCCTTCTGGATTCTCTCGATGACGAGGAGCGCCTCGTCACGCTTCTGGATGAAATGACGCCGGGCGCGTCTATCCGCGAAACCCCTCCCCCTCCCGATGTAACGGCGGTGGTGTAACGATGCCTCTCGTCTCGCTTCCCGAATGGCAAGACTACCAAGCCTCGCACCCCGATTTGCACCTTCTCCAAACGGCGGAATGGGGCGAGTTGAAACGCGCCTTCGGCTGGGAGCCGTTCCGCCTGATTCGCGGCGACGCGGGCGCGCAGATTCTCCTTCGGCGGCTTCTCCCCGGAATCAGCCTCGCGTACGCGCCGAAACTGCCTCCCGCGCTCCTTCGAGAGGATTCCTTCATAGAAGAGATAGACTCCCTCTGCCGCGCGCGCGGCGCAGCCTTCCTGAAAATCGAACCGGACGCGTGGGACGACTTTTCCATCCCCGCGCCCCGCGGCGCGCGTCCCGCGCCGACCATCCAACCGAGAAGAACCATCGTCGTAGATATCTCGTCTCCCGAAGAAGAGATATTGGCGCGCATGAAACAAAAAACACGCTACAACATCCGTCTCGCCGCGAGAAAGGGCGTCTCCGTCCGCGCATGGGAGGACGTGGACGCATTCCACGAGATGATGATGCTCACCGGCGGACGCGACGGATTCGGCGTCCACAGCCTCGAATACTATCGGCGGGCTTATACCCTCTTCCACGACTCCGACATGGCAGAATTGCTCGTTGCCGAATACGAGGGCACACCGCTTGCCGCATTGATGATTTTCGCGCGCGGACGCCGCGCGTGGTACTTCTACGGCGCATCCTCCAACGAACGAAGAAACCTCATGCCCGCGTATCTCCTCCAATGGGAAGCGATTCGATGGGCAAAGGCGCGCGGCTGCACGGAATACGATTTGTGGGGCGTGCCCGATTTTCCCGAAGAAGACCTCGAAGCGCATTTCACCGAACGACGCGAAGGGCTTTGGGGAGTCTACCGCTTCAAACGCGGATTCGGCGGCACACTCAAACGTTCTGCCGCCGCGCTCGACAAACCCTACCGCCCCTTCCTCTATCGCCTGTACCGATGGCTGAAATAATGCAATTCGTCTCTCCCAAACACTGGGATTCGATACTTCTCCGCCTCCCCCATCCGCATTTCCTCCAAACGGCAGAATGGGCAAAGGTCAAATCTCGATATGGATGGACGCCCTTCTACGCGCTTTGGGGAAGCGAAGACACTCCCCAAGCCGCCGCGCTCCTCTTACAAAGGACAATCCCCATACGCGGGATGGCGGCTCGGCTGCGGATTCTCTACGCCCCAAAAGGTCCCAACCTTCAATGGGACGATGACGCCCTCCGCCGCCGCGTGCTCGATGACCTTCAGCAATTCGCGCGGCGACAAGGCGGAATCTTCCTCAAAATAGACCCGGATGTCCCGCTTGGCTGGGGGATTCCGGGAGACGCGGGCGCACGCGAAAATCCCGTCGGCGCAGCCGTCGAGGAGATGCTACGTTCGCGCGGATGGGTCTTTTCCGAAGAACAAATCCAATTCCGCAACACAGTTTTGGTAGATATCTCCTCCCCCGAAGAGGAAATTTTAGCGCGCATGAAACAAAAAACGCGGTACAACATCCGCCTTGCCGCGCGACGCGGCGTTTCCATTCGAGAAGGAACGCGCGAAGACTGGACTCTGCTCTACAAAATGTATGCGGAAACCGCGCTGCGAGATTCCTTCACCATCCGAGACGAGGCATACTACCGCGCCGTCTGGGAAAATCTCTCCGCGCCGCGTGCAAAAACAGACGCGCCCTGTGCGAAAAATCTCATCGCCGAAATCGGCGGAGAAACCGCCGCCGCGTTGACCCTCGTCTGCTTTGGAAAACGCGCCTACTACCTCTACGGCATGTCCCGCGCAGCATATCGCCGCGACATGCCAGCCTACCTTCTACAATGGGAGGCAATACGCACCGCAAAATCTCTCGGCTGCGACACCTACGATATGTGGGGTGCGCCGGAAATCTTCGACGAGCGCGATTCCATGTGGGGAGTCTGGCGCTTCAAACGCGGCTGGGGCGGGGAAGTCCTCCGCACGCTGGGCGCGTGGGACTATCCCTCGCAGCGATGGGCATACGCCCTCTACCGCGAAATTCTGCCGCGCT
The DNA here is from genome assembly GCA_964505165.1 of uncultured Anaerolineaceae bacterium. GTDB lineage: Bacteria > Chloroflexota > Anaerolineae > Anaerolineales > Villigracilaceae > CAZDGZ01. The sequence continues at coordinate 17,481 of CAZDGZ010000001.1, read as the reverse complement.
TTCTGGATATACTGCGCCGACGCGGCAAAGAACGAACCCGCCGCGCCCTTCGCTGACCGCGTGCCCCCATCCATTGGCACGCGGCTTTTTCTATGAAAAACCGAAGATGGACATTTTCCGTACAATAAAAACGACCCTCAAGAAACTATCCTGACCCAGAGAAAGAAAGGAGTTTCGATGAAAACCCTCCCTCGTATTCGTTTTGCCCATTTGCCCACGCCGATTGAGCCGCTGCCGCGCCTTTCGGAACAACTGGGGCTGAACATCTTCGTCAAACGCGATGACCAAACCGGACTCGCTTTTGGCGGCAACAAAACCCGCAAACTGGAATTCCTCGTCGCGGAGGCAAAAGCGCGCAACGCCGACAGGCTGGTTTCGACAGGCGCGCTGCAATCGAATCATTGCCGTCAGGTCGCGGCGGCTGCCGCGCGGTTCGGGATGGCATGTACGCTGGTGCTGGTCGGCGAACCGCCGGAGACGCCCTCCGCCAACCTGCTGCTCGACCTTCTTCTGGGCGCGGACATCGTTTGGGTCCGCGAAACAAGCCGCCGCGATGCCGCCCTCGAAGAAACCGTCAAGCGGCTCCGCGAGGAGGGCGGAAATCCCTACCTCGTCCCCTACGGAGGCTCCAGCCCAACCGGCGCGGCGGGATACGTCTTCGCCGTAGAGGAATTTCTCTCGCAAGGAATAGACGCGGATTGGATTGTCTTCCCCTCCTCTTCCGGCGGCACACATGCAGGGCTGGCGCTGGGCGCTCGGATTTTCGGATATCGCGGAAAGGTGCTGGGGATTAGCATAGACGAACCGGAATCCGTTTTACGGGCGCGCGTCGCGGCGTTGGCGAATCAGGTATCGGCGTTGCTCGACGCGGGAGAAACGCTGAAGCCGCAAGATATCCTTGCGGATGATTCCTATAACGCGGCGGGGTACGGCGTCCTCACGGATTTAGAACGCAACGCGGTGAAGACCCTCGCGCGTCTCGAAGGGCTGCTGCTCGACCCCGTGTACACCGGACGCGCGATGGGCGGTCTCCTCGATTTGGCGCGGCGCGGATTCTTCGAGAAAGGGTCTCGCATTCTCTTCTGGCACACCGGAGGGACGCCGGGATTGATGGCCGCGCGGTATGCTGACATCGTAAAATAAGCGAAAACGCGCTTATAATACACTCCTGCCACATTTACTGGCGAAACCCTATCAAAGGAGATTTTTTATGTACGTCAAAACCTGGAAATACCTTCTCGTTTCCGTCTTGCTGGCTCTCGCGCTGGCAGTCGGCGCGTGCGCCCCGAAAGCCACTCCCGCGCCGGAAAAACCCGCCGAAACGCAAGCGCCTGCGGAAACCGAGGCTCCCGCTGCGACGGAAGCCCCCGCTGCAACGGAAGCGCCCGCCGAACCGGTGACGATTCAGTTCTTCTACCCCGTCGCGGTGGATGCGCCGATTGCCGACATCATCAAGGGCTACATCGCCGATTTCGAAGCGGAAAACCCGAACATCACAGTCGAGCCGGTCTTCTCCGGCGGCTACGGAGATACCTACACCGCGATTATGACCGCGATTGACGGCGGCGCGGAACCTCCAGCGGTTGCCGTGCTGCTCAGCACCGCGCTGTATGACCTCATCAATGCCGATGTCATCGTCCCGATGGATTCTTACCTCGACGCGATGCCCGACAAAGACGCGTACTTGAACGACTTCTTCCCTGCGTTCTTGGAAAACTCCACTTACGACGACAAAATTTGGAGTCTTCCCTTCCAACGCAGCGCGGTCGTGCTGTATTACAACGCCGACCTTTTCGAAGAAGCCGGACTCGAAGCCCCGAATTCCTGGGAAAGTTGGGCGGAAGCCGCACAAGCCCTCACCGTCAAAGACGGCGACACCGTGACCCGCTGGGGCATCGAATATCCTTCGGGATGGCCCTATTGGCTCTTCCAGCCCCTCGCCATCGGCAGCGGTCAAAACATCGTCGGCGATAGCGATACCGAGGTCTTTTTCGACAACCCCGATGTCATCGAAGCAGTTCAGTTCTATATTGACCTCTCGCATAAATACGGCGCGATGCCGGAAGGAGTTCAGGGTGTTTGGGGACAGGCTCCCACAGATTTCGCCAGCGGGCAAACCGCGATGATTGTCCACTCGACGGGCAGCCTCCGCGGTATTTTGGAACAGGCAGACTTCAACGTCGGCGTGATGCCGATTCCCGGACAAGATGCCGATACTTACGCCAGCGTCCCCGGCGGCGGCAATCTCTACATCTTCAAAGGTGCATCTCAGGAACAGCAAGATGCCGCGTGGAAATTCATCGAATTTCTGACGCAGCCGGAATACGCGGCGGATTTCAGTATCCAGACCGGATACATCGCCTCCCGCCAAAGCGCGTATGAGACCGACGCGATGCAAGAATATACCGCAGAGGTCCCGCAAGCCCTCGCGACGCGCGGCGCGCTCCAATATGCCGGACGCGAATTCGCCGTACAGGATTTGGGCGAAGTCCGCAATATCTTCCACAACTATCTGCAAAAAGCCTACAACGGCGAAATGACTCCCGAAGAGGCAATGGCGGCAGCACAGCAAGAAGCCGATGCCGCGTTGGCAGATTTCCGCTAAGTTTTTCACACTCGGACGGGGACGCGTCTCCGCGTCCCCGTTTTGGTTTTTCCTATGAAAAAATCGCCTGCATTCCGAAAAAAACAGAGGGTACTCCCCTACCTTCTCCTCTTTCCGACGGCGTTCTTCGTCGCGCTTTTCACCCTCCTCCCGACATTGAATGCGTTTACGCTCTCGTTTTTCAAGCAACGGCTCAACGTTGCGCGTTTCCGAGAGCCGACTTTCATCGGTATTCAGAATTACGTCAATCTCTTTCACGACCCGCGCTTTTTGCAAGTTTTCAAAAACACGTTAATTTACGTCTTAGGGACGGTGCCATTGAGCATCGTTGTCGCCTTTCTTTTCGCGTGGCTGGTCAATCAGCCAATTCGCGGACTTGGATTCATGCGTTTATCTTTTTTTCACCCTACTGTGCTGCCGATGGTCAGCGCGGCGACGATTTGGATGTTCTTCCTGACCCCGGATTACGGATTATTCAACACGACTCTCGCGGCGATTGGCTATCACGGCGCGCAAAACTGGACGGGAAATCCGAACCTCGCGCTCCTCGCGGTAATGCTCGTCGCGTTTTGGAAGAACGCGGGCTACTACATGATTTTCTATCTGGCAGGGCTGCAAAATCTCCCGAAAGATGTCTTCGAGGCAGCGCGTCTCGACGGCGCGAATACCTGGCAGCAATTGCGATACATCACCTTCCCTCTTTTGCGCCGCACGACTCTCTTCGTCTCCACGATTGCGTTCATCGGTGCGTTTCAAACCATTGACCATATCTTCGTCCTCACGCAGGGAGGGCCGAGTATGGCAAGCAGCGTCCTTTTATATTATCTTTGGCAAATTCGTTTCGAATATCAGGATGTCGGCAAAGCCTCCGCCGTGACGGTAATTCTCATCCTTCTGCTGCTGATTTTCACCGTGAGCAATTTCTGGCTCTCGGAGCGGAAAGAGGAGGAAGCCCATGCCTAAGGTCTCTTTTCGACGTGCCTTTCAATACCTGAACAAAGCGTTGCTCACCGCTTTCACATGGGTCCTCGCGCTCTTGTGGGCTGCGCCGGTACTTTGGGCTTTCGTTGCCTCTCTACGCCCTCTAAACGAGCCGCTCAAACGCGGCGATGTTTGGTTTGGCTCTACCCTTTCGATGGAAAGTTACGCCAAAGCCCTCTCCCTCGCGCCTTTCGGGACGTACTTCAAAAATACCCTGCTCATCGTCTCGATGATTTTAGGCGTACAACTCGTGACCATCACACTCGCGGGATTTGCGTTTGCCAATTATCGTTTTCGCGGCAAGAAAACCCTTCTCTTCCTCATTCTCCTTCAATTGATGATCCCCACCACCGCGCTGCTCGTCCCGAATTTTTCCACCATTCGCGTGCTGGGATTGTACGATACCCGGCTCGCAATTGCCATCCCTTATTTCGGCTCTGCGTTCGGGACCTTTCTCATGCGGCAAGCCTTCCTCGAAGTTCCCCGAGATTTAGTGGACGCGGGCATCATTGACGGCTGTTCCTGGTGGCAACTGCTCTGGCATGTATACCTGCCCCCAAGCATCCCCACATTGACCGCGTTCGGACTCTCTTCCGTCGCGTGGCACTGGAATGAATTCCTCTGGCCCCTCATCGTCACGAAGAGCGATGCCGCGCGTCCTCTGACGGCGGGATTGGTGCGATTCACGCAATTAGGCGAAATCGGCGCGCAATGGTCGCTGCTCAGCGCGGCGACTCTGCTGGTCGCTGCGCCGCTTTTCATCGCATTTTTGATTTTCCAGCGCCGATTCATTGAAAGTTTCTTACATTCCGGGCTTAAATAAAAATTTTGGCAAATTTTCAGGTACAATACCTTCCAATATTTCTCCTACGCTCCTAAAGGATTTTTCATGGAACTTGCTCTCGAACGCCCCTGGTGGCAAAAACTTACGCAACAAGTCACAGATATAACGCATTGGACTCTGGTTGCGAATCTCCCCCCGACGAAAAAATACATTCTCCTCGGCGCGCCCCACACCTCCAACTGGGATTTGCCCATCGCCCTGATGATTATGGGAAGTTTAGGTATCCGCCCGCGTTGGATAGGGAAAGATTCCCTCTTCAAGGGAATCGCCGGACCCTTTATGCGCTGGCTTGGCGGGATTCCCGTCGAACGCGGCGCACGAAAGAATTTTGTCGGACAAATTGTGGACCTCTACAACCGAAGCAAAGAACTCGTCATCGCCATCGCCCCCGAAGGGACGAGGAAATATGTAGACCATTGGAAAAGCGGTTTCTATCACATCGCCCTGGGTGCGAAAATTCCCATCGCAATGGGCTTTGCGGACTACTCCCGAAAAATCTTTGGGGTAGGAGGATACTTCACCCCCTCCGGCAATGCAAAAGAAGATTTAACCATTCTGCGCGAATTCTATGCCGACAAAATCGGCAAACGCCCGGAAGGAATTGGCAAAATCCATTTTCTGGAAAGACGCTCACACACGATAAGGAAGTAACCCCACCCCTCTCAACGCACGCGCCGCATACACATTGCGGCGTACATTTTATTTCCTATGTAAGAAGGATTCATCATGGGACGAAATCGTGAAGGCATGACGCTCGGCGGATACCGCATTATCTCTCAAATCGGAAAAGGGGGCATGGCGACAGTGTACAAAGCATGGCAGGAATCAATGGAACGCTATGTCGCGCTCAAAGTCCTGCCCAAATACCATTCCAAAGACCCCAGTTTCACGAAACGATTTATCCAAGAAGCGCGCACTATCGCCCGCCTGGAACATCGCAACATCCTCCCCGTCTACGATTATGGCGAACAAGAGGGCGTCGCGTATATGGCAATGCGATATCTCAAAGGCGGCACGCTCCGAGATATTCTCAGTACGGGAGAACTCCCCTTCCGAGATATTGTGGATATCATGGGGCAAATTTGCGCGGGTCTTGGCTACGCGCATCGGCATGGGGTGATTCACCGCGACATCAAACCCTCTAACATCATGGTAGATACCGAAGGCGCGGTCTACATCACCGATTTCGGGATGGCGAAAGTCCTCGAAAACACGGGAACGCTCACGGCAAGCGGGACGATGCTAGGAACTCCCCTCTATATGTCCCCCGAACAATGCGCCGGAAAAGAAATAGACGCCCGTTCCGACATCTACGCGGTAGGCGTGGTGCTCTACGAAATGGTCACGGGACAAACACCCTACCAAGCCGACACTCCAATGGCAATCCTCCTCGCGCATATCCACGAACCGCTTCCTCTCCCCAAAGACATCAACCCCAGCATCCCGGATGACATCCAGCGCGTCATCCTCAAAGCACTTGCCAAAGACCCGGAAGACCGATACCAAAGCGTACAAGAACTTTCCGACGCGCTGACGGAAGCCGCGCAGCACGTCCGCGCCAAGTCCCAATCTCCCACGCTCCAAATTCTCGCCACTGAAGCGGAACAATCCATCGAATCGCAAAGCATCCCTCCGGGAGACGAACGCTTCACCCCCATCTCCGCGTCGTTTTCCACCTCGCAATCCACCAAAAAACCGCGTTCCGCTCGAACGCTCGCGTGGAAACTCCTCGGCGCCGCAGCATTGACGGCTGCGCTTCTCTTCGTCGGGATTCGCTATCTACGCGGCGCGCCCGCGTCCCCCTCCGAAGCGCCTCCATCAGAACCTGTTCTCTACGATGATTTCGACAGCGCGTCCTACGACGGGACAGTCAATACCAAAATCTGGGAAATTGATGCGGACGACTCCTGTCAAATCCGGCAGGAGGAGGGCATCCTCGTCGTCTCGAATGAAAAAACCGATTACGACTTGGACACCTGCGACCTTCTCCTCACGAACCCCTCGACGACGACATTCCGCTCCATAGAAAACCTTCAAGCCGATATTTTCCTCAAGGGAGATTATCAGGGAGACGAATTTGGCGAAAGCCTCATGTACAGCGCGGAAGTGCCGGAGGGCGGCTACTGGTTCGCGCTCTGCGGACCCGAACTTGCAGACGAGGAACTCCTCGCCGGATTCTGGATTGCCCGCGTCACCGCAAACGGCAACACCTTAGAAGAGTACTACAACTCCGAAGATATTCTTGCCGACAAATGGTACACCTACAATCTCAAGATAGATACGACAAAGGGGGCAATTTCTTGCTACATAGACAACTATCTCATCGGAACGGCGCTGCTGGAAAATATAGACGAACTCAAAACCCTAAGTTACGAACGCGGACTCACCGCGTGGCGCTCTCCCGGCACCATTGCGGTCACGCAGATTGATAATTTTTGGGTTTCCCCTTAACAATCCTACCCAACATCCACTCGAAACTATACCGTCCCCCAATCTCGTCCCACGCGAGAAGGACGAGATAAAACGCGGCGATAAAAATTCCCCACAGCACCCACGCCGCCCAAACCGGTATCGCGTCCGTGTAATACCACCATTTGTCGCCATGCCAAAGCCACCCGAAAAAATAGAGGGGAAGCAAGTGCATGCTGTGATGGAGAAGATAAACGCTCAACGAATACCGGCTGTACCGCTGCATGAAAGCCGAAAGCCGCGTCTGCTCCCAGGATGTGCGGCGCGCAGCGGCAAGCGGCGAATCCAGCGCCAGCCATAACCCTGCAAATCCCGCAAGCGCCAACCCCAAAAACATCACGAGATACGTCGTCGAAGCGGGGTAAAAAAGAATTGGGGAAAGATATTCCGCGCTTCTTGTGGAAAGAAAAAGATTCTCATTCATCCACGCGCCCGCCGCGCCCAAAAAAACAAGGACCAACCCTCCAAAGAGAAGAAACCGAGCGCGGGAGATGGAACGCGCCGCGTTCTCTTTCGAGAGAATCGCCCTCCCCGACGCGTATCCCGCAAGAGGAAAAACAATCCAGGGGAAAAGCGGAAAAGTCCCCTGCAAAAACCATCCGAGAAACAAATCCTTCGCTGTCAACGAATAGAGATACTCGCTGTTGACGAAATCCCAATGTTCGTTATAGCCGAAAAACGCGCGAAGCGGCGGGCTGATGAGAATCACGACGAAGATAATCTCAATCATCCCTGCGGAATCTACGCGGCGCAGGAAATACACGAGAAGAATCGCGCTGGCAATCAGAGTGAGAATATCCCAATCGAAGACTGCTTCCGCGCCCCAATTGACGAGGTTATGCAAAAGTCCAAGAACGAAAATCGCCGCGCCGCGCCGGAGAGTCTGTTTTCGTCCTCGTTCCGGTGGATACTTGCTCAACGAAATAAACAAACTCACCCCCACCAAAAACGTGAAAAGCGGCGCGGGCAGAATTCCCAGCCAATTTGCAAGAGCGTACAAAAAGGTATCTCTATCCGCCCACAACCCCAAATTGTTGACGAAATGCACTTGAACCATCAAGAGAATCGCCAACGCACGAAGAATATCTACCGAGTGAAGGCGCTTCATGCGGGGGAATCCAAAAAGAGCATTTTCATTTGCGGAGACAGGAGGGCGAACACGCGCGTCAATTCGACGCGCGTTCGCTTGACGGCGGCTTCTTTGGCATAGAAAAATGCCTCGCCTCGTTCAGGAGAATCCAAATTCATCCACGCGTGAGAATCCCGCGGCAAAAACGGAAGGACGAAACGCCGCAAGAACGGGAGGTAGGTAAACGCCTCCAGCGGGTAATAAATCTTCCCGGAGCGAAGTGCAGGAGAGCGAAGGAGCGATTCATCCATCGGGTCAATTTCCGAGGGGGGCGGAGGGGAATCGAAGCGCGCCATCCACATCGTCACATAATTGGAATGTGCGTAGAAATCCTGTGCGGCATGAGTCAGCCTGCCGAAGGCTGCCCACGCGTCCATCGGGTTGCCGCGTTCGAGCGCGGCAGGGATTTCGGCGCGGTTTTTCTCGATATAGGCATACCCCGCCTCGAAGGCATTGTTGTCGAAATGATATTCATCATGTCCGATTTGCCCGCGCAAGCGATCCTGCGCGACATTTCCACGAATGATTTCCTCCAACGCGCGGGGAGAAAAGGTATCGCCCAGGGCTTCCGTCAAAATTTCAATGTGATACCGCGTTTCCATTTTGCTCCTCTACAAAGATTCTCCCTGAAGCCCAAGCAATTCGTACACAGTCACCGGCTCTTCCCGTCCTTTGACGTACACCGGATCCAAAGGCTTCACCCGAACATGCTCCGCGACCAGCGCGTAGGTCTCGTGGAGAAGCAAAATCTGTCTCGGACGCGCGACGGCTTCAATGCGCTGCGCGGTATTGACCACATCGCCAATCGCCGTATAGTTGAATAATTCTTTCGTGCCGACATTCCCCACCATCGCGACGCCGGTCGCCACGCCGATATGAAAAACCAGATGCTGCGAAGGATCCTTCAGGGTGCGATGTTCCTCTTCCACGCGGCGCGCGATTTTCCATGCGGCACGCGTCGCGCGGAGGGCATGGTCTTCCTGCGGGTCGGGGCTATTCCACAACGCCATCACCGCGTCGCCGATGAATTTATCCAGCGTGCCTTCTTCTTCCAGAATGGCTTGCGCCGCAAGGGAAAGATAATTGTTAAGAATCTGGAAAACCGTCTCCGGCGGGGTTCTTTCACTGTACGAGGTGAACCCGCTGATATCCGCGAAGAGAATCGTCACCTCTTGCTCTGTTCCATCCAATCGAAGGTTTCCGGGATCCGCTAAAAGGCGGTCGCGTACACGAGGGGCGACCACGCGCCCGAAAGTCTTGCGAATCCGTTCTCGGTCTTCCTCGAGGCGTCGGCGCTCCGTCAAATCCTCGAAGAAAATCGTCGCGCCTTTCGTTTCCAAATACGCGTCACGAAGCGGGGAACAGGAAAGGCGCAAACACAATTCGCCGCGCGGCGGGAGGTAGGGAGTTACTTCTGCGCTCAAAGTCGGTTCCCCATTTTGAAGCGCGCGGCGAGTGGGTTCTTTCAACTGCGTATACAACGCGGGAATCGCCTCGCGCAGCGGTTTGCCGATGATGTCTTTCAACGGGATTCCTAGAATTTCTTCCGCCGCGCGGTTGAAGAGAGTCACCTTATTTTGAATATCTGTGGTGATGACGCCGGTAGAGATGGACGCGAAAATATCGTCCATCAGGTTCTTCATTTCCATCGTCTGATTCAACGTATGACGCAGGTTCGTAAACAACCGCGCGTTTTCCAGTGCAAGCGTGGACTGCGCCGCGACGGCAGAGAGGAAATCCAAATCGTCGCTGGTGTAGAGTTCTCCCGAACGGCGAGGTCCCAACGCCATAAAGCCAATAAGTTGTTTTTTGTATCGCAGTGGAACGAAGACATATCCAGCGAGACGTCGAATATCTTCTTGGCTTAGTTCCTCGGGGAAAGGTCCCGCCGGAGGAATCCAGCGCGGGGATTCCGCCTCTAACAGCCACGACACGAGCGAAGAATCCAACGTATAGGGCGGCGCGCTGTCCTCCTGCGAGGCGTGAGGGAGATATTCCCCCTGCTCATCGTGATAGAGGTAGATGACGAATTTTCGCGGGGCAAGCGCTTGCGAAAGTTGTTTTTCCAACACAGTCAACGTGCGCGAGAGACTCGGCGTCACGATAAGACTCTTCGATAGCGCGCTCAACGCGCGGCGGTAATCTGCCGGAGACCGATAGAAAAGTCTATCAATGCCGCGTTGGACCAAATCGAAGAGAGGGCGCAAGGCGATGGTGAGCAAAAGCAAATACAGCGCGATAACCAACGGGTCATTCGGCTGCACCGCGTGCTGAATGGCAAAGGAAATCAACGCGAGAAGCCCATAAAACACTCCGAACGCGACCGCGGAGGTGAAGAGGTAGGTCAGCGCGCGGCTCAAAAGCCTGTCCACATCCAAAAGGCGATAGCGCAAAATCGCATACGCGACCGAAAGGGGCAGGAAAACAAGCGGCGGGAAATAGATAGAGGCCTGAAATTCCGGGATAACATTCCCAAAAGCAATTGGAAGAAGGTATAAGGTCAAAATCGGGAAGAAGCCTATCGCCGTGCCAAAGACCATCACGCGGCTTTGCTGACGCACAATCGGAGAATGACTCCGAAGCACACGATGCACCAACGCCGCGATGAAGAAGAACATTGCCAACGCGATATACGCATAGCCCCAAATCCATGTCTGAATATACGCGTAGGGGGTGGAGGGGAAAAGCATCTCCCTGCCAGCGGGAAGCGCGAGCAAAACGGCTAAAATCCAGGGGATGTGACGCGCGAAAGGCGCGGTGTTGAGAAAAGACATGGGAGAGGGAAAAACCAGCGCCAAATGCGCCAACGCCCCCGCCGCAACCGGCAAACTTAACGCCCACAGCAGAGTCACATGATGCGAGGTATTCATATCTAAAAACGCCGCGGTGACCACCAGCACAGAGGAGGTAAAGGTCACGAACGCGCGGCTCGCGCGTAATTCGGGACGAATTTTATACACCCATACGCCCGTGACGAAAAAGACCAGCCCCACCAAATAGGGAACAATGAAGAGAGAAAAGAGATCCTTCCATCTTGGCGGGACGGGCGTAATGGTGAGAGTAAACGTTTCCCCGCTGCGGCGGATGAAAGTCGCTTGAATGGGCGCGTACCCGTTTCGGGTCAGAATCTCGCGGAAGTCCGAGGCGGAATCTACCGGAATCCCGTTGAGGGCGAGAAGTCTATCCGACCAGACGACTCCCTGCTGCCGAGCCGCCCAATCCGTCCCATTAATCTGACTGACGACATTATGCGGCTCCAGAAGCATTCCAAGAAACGGCTGGTGAAACCATTGCCGCGCCCAAAACGGTGTAAGGAGTAAAATCCCTGATGCAATGAGAATTCCCATAATGGGAATGGCATGGTCTGTCCAAGAAAAACGTTTCATGGAGGTTCGTCCTTTTGTGAGAGGAAAATGCTTTCTTCATTATACGGTATTCCGCAAGATTGGAAAGGCGAAAACATCTCCGAGTATAATGGGGGCATGACTCCATCTTTTTATACCCGTACAGGAGACGACGGCTCGACCGGACTTCTAGGCGATGCCCGAGTCCCAAAGCATCACCCTCGAATGGAGGGAATCGGCGCGCTGGACGAAGCCTCCGCCGCGCTGGGGTTGGCAAAGTCGCTCGTACAAAGCGAGAAGGTTCGCGAGATTCTTCTCCAGACGCAACGCGATATGTACGGCGTGATGGCGGAGGTCGCCGCGACGCCGGAAAACGCCGCGAAGTTCCGCAGTATCAACGCGGCGCGCGTGGCATGGCTGGAGGCGCAAACAGACGAGTTGAGCGCGCTCGTGGATATGCCGAAGGGATTCATCCTCCCCGGCGAAACGCCTTCCGGCGGCGCGCTCGCGTTGGCGAGGACTATCGTCCGCCGCGCGGAACGTAGAATCGCGTCTCTGCTCGATGCAGGGGAAATTGACAACGCGGAATTGCTGCGCTATCTCAATCGGCTTTCATCGCTTTGCTTCGTCTTGGAATTGTACGAGACCCAGCACGCCGGAGCGAAGAATCTTTCCGCCAAAAAAGAATAGATATGACAGGGACATTCATCAACATCGTTACGATACTCCTCGGAGGGAGTATCGGACTTTTCTTCGGCGCGCGGCTCCCCGCCCGCGTCAAGGAAACCGTCACCGCCGGATTAGGACTTTTTACCACAGGGTTGGGAATTCAAATGTTCTTGAAGACCTCCAATCCCCTCCTCGTATTGGGGAGTCTGCTCATCGGTGCGCTGCTTGGGGAATGGTGGAAAATCGAAGAAAATCTCGAAGCGCTCGGAGATTTTCTCAAATCCAAGTTCGACCAAAAAGGTGAAAAAACGTTCGTGCAGGGATTTCTCGCCGCGTCGCTCCTTTTCTGCATTGGGCCCATCAGCATCCTCGGCGCAATTCAGGACGGGCTTCAAGGGGATTATCAACTTCTCGTGGTCAAATCCATCATGGACGGGTTCGCGTCGCTGGCATTTGCCTCGACGTTAGGGATAGGCGTACTCTTCTCTTCGCTGGCGGTCTTTGTCTATCAGGGAAGTATTTCCCTCGCCGCCGCGCAATTGAATCAGGTCATCAATGCCGCGATGATGCAGGAAATGACCGCAGCAGGAGGCATTCTCCTCGTCGGGTTAGCCTTCAGCAGCCTAATGAACATCAAAAAGATTCGCGTGGGGAGTTTTCTTCCCGCGCTCGCCGTCGCCCCCATCATGGTGAAAATTTTGGAGGAAATCCCGACAATTTTCGCGTATTTCCAACACATTGCTTTGAAAATTTTCTCTTGAACGTGCCGCGATATCTGCCCCGATTTTCCCTCCTTGACACAGAACGCATGTTCATGTAAGATAATAGCACAAATGAGCGAATTTTGCCCCGGAGGCAGACATGGTACGTAAAAAGAAAGGCCTCGGAGAACGCCATCGAAAAATTCTCGCGTTCATCGAGCAATATCAAAACGAAACCGGTTTCCCCCCTACCATTCGTGAAATCGGGAAACAGGTCGGGATTTCATCCACGTCGGTGGTCAATTATTATTTGGACCAACTGGAAGAATGGGGGTTCATCGAGCGGCAGCGGAAAATTTCTCGAGGCGTCCGCCTGAGCGGACAAGGCGAATTCGGTATCGGCAGAGGCATGCTCAAAATTCCGGTGCTGGGGCGAATCGTCGCTGGCGCGCCCATCCCCGTCCCGCCATCCGATTTTCATTATTACGACGCGGAAACTTCGGTAGACATCGCGCGTACCCTGCTGCCTGCATCCAAGAAACCGGAGGAACTCTTCGCTCTCGAAGTCGAAGGCGACTCCATGATTGACGCGATGGTAAACGATGGCGATATCGTCATCCTAAAACGCGTCGAGGAAGCCCGCAACGGAGAAATGGTCGCCGTTTGGCTGCCGGAGCGAAATGAAACCACCCTCAAATACTTCTACAAAGAGAAGGATCGCTATCGGCTTCAACCTGCAAACCCGACCATGAAGCCCATCTACATTGACAAATCGGAACCTGTCGAAATTAGAGGCACGGTGGTCATGGTCGTTCGGCAAGTCCAGAAAACGCATTAGAGACATCCCCTCCCTTAAAAAGAAAAAGAGACGGTTTGAAAGCCGTCTCTTTTTGGTTTCTTGGGTCGAGAAATTAAGCAACCTCGACAACCGCGCCCGCCGCTTCCAATTTGGCTTTCGCGTCCATCGCGGCTTCTTTGCCGACCTGAGTCATCACTTTCGCGCCGGCGGTTTCCGCCATTTCTTTCGCTTCTTTCAAGCCGAGGCTCGTCAGTTGGCGAATCGCTTTGATGACTTCGATTTTCTTGGGACCGGTTTCTTTGATGATGACATCAAATTCGGTCTTCTCTTCTTCGGGTTCCGCAGCCGCAGCGCCGCCGGCAGCAGCCGCCACCGCGACAGGAGCCGCAGCGGAAACGCCCCATTTTTCTTCCAACATCTTCACAAGTTCAGCCGCCTCGAGGACGCTTAACTTGCTCAGTTCTTCAACCAGATTTTCAAGATTAGCAGCCATTGTATTTCAAACTCCTTAAAGTCAATGTGTATATTTTAGAAAAACGAATTTACGCAGCCGCAGGTGCGGCTTCTTCGGAATACGCGCGTACCACGGCCGCCAGCCCGCGGGCGGGTTCGGCGATGGTGCGTACCAATTTGCCCGCCGGAGCCTGCAATACGCCCAAAAGTTGCGCGCGTACTACCGGCAGCGGAGGCAAAGATGCCAGGGCTTTGATTTGTTCTGTCGAGAGAACTTCGCTGCCCATGTATCCGCCTTTGAATTTCAAGGCTTCCACGTCCTTAGCCGCATCCGCCAAGGCTTTCGCGGTCGAAGCCACATCTTCAAAGGCAAATCCCATTGCTGTGCTGTTCTCTAAATATCCTTCGGGAATGGGCAAATCGTTCGCCTGAAGCGCCAATTTTACCAGCGTATTCTTCACGACATGGAATTCTCCACCCGCTTCGCGTACTTTCGCGCGGATAAGTTCCATATCTTTCATGGACGAGCCGGTATATTCCACGAGAAATGCCGCCTGACTCTTTGCCAGCCATTCCTTGTATTGAGTCAGCACTTCTTCTTTGCGTTGCTTTGAAAGCGCCAAAATCGTACCTCCTTTCTACAAAAAAGTCTTTGCCTGTCGTTCATCAGGCAAAGACTTTTCTCATCTCGAAAGATGCCGCGAAATGCGGAGAAAAGGTCTTCACCTGGGCAGGGAATTAAGCCCGCATCGGGCACCTGCTTTCATGGGCGAAGCAACAGGCTGTTTCGAGTAAAAGCGGTATCTTACCCGCTAACCTCCATAGATTGGGCTTGGATAGGATCCACCTTGATGCCGGGTCCCATCGTCGTCGTCACGGTCACGCGGCGGATGTATCCGCCTTTCGCCGCTGCCGGGCGCGCCTTCTTGATGGCATCCATCAACGCGGCGAAATTCTCATACAATTTCTGCGGCTCGAAGGAGACCTTGCCAATCGGCACATGGATATTCGCCGTTTTGTCGAGGCGGAATTCCACGCGTCCGGCTTTGGATTCCTGGATTGCGCGGGGCAAATCATCCGCGTTCACCACCGTTCCCGCTTTCGGGTTCGGCATCAAGCCGCGAGGTCCAAGAACGCGTCCGAGACGCCCGACTTTCGCCATCATATCGGGAGTGGCAATCGCCACATCGAAATCCGTCCATCCGCCTTGAATCTTCTTCAAAGTTTCCTCGTCATCGGCGACGACATCCGCGCCCGCCTCGCGCGCTGCGGTTGCGGCTTCTCCTGCCGCGAAAACCAACACGCGTACGGTCTTCCCCAACCCGTGCGGAAGATTGACGACATCGCGCACCTGCTGGTCTGCCTGACGAGGGTCTAAGCCCATGCGGAGATGGACTTCCACCGTCGCGTCGAAGTTCGTAATCGAGGTATCCCGCGCCAAATCAATGGCTTCTTTCGGCGCGTAGAGTTTCTGCCTATCCACTTTAGCCGCTGCGGCTCTGTATTTTTTTCCGTGTTTTGCCATGAGTTTTCCTCCGTGGTGCAAACGGGGCTTGGCTTGCGCCTCGCGCCCTCCCACCAAATTAGTCTACTACGGTAATGCCCATACTTCGGGCTGTGCCTTCGATTTGGCGCATCGCGCCTTCGATATCAATCGCGTTGAGGTCCTTCATCTTGATTTCGGCAATTTCGCGTATTTGTGCGCGAGTCACCGTGCCGACTTTATCGCGGTTCGGCTCCGAAGAGCCTTTCTCCACGCCCGCAGCCTTTCGCAGCAGCACAGCCGCCGGAGAAGTCTTCAACACGAAGGTAAACGAGCCATCCGAATACACGGAAATTTCCGCCGGAATAATCTCGCCTGCTTTGCTCGAAGTACGAGCATTGTACTCCTTGCAAAACGCCATGATATTGATGCCGTGCCCCGCCAGAGCAGGACCAATCGGCGGCGCGGGGTTCGCTTTCCCCGCTTCAATCTGCAATCGCACAATTGCTTTCAGTTTTTTTGCCATATTTACTCCTTTGTGGTTTTGACGGGCGATTTTCGTGCGCCCTCCCACGATTTACATCACGCGATGCGTGATGGATTACGCTTTTTCAACCTGCAAGAAATCCAATTCCACCGGCGTCTCTCGCCCAAAGAAACTAACCATCACGCGGACTTTGTTGCGATCCATATCAATTTCCGAGACCACACCGCGGAAATCATTGAACGGGCCGTCAATAATTCGCACACGCTCACCGACTTTGAAAGTCACTTTCACAGTCGGGGTATCGGCTTCCATGCGCTTGATAATCTGCGCCACCTCTTCCGGGCGAAGCGGGGTCGGCAAATTACCCATCCCCACAAAACCGGTTACGCCAGGCGTGTTGCGAACCACGAACCAGGATTCCTCCGTGAGTATCATATTCACCAGCACATAGCCGGGGAAGATATGACGCTCCACCGTCCGCCGTTTGCCATCGCGAATCTCGACCTCTTCTTGCGTCGGGACGACGACATCGAAAATCATGTCGCGCATCCCCATCGTCTCGATTCGCTGTTCCAGATTATGGCGGACTTTATTCTCGTAACCGGAATAACAGTGGATGACATACCACTTGGAAGGGTCTTCCTCCTCCCCATCCGATTCCGGGACGACCTCAGGGACAGTTTCCGAGGTCGTGGCATCAGAATCCGCCGAAAGAGGGGATTCCGATTTCAAAGTCTCCAAATCGGAGGGAGTAGCCTCTTCCGCGATTGTCTCTTGAATTTCTTCTTCCGGATTCTGATTAGCCATGAGTACCTCAGCGAGGAAAACCTTTCTAAAGACCGAGCGCCAAGTTCAAAAGATGCCCGGCGATGATATCCACAACGCTCAAAAATGCGCCGACGAAAATCATCACGACAATAACAATAATCGTAAGGTTCAGCGCCTCCTGACGAGTGGGCCACGTCACCTTACGAAGTTCGCCCACCGTCTCACGGAAGAAACGCTGAATGGAATTTTGTTTTTTTGAAGATTTCTTGGCAGCCAAACCAATCTCCTTTATAGCAACGGTCAAAACGCCGCCTCCCACTTACCCACGCGGGGAGAGGACGGCGTTTTTTCAAAAAAGGCAGGCCAGGCAGGACTCGAACCCACAACCGCTCGTTTTGGAGACGAGAGCTCTACCAAATTGAGCTACTGGCCTGAGAACCTGCGTCAGGCATCTCTCGAAGAGACGCCCGACACAGAGCGTTCACTTTACTTAGTCTCGCGGTGCAACGTATGTTTCCGGCAACGCGGGCAATACTTGTTTAATTCCAAGCGTCCCGGGTCGTTGCGCCGATTCTTTTCCGTCGTGTAATTTCGCTCCTTGCATACCGTACAAGCGAGGGTAATGACAGGGCGAACACCTTTCTTAGAAGACATCGCTATTTATTCGCAGTTCTTGGAACTGCGCTCCTCTCACTCAATGATTTCGGTAATCACACCCGCGCCGACGGTCAAACCGCCTTCACGAATGG